>JASLXP010000508.1 GCA_030740295.1 Planctomycetota bacterium
GGTAAAGCTTCTCGCCGTTCGCGCTCAGAAGCATCATGCCTTCCCCTTCCAGACGTTTCATAATCTCGTCTGTGATCTGAACCTTGAATCGAACGGTCGCCAGGCGTGTCTTGGTGTACTTGTCCCTGGTCTTTCGTCGAGCATTGATGACCTTCCATCGGACAGGGCCCGCGGGCGTCCAGCTCCCTCTTCTGAGGACCGGCTTCTCGATATCCAGTATTCCTGAAATTCCTTCCAGGCGTCTGGTGATGGATTCTTCAAGGCTGATGGTCTTCTCGTCCCTGGCGTCTTCGATGTTCTTGCCAATCATTTCCACGAGATCCGGGATGTCCCCGGCGAGATCTTTCAAGGTGTCATTAACCATCTTGAGGTTGTCGAATTTGAAACGAGTCTTCGAGTAGTAATTCCTGGCGCGGCCGAATTCCCGCTTGAACCGATTCTGATAAGACTTCCATTGCCCGATGCTGTCTCTGCCCTCGATTTTCGCGTTGTCGTAATCGCCGATGAGCAGATCGAATTTCTCTTGCACGAGCTCGAACTTTTCCCGCAGTTCCTCCCGCTGTTCGTCGTATTCTTTTTTGGCTCTGGCCTGTTCGCGCTCTTCCCGGCTGGCAGAAAAGACGGGGGAAGAAAGTACAAACACCAGAAAGATGATCCAGGATGTGCTTGTATTCATCAGTTACTCCGGTCGGCTCCCTACCGCGGTTTCCAGATTCAAACAGATTAGCAGGCGGAGGCCAAGCCACGGAAATCGATACGAACAATTACAGTTTTCTGCCGCCATGGAACACTTCTGATCTTACAGATAATCGGAAATGTTTCTCACGGCTCCTTCTGTTCCGGCATCCATGGCGGCGATGATCATGGCGAAGCTCTTGATGTTCTCCTGGATACGTGTGTCCGCCGGCTGGCCACCGTCCAGCCAGTTCAGGAATTCATCGAAAAGGTGATGGTGGCCCTCCCACGGAAGCTCGGGGGCTTCATATTGCTCGACCTCTTCATCTCTGCGATGGATGGTGATGTCTTTGCCTCCGGTGATTTCAACCGTGCCCCGTTCCAGCTCCAGCCGGTAGTACTCTCTGTGCCAGCAGTTCATGATCCCGGCAGAGGTGCTGTTGCCTTCGTAGAAGCAGTGGCTGCCGTTGTTCATCTTCATGATGTACATGCCGCTCGAGAGATGTTTGAAGCTCGACCATTCGGGATTCCAGCCAAAGCCGGTCAGGGTCACGCAATCGCCTGCGCTCAGAAAGCGAAGCATATCCATGTGATGGATCGAGCCCTCGAAGAGCAGGGCGAAATCCATGTCATGGCGCCAGGCCTTGCCCCAGCTCTTGAATTTTCGGTAGTCGCACGCGTAGCGGCCGACCACGTGCTGCAATCTGCCGAGCCGGCCTTCATCCACGATGCGACGGACCTCCTGCTTGTCGCGGGCGTAGCGATAGTTCTGAATGATCGAAACCGGCAGCCCAGTGCGATTGGCAGCTTCGACCATGGCCCTGGCCTCTTCGATCGTCCCTGCAATTGGCTTCTCACAGATGACTGGCATACCGGCTTCGAGCGCCGCGATTGTCTGGGGTGCATGAAACTGAGGCGGTGTCGCAACCCCGGCGAAATCCGCCTTTACTTTATCGACTGCTTCTTCGGTCGAAGTAAAGAGCTGGTCTTTATCAAGGCCCAGCGTTTCTGCCTGCCTCTCGAGTATCTCTTCGTTGATATCGACGAGGCCGACAATCTTGATGCGTTCGCTGAAGTTGCTTACCCAGTCATTGATCCACCCACCGGCCATTCCTCCGCCGCCAAACATTAGACACGTTTTCGCTGACATGGTTTTCCTCCGTTTGCAGGTTAGTGGTTCCGCCGGTCATGAAGCGGAACGGTTGAATGAAAAGCAGAAAATGTAAGGCAGAAGACAGTTTCCGGTGTAACAGGATTGTGGGTCCTGACAAAGTCAGAAAAGTGAGAGGCAGAGAGGTGAGAGGCAATAGAGCGCTGGCGGGAGAGACGCCCGTCCCACATTTTTTTAGTTGCGGCCAAAGGCTGCGAAAGGATAACAATCAGCATGATTGACCTCGACCACCCCCCTCAACCGCTCGAGCATGGACGCGTTGCCTTACTTTCCGACGTGCATGCAAACCTGCCGGCTCTCGAGGTTGTCCTTGCGGACTTGGGCGAACACGATGTCGACGCGTTCATCTACGCAGGCGATCTGATGGGTGGGCCGTATCCGGCCGAGACCATTCAACGATTGCGTTCATTGGACAGTTTTATGATCCGGGGAAACAGCGATGAGAACGTAGTCAACTATGCGGACAAGACCGACCGCGCCGAGTGTCGCGAATCGGGACAGTGGTCCCTCCGCCGATGGGCAACCTCGCAGCTCGATGAAGATTGCCTGAATTTCCTTCGCGAATTACCGGAACAGCTCGTCATCCGCTTTCCCAATGCCGACCCCTTGCGCGTGGTACACGGTTCACCGAGGCGTTTACGAGAGGGTATCTTTCCCGATGCGACTCCGGGATTGTTGGACGAAATCCTGCACGGAGTCCATGAGCGAGTTCTCGTCTGTGGGCATACCCACCTCCAGTGGCAGCGACAATATCGCTCAATCCTGTTGGTCAACCCCGGTGCTGTTTCTTCGCCGAACGACGGTTTCATCGGCGCCCACTACGGGATGCTCCTTTGGGACGGCGACCGCTGGTCAGCAAGTCTTCACCGTGTGGCCTATCCATTCAATGACCTGATTGCGGCCTACCGTTGTCGGGGCCTGTTGGAGCATGGAGGATCGATGGCGCGGGCACAGCTCAATGCCATTCTTACTGGCAAGAATGGCGTCGACGCGTTCCTGCTTCACGCGCGCCGCTGCGCGGACGAGGCCGGCCACTCAGACCTTCGCGTCATCCCGGATGATGTCTGGCAGCATGCTGCAGAAACTTTTCCGTGGTGCGAGATTGTTTGAGGTGCCGAATGCTATTTACGCGACGGGTCTGCATCGATACAAACATGTCAGATGAGTCTCGTGGCTACGGGCTGCCAGCCTGTCTGCCCGTCGTTCACTGAAATCAAAAAGTCCGGACGAACATACGCCCAACCACGACACGAAAACCTGCAAGCAAGTCTGAGCAGGACTGCGATTACGAGTCACTGAAAAACAAAGGAGATTCCTATGGCTTCCAAGATTCCTGAAGATGCGATTCCTGTAATGCCCGGCCCCCTGCGTGACTTCACCGCTGAGACGTTTCGGAAGGTGGGGCTTCCGAATGAAGATGCGCGAGTGATTGCGGACAGCCTCGTGGATGTAGACCTGCGTGGCGTTGTCAGCCACGGTACGCGACAGGCACCAGGCTACGTGAACCTTTATCTCGATGATCGGATGAACAAGAACCCCAATATCCGCATCGAGCGAGAGACACCGTCGACTCTGGTCGCAAACGGGGACGGCGGCATCGGCTATCTGGTGGCGCACCGCGCCTCGGACCTGGTGATCGAGAAAGCTGTGGCATGCGGCATCGCTGTCGGCTCAACCCGTAACCACGGGCACATCGGCAGCGCGGGTATCTACGCGCGAAAAGCGATAGAGAAGTCGCTGGTTTCGTTCTGCATCGGTGGCAGCGCACACTGGGTTGCACCGCAGTCCCCTGATGCTGTGGTGTGGGACGCGATGAAATCTCCGCCCTGGTGTTGCGGAATACCTTCCGCGGAAGGACCGCCTGTTGTGGTAGACATGGCCGCCAATTTTTTCCGGGGCCGGGGCATGGCGCTCGAAGCGTTCGAAGAATACCCCGAAGCGGTTTTCAAGAGCCTGGGGCTGATGTTTGTGTCGACCGTTGCTGGAGGCGTTCTCGGCGGACGATTCACCGAAGGCGAGCTGGAATATGCATACTGCGGCCGCGGCTCGATCTTCATCGCCCTGCACCCTGACGCGGTCGGCGATGCGGAGCACTTCAGATCCGAGGTCACCCGTATCGTCTCGGCCACCCGAAAGTTGAAACCGATGCCAGGCATGGACACCGCCGAATCCCCCGGCAGCCTCGAATGGCAGCGTGAACGAGATTGGGAACAGGAAGGCATCCCTATCGGCGCCGACCACCGCGCGATGCTTGAAGAGATGGGTACGAAAGTGGGAGTTGATGTTCCGTGGTGACGTTCAGCACGAGGCCGATGTCTAACATGATGAAAGTATCTCTATTTGCCGAGGTCGTTCGTTCGCACTTCTTTAATCTTGGCGGCGAACTTCGCTTTGAAGGCATCCACGACCGTTCTGTATTCCGGATTACCGGCAAGGTTTGTGTATTGCTTTGGATCTTTCTTCATGTCGAAAAGCTCGATGCCGCCGGATGCGTCTTCTTTGTATTGAATGTAGGCCCACCTCTCCTCACGCAGTAGAAACCCTTTGCGTGCCGGCGCCACGCTGAAAGCCGCTTCACGGACTTTGTGGGCCGGATCGTCGAGCATCGGCGAAATGTCTTTGCCCTGGAGTCGTTCTGGCACTTCGAGCCCGCAGAGACTCGATATGGTCGGGTAGAGATCCAGCAGCTCGGCGAAGGAATGACAGACCGCCGGCTTCTTGCCTGGCACGCTGACGATCAGGGGCACGGCGGCAGATTCATCTCGAAGGCTGACCTTTGCCCAGAAATCGTGTTCACCCAGATGGTAGCCGTGGTCGCTGGTGAAAATGACGATCGTCTTCTCTTCCAGGTCGGCCTTCTTCAGTGCTGCCATCACTTTGCCGACCTGGGCATCCATGTACGCCACGGAGGCGTAATAGGCCCCGACGGCCTTCTTCTGCTTCCTGACATCCATTTTCATGTTCTTGCTTGTTTTGTAGTTGATGCCCAGCCTGGGAATATCGTCCCAGTCGCCCTTCACCTTTTCCGGCAGCTTCATCTGGTCGTACGGGTATGGCTCGTAGTAAGGTTTCGGCGCGACGAACGGCACATGCGGCCGAACGAATCCTACGCCAAGGAAGAATGTTTCGGCTTTGTGCTTCTCAATCAGTTCGCACGCCTTTGCCGCAGTCTTGCCATCGGAATGTACCAGGTCGTCACCGTCCGCCTCGACGACGACAAAGGTGTTGCCGCCGACGACCGGTCTCTTACCGTTCGGATTGCCCTCGAGCGTTTCGCCGATACCCGGCGCCCGCCATTCCGGGCCTTTGCTGTTGAATCGCTCCGTCCATGACGCCGGATCGTCCGCGCCGTCCGTTCCCTTCTCGATACCGCCGGGCACTCCCATGTGGAAAATCTTACTGACCCGCGCACTGTAGTACCCCGCGTTTTTGAAATGCTGTGCCCAGGTTGCCCGCTTGCCGATCTGTGGCCTTGGGCTCTTGTAGCCCAACACTCCCGTGGCGTGCGGATAGTACCCTGACATGAACGACGCCCGTGAAGGCCCGCAGTAAGTCCCCTGACAAAAGGCACGGGTAAAGCGTGTGCCGGCCGCTGCAAGCTTATCGATGTTCGGCGTCTGGCAGACCTTGTTGCCGTAGCACGACAGGGCCGTCGCTGTGAGGTCGTCGGAGATTATGAAGAGCACGTTGTAGCGTTCGGCAAACACCAGAGACGAGACTGCAAAGAGGCCAATTACAGAGATGGATGTTGATTTCATATGAGGACTGTTACTTTAAAAAGGGATCGCGAATGTTTCACGACGGGTCACAGCGTTAAAGGTGTGGCGACGGCCTGTCAGTCTGTTGGATCATGCTAATCCGACCTGGCTCAGGCTGGCAGCTTATAGTCACAGGATGCATTTGCATCCGCAATAGTAGCCGCAGGATGCCATCAGCCTGTCGCCACGATTCTTATCCCGGTCTTTTCTGACAGATGCAAATCCATGGATGCGTGTGACTTTCCAAAGAATAGAGACTTTCCCTTCGTCGCGGGCGATTCGCTGAAAGTGCTTCACGGTGCCTGGGCACTGGCCCAAAAGACTTTCAGCGATCTACAGAACAATCTCACCGATTCTCTCCACCCCGCAGTTCGCACGGTCATCCTTTCAGGTTCGATTGGCCGCATGGAACAACTCCACAATTCCGATTGCGACCTGATGGTCATCCTTGAAGAGGACACTTTGAAGGACACCAAGCTCGCAACAGATGCTTTTCAGTCCGTCTGGCGTACCGTTTCATCTATGGACCTCGGGCAACCGGAGTCGGACGGCATCTTCAGTACCCCAACCAGCCAGGCAGAGCTCTGCGATGAATCGACGCTGGGTCACATTGATGAAGATCTGTCTGTTTTCGGGAAACGGTTCCAGCTCCTGCTGGACAGTCAGCCTGTGATCGGCGATCGGGCATTCGATGAACTGCTCAATGCCATCCTCATGCGATACGCGAAGGGCGACGTATCGAGGGGCGAAACGAGAGAGTGGATGTTCCTCTTGAATGATCTCGTTCGTTACTTTCGTTCGCTCAGCATCCGTTATCAGTGGTATTACCTGGACAGGCCGGACTACTGGCGGCTCGTTAACCTGAAATTCAAGCACAGCCGTTTCATCATCTACGCGGGCCTCCTGCTGCTGCTTGGCGAGTGCAGCAGACATCAGGACAAGTTTGCATGGCTCGCAGAGCGGCTTCGCTTGACGGCCCTCGAACGAATCGCTCATGTCTTTGAGAGTCACGGCGACGATGGATTCCAGTCCATCGTCGTACACTTCAACGAATTTCTGGAACATATGTCGGATAAAGAATTCAGAACAGAGCTTGCATCCCCGCATCCGGGCCATCCATCCGAACATCCGGCATACTCCACGCTCGAACATACGGGGGCAGCCCTGCGACGAGAAATCACGCGATTCGTTCTCGGACGAAGAGGTCAATGGAGCGATCGTTTTATGGAATTGCTGGTATTTTGAATCCGACTGAAACAGTGCTCACTGACGAAGCCAGACGGTTCTGGCGGCTCCTTACGCTGATGTTTGCAGCGGGCGCCATCCTTCGCGTCTTTGTCATCTACACCTTCCCCAACTTTTACGGCCCCGGTGACCCCGCTATCTATTTCACCATGGGCCGCAGCATTCTGCAGGGGAACGGGCCGGAAGTTTCATTCATCTGGCACCACCTGACTCACTCCGACATCGTGCATTACGAGGACTACTACGAGCCCCTGTTTGGCCTGCTTGTGGCCATGACGCTGTTCGTTACCGGCGGCTCTGTTGCCGGCGCGAAGTGTCTTCCATTGCTGTTCGGCCTGGCAACGATCCCCGCGGCAGCAATCATCACAAGGCGAAGGGCCGGCTTCGCTGCGGGATTGTGGGCCGCGGCGATCGTGAGCTTCCAACCGTACTTGATCTACCACAGCGGCCTTCTGATGAAGGAAACCATGGTGGCGTGCCTGTTCCTGATTCTGTGGGACATCTGCTCCCGACGTCTCGAAGACTCTCCCTCGCCGAACACGGGGTCTCTGATCGGTATCCTCATCGGTGTGTATGGACTGCTCCAATACGAATCCTTTCCGGTCACGAGTGTTGCCATTTTTGGGTACTTGTTGCTACGACATCGTCCTCTGTTGGTCCCCGCAGGCATGGGCCTCCTTCTGATAGTCGTCCCCCTTCTGGCCCTCTCCTGGCATTTCATGGGTGTGCCGATTTCAGCGAAGTTTCTCTTTTTCTTCGGCCATGACCTGAACACTCCGGGCGTAGCGGATGAGTTTCAATGGACGAAGTTGTTCAAGGTCATTCCACCTGTTGGCTTTATCGTGAAGCAACTTTTCCTGGGACTTGAGTTCCCGCTTTATGTGTTCGGGGCCTGGCAGACATGGAGGTGGCGACGCTCCGGATTCGGCTTACTGCTGTTTCTTCTTGTCATATCGAGAATCTATTTTCACGGCGTTCCCAGGGAGCTCTGGCGCCGCGATGTCATGACGCTCGTCCCGCTTCTGGCTGTCCCGGCGGCTGCGGGGATCACATCATTTCAATGCTGGCTGGCCCATCGAATGAAGCTGCCACCATGGCAAGTTTCGGCAGTTCTGGTTGCTGCCTTAATTGGCACCTTTCACACCTACGTCGGTTACGACCAGATTTACCGCAATCATCAGTTTCGTGAAGAGGACTACCAGGCTGCTCAACTGCGCAGGTACAAAGCATGCACCGAGATTCGTGAAGCGGTCGAACAAGGCGTTGTACGCAAGGGCGAGGCGATTCTGGCAGATGAGATGGTCGAGGAGATCTACCTGTTTTCCGGGCATCCGACTGTGCGCTATCCGAACGACATCGAGCTTGTCCCCGGCCTGGTCGAGCGATACCGGCTGATGTATCTGCTGCTCCCTGCGTTCACCCCCTCATACGACTGGCAGAAGCAGTTGGCCGGGCTAACGTACAAAAACGTCTTCAGGCTTGAAGCGGGCTACGTTCTGGTAGAGTTACATCCGCTTCAAAAATAAAGCAAGCCCCGAGAAAATGAACTGTCTCTTCAGACTCACATTTGTCTTTTCGCTCCTTTTGGCGACAGCTCGTGCAGAGAAGGAAGCCAATCCGGCCGTCGCCGCGGTCAACGGCTTGAGCGCAACCACGGTCGTACCAGAACAGATCTCCACGAAGGACAAGCTCGAGGTCGCGGTGACTTTCACCATGCGTGTCAATTACACCTACGTATTCAGCTTTACGAGTGTCTCATTCACTTTTTCAAACATCTCAACGGGGGAGGATTTCGTGGCCCAGCCGAAACTCCTGCCATACCTGGAAGTAGATCGAGTGCGATACTCCGCCCAGGCTATGAAGACTCTCAAGGCCCTGCCGGACATCGTTGATTACAAGGAGGAAAAGGATCCGAAGACGGGAAAGAAGATGCTCGTGGTGTACCGCTGCATGTATCTGAATCCATCCGAATCACACACGCTGACTATGCCGCTTACCAGTTTTCAGGAGCAGGGAGAGGCAAAAGGAACAGTGAAAGCCCTCCCGCCGGGCACTTACAATGTGACGACGAATTTCACCTGCGCGCGTAAAACGGGAAAGGCAGCGGCAGCCATCTCATGGTGGCACGGCACCGGCCAGATGGTGACGACGATGGTGGTGACGAAGTAGGCGGCATCCGGCGACCGAAAAACTACAAAACAGACTTTGCATTGCAAAGTGTTTGCGGGTATATTCCGCCAATCTCACAGGACATTCGTTTCCCATTCACAATTCAGCATGGAAATTCAAAAAGCACTCGATCAGATCGCCGAGATTAATCGGCATCTCGCCAAGACCGAAATCTGCCGGGCCTTTCGCTCTGTCCCCGTTGGTATGACCGGTATCGTGGCCATCGCGGGAGGCATGCTGATGCCGGCCGTGATCACTGCGCCCACGCCGGCCTCCTTTGTCACTTATTGGGTTACGCTGGCCATCCTCAATGTCGCCCTTGTTTCTGCTCAGGTATCTGCGGAATACCTCGGCGCGGGCAGCCGGGAGCGCAACCTGGTCTGGCGTGTCATCGGGCAGTTATTCCCGGCTCTTGCAGCCGGCGCGGTTATCACGCTCGTGTTCGTCTGGGCGGCCCGAGATCTCGTTTCTTACCTGCCCGGGCTCTGGATGCTCATCTTCAGCCTCGGGCTGTTCTCCGCGCGCCCTTATCTGCCGCGGACCCTCGGGTGGGTCGCTCTCTTTTACGGAGCTGCCGGGACGATTCTCCTCATGAAAACGCCTGAGAATCTGACGTCTGCCAATCTGTATATGGGAGCCGTTTTTGGCGGCGGACAACTCCTGTCCTCCCTCGTCTTTTACTGGAATCTTGAGCGAGGAAACGATGGCTAAAAAGAAAGCAGCCAAGAAGACAGAGGAGCAGAAAGGCCGTTTCGCATACGAGGGCCTCGACCGCATCCTTCACGAAAAGGCCCGGCTCGGAATCATGACCTGCCTTCTCAGTAAGCCCGAGGGCCTGATCTTCAAGGACATCAAGTCTCTCTGCGACCTGACCGACGGCAACCTGAGCCGGCACCTCCAAATCCTCAACGAAGCCGGTCTGGTCGAAATCTGGAAAGGATTTCAGAACAAGAGACCTCAAACGCTCTGCCGCCTGAGCGAAGAAGGCCGCGACCGCTTCCTGAAATACATTCAGGAACTGGAAGGTCTGCTCAAAGACGTCTCGAGCGTCTCATCATCGGAACCTCGAAAGGAACTGCCGCCCCACCTGGCGCCTGCCTGATCCGGATCATCCATTTTTCTGTAATTGTCGCGGAGCGCCAAGACCACTATCGCATCGGCAAAGACCACCGCCTCATTCTGCTGTTAACAGAAACTCCAAACGACGGTTAAGAAAAGAGACCTCGTTTGCCCGGAATTCCTTCTTACGAAACGCATACTTTGCCGTATAAAGTGAACGTGCCGTCAGCCGTTAACCATTAACCATCAACCAGTCTTTCCATGCGAGTCATCCTTGCTTCACATATGGGAATGTGCTTTGGCGTCAAAGATGCCATCGATATGACAGAGTCCGTTGAAGAGCCTGGACTCGTGACGATTCATGGTGAGCTTGTTCACAACGCCGGCGTTCAGGAACGATTCAAGGAGCGAGGCTTTCATTCCGTGAACGAAGCGCTCCGTGACGGATTACCGAATTCGCCTTTCGTGCTCATCACCGCGCACGGTGTCAGCGACACAGAACGATCCCGCCTCGAAGAATCGGGAAAGCTGCTCATCGATACCACCTGCCCGCTTGTTCGCCGCGTTCATCAGGCCGCGCTGCATCTGCAGTCCGAGGGTTGCCTGGTCCTCATTGCGGGTCGGCACGGACACGTGGAGGTGGAGGGAATCATCGGAGACCTACAGGATTACACAGTGATACAGTCCCCGGATGATGTTCAGGTTTTTGGCCACGGGAGAATCGGGATCGTTTCTCAGAGCACAACCCCGCCCTGGCTGTTTGATGAGATCTGTGCAGAAGTGCGGCGAACGAATCCAGGGAAGGAAATCAAAGTCATCGACACCGTCTGCGCGCCTACCCGCGAGCGGCAGGAGGCTGTACAGGAGCTGCTCGATGTCGTGGAGGCGCTGGTGGTCGTTGGCGGCAAGAATTCCAACAATACCCGACAGCTCTGCCACCAGGCGGAATTGCGTGGAGTGCCTTTCTTTCACGTGCAGGATGAGCATGGCCTGGATGCAGAGGTATTGCTTCGGTTTGAAGTCGTCGGGCTGACTGCTGGCACTTCCACGCCAGATTCCTCTATCGAGAAGGTGCATCAAGCATTAATGGAATTGGGCAAAGCCGAGAGGTCTCTCCCTCGACGCATATCACCACGCGAAGGCGTCACATTCACAGGACGGGTTGCCAGCACGTCCAAAGTGCCGCATTAGCAATCGTCAGAAGAATCGCGGATGAAGAGGGCCGCGGGTGTTTATGGGCGCGGAGTTGAGAAAAAAAAAAAACCAACTAAGAAAGAAAGCAGGGGCGCGGCAAAGAAGGCCCGCA
>JASLXP010000509.1 GCA_030740295.1 Planctomycetota bacterium
TTGAATTCAGCGGCGCAGCCAACCAGAAACCTGTTCGTACTCCTCTCGATAAACGGCAGAACCATTCGCTTTGGGTCGTTGTTCAGGAGTCTGAGTCATTTCTGTCCCTGGATGGAAAACGACAGGCGGACTGGAACTTCGACCTCGGTGAAAAACCAGAGCTGAAGCTGACAAATGGCGATGCAGTGAAGCTGACTCAGCGGCCGCGACTGCAGCCGCTGGCCAGCATCCTGGTTGCCGACGATTTCATGCGGACGAACAAGGATGAGCCGTTCTGGGAAGGCTCTGCGGGTGTGTGGGGAATCCAGGCGTCGCACACGCCGGATCACGCTTCGAATGCCTTTCGATATTTCGGAAAGTCCAATACGCGGACGAGCCGCCTCTGGCTGAATTCAGGTTTGGAGCCCGCTGTCTCGCTGAGCCAGCTCACCTATTGGTTTTCGATGGATTATAGAGTCGGCGTTTCTTTGAAAGTCGATGATCCGGCCGCCGCGGCCGGCATCGTTTTCTACGCACGAAGCGCCAGAAATTATCATCTGGTCAGGTGGGCTCAGCACGAGCTCCAGCTCTGCCGTGTGCGTGACGACATCCCGGAAATACTGGCCAGGAGCCCACTCCCACGAGGTGTTGGCTGGTACCGGTTGGAGGCAGCCATCTGTAAAGGCCGGCTCGCAGCTTACGTGGACGGCAATCGTATCCTTGAATTCCCCGGCGACGGAAAGATGGATGCCGGTCTGATTGCCGGGAAGGCGGGCCTGTTCGTTCAATCACAGAGGGGCGTCTGGTTCGACGATGTGTTCGTCCAATCCATCGGCGATCTGCCGGGCCCAGCACTTAAACGACCCTTTGGCCCGGCAGAAAAGAGCAGCGCCGATTTCAGTGACAAACGTTTCTCTACTGACAGGCGCATGCGCAGTTGGGCTCACCCGCGCGCTGTCTGGGAAGAAGGCTCTTTGGGCCTGCACTGGTTCGCGACGGATCTCTACAACGATTTTAAATTCCAGTGGAAGGCCCCCTATCAGCCGCCCACCCAGGGGAAGGTTGCGTTCTTGTGTCAGCGTGGAGACTTGAAATCAGGCTACGTATTCGAGTGGAGCTTTGGCCAGGCGCGCCTGATGCATCAAGGCAAGGTCGTCGCCCAGGCAAAGGGAAACCAGCGGGGTTTGAGCTCTCTCTCTGCCAAGGCTGAGAAAGGGAAACTGGCGGTCACCGCGTCCGGTGTATCACTGCAGGCAAAGTTGAGCGGGCCCGTGTCCGGTACCATTGCAGCGGACCTGGGGCGGACCTCTGGCTGGCATTTTGGTCGCAGAGATTGGCGCGACGAAACGCAGATAACCTCCTCTCATTTGAAACAGTATGCCTTTGATTCCGCGCCCACAGCCTGGTTGCCGGCGACGGGCATATGGCAATCGACGAATCGCTGGGCATGCGTGCCTAGGTGGTCGTTCTTCGGCGGCCGCGGGATGGAAAACGCTATTATCTGGAACAAGCGACGCATCGAGGGCGACTTCGATCTCGAGGTAGCGTTCGCCCCCATGGAAGGCTCTGCCCAGCGAATGCACTTCTCGTTTCCTATGACGTTGAACATCACCTTCGCCGCGGACGGGAGAACCCTTGATAGCGGCTACAACCTCGTCTTCGGCACGATCGACGTACCTTCGCAGCTCTACCGAAAAGACAAACTCATCGCCAGTAACGACAGCTTTCTCGTACCGGGTCTGCGCCTTCAGAGGCGCCCGTTGTACCAGTCGGTTACGGTGATATGGCAGCGTGTGCGCATTCGCCGGAAGGGCAGTCGCATCACGGTTTTTGCCGCAAAGTTCGGTCTGCAGGGCGAGGAATACGGGTACCAGCGTCTGTTCGAATTCACGGACCCATCGCCACTGCCGGGCGACCGTTTCGCTTTCTGGACCTGGGGCAAGAATGGAATGGCCGTTGCCAAAGTGCGACTCTCTTATGCGAAATCTGCGGGCACAATCGTGAGCAAAGAGGCATCCCAAAAGACGGGCGTCGCGTTCCACCGGGTAATTCGCAAAGGCCCCATCGATCCTGCCAAAGAAGGGCTCTTAAAATTTCGCTGTCAGATTTCTCCCAGGCAGAATCTTGGGCTTTTCATTCGGCGGCGACAGGAATTCAGCCAGTTCATTCTCTGTGGGGCTGAGTCCTATCGAACCGGGGCAATCCCATTGGGCAGACTCGATACGAAAGCCGATGGCAAATGGCACGAAGTGACGGCTGACATTCGCTCAGCGCTCAAGAAAGCCTGTCCGGATGATTCCAACCGAGTGATTGATGAAGTTTTTATTGGGTCGCCGCTGAACACCGTCCGGGAAATCGGCGGCCTGGGGATCAATCGACAGGACGCTACCTGCGAGGTGGCCGATGTTTCTTTCAGCCTGCCGAGCAAGCCTGTGCCAGCCTTATTGCTGCCGCCTCCAACGATCGTTGTCCATGGTCGAGTGGCGCTCAACGACTTCGAATCGGGCCTTGACGAATGGCAGACACACGGGGGCACGGATGGCGCATTGCTCTGGCGCGATCCGGCGAACGCATCGAATGGCAAATACAGCCTGCGGCTCTGGAACATGGAAATCGGTGGCCCGGCCGGGGCACGCATCACTCGGACACCATTCAATGCTCAGTTGTTTCCCCGCATTCAATTCGATTATCGATTTCCCTTTGATCTGGAGCAGAATCTTCTTGTCCGTTCCGGAGAAAAGACCTTCGAGATCGGGCTCACAGGCACGGACAGTTCCTGGCCCCAGATAGCGTACGCATCCATCACGGCGGACGGCAAATGGCACTCGGCATCCATCGATCTTGAGGCCGCGCTCCGCCCTTACTTCTACGGGAATGGACCGATTCCCATTGACGAGATACTCCTTGCCGACAGTGAACGCATGGGGAACAGGCAAGACGTGATCTATCACATTGACAATTTCTGTCTTGTGCCCGCTGTCTCAAAGACGGCTCTGAATCGGTTTACCTTCTTCGTTCCAGGTCACGAGGTGGCCGAGTTCAGTCATGTGTTCAATGCAAAACCAGAAACGATTCCAGGCACCACCGCGACCGGTAAGGCAAAATCGCTGGAAGCTAAAGTGCCTGCCGGGGCGTCCTGGCTGCATGTGCGAATAAAAGCGAAGAACGGCAAATGGTCCCCTGCATGCCATCTGCCGCTCATTGTGCGTGATCAGCTTGGGAAGCGACTGCCAAGCCGAGCGAAACCAACTCCGGGGCAACGGATTGCATATGTCCCTTCAGACAGGTTTTGCTTCTACGATTACGAAGGCGAGCGGAAAGAACAGGATTGGTCCGTAACGCTCGAATCAGACGGCCTGGATGACTCGATGTTGAACACATGCATCCGCCGCTGTGCCTGGGTTGATCCATATCCTTTTGATGCGGCCACCGGAATTTCGTGTGTTCAAGCGGAGAATATCTTCGCAGGCGATTACTTCAGCATGTTCATACACAAAGGAGCGTGGGACATCCGGCGTTATCCGTACATCGCGTTCGACTATAAATTTGAGGATACGGACAGCAATTTCGATTTGGCCGCGCTGCTGAACAAGGAACTTTTCGTCCTCGAGTGGGCCTCGCCGGGCTTTCCTTACTTTCAACCTTACAGAGCCACCCGGTTGCCTTTTCCGCAGCGCGATCGGAAATGGCATCACCTGGAACTCAATCTCCTGGACCTCCTGAAGAAGCACGGACGTGTCACCAACGACGCCATCCCACTGATGGTCGAGCAGCTCAACACCTGGACGATGCGCGGCAGCCGCGTCGGTCAGAAATTCAGAATCGATAATTTCACGATCTATTCGCGCCGGGGGAGGAATCCGGAACTGCGATGGGGTTTTGATGGCCTGAAAATCAGGTACACCTTGAGAAATGGGAAGACCACCGTCTTCAGGGGGGATGCCAGTGGCAAACACTCACACGTGTTCAAAAACCTGTCGCCGGGAAATTGGATTTTCGAGCTGTGGGACGCCAGCAAAGACGGTCAGCCCAAATCGTTGGCAGTATGCAAGTTTGTCATCGAGTAAGTCTGGCTGACTGATGCTAGGACTGACTCACGAGGCTGTCTCGTACTTCGGTCAACTGCCGAACCAGCTCAGAAATGGTTGCACAGTGCGCGTCGACCAGGTCCTCGACGTCCGACAACTTCAAGCTTGACAGATCAGTGGACAGATTGTCTGAAACTATCTTGAAGCAGTGCACCAGGTCCGCGGTACTGAATCGAAGGGCCGCGCTAATGAAGCCGGATGCTTCCATCTCGTAAAGATCCTCCGTTTCGAATTCTCTTTCTGCCACATTCACGGTACGCACGTTCCGAGTGTCGCATGTCGCATCGAAAACAATACTCGGATTCCAGATGTTCTTCGTTGCGTGATCCGTCACCTTGTGAGCAAGAGATGCAGTTCCTGGGTCCAGGTTCCGATGGCCGCAAACACCGACGTTCAACCACACATTCGGCCTTTCATGCCCATGTTTTCCCTGCAACCACCCGACCGCTACGCTGGCATTGAGCTTTCCAATACCACACACAGTGAGAATAGCGTTGTCTGATTCGTACGTGGGCAGAACTTCATCTGGAACTGGACTCAGCCCAAAGTGTTCTATGAGTGGGCGCGCCTCACAACTGAGTGCAACTACGAAATGGACCATAGAGATTCGAGGCGAAGCAAGAGGTGAGAGCTCTGGTTGCGGCCCTTTACCGAGGTTTGAGCAGTAGTGCGAAGTACAACATCCTCCCTGTCAGCGCGAACATCGCGTCCTAACCGGCGAACTTCACTGCCGGCGTCTTTACCTCTCCCAGGATGTGATCGATGACATCATCCGGAGTGATCCCCTCGGAAACCGCGGCATAGTTCATCAGGACACGGTGGCGCAGTACCGGCTTGGCTACCGCCTGAATATCCTCAGAGATTACGTGCTTGCGGCCATGAAACAGGGCCCTGGCCTTTGCGCCCAGAACAAGGTTCTGGCAGGCCCTCGGCCCGGCGCCCCATGCAACCCACTGCCGGGCGTAATCGGAGCAGTAATCTTTTGAGACGCGCGTGCTTTGCACGATATCGAGAATGTACTGGCTGAGGTCATCCTGGATTAGAATGTTGCGCACGGTGCTCTGGTATTGAAGCACGAGCTCCCGCGACATGATCACTTTGGGCTCCGACATCGAGGCGCCGGTCGTACGTCTCATGATCTCCAACTCATCAACGCTTTCCGGATAGTCCACCTTGATCAAGTACATAAAACGATCCAGTTGGGCCTCTGGAAGCCGATAGGTCCCTTCTTGCTCAATGGGATTCTGCGTGGCGAGAACAAAGAAGGGCTCTTCGAGGGGATGTTTCGCATTACCAATCGATACCTGCCGTTCCTGCATCGCTTCAAGCAGGGCGGACTGAGTTCTTGGCGGCGTGCGGTTGATTTCATCGGCCAGCACCAGATTGGCGAAGACTGGACCTCGCATGAACTCGAAATACTTCTTCCCGCTCTCCAGATCTTCCTGGATGACCTCGCTGCCAGTGACATCCGAAGGCATGAGATCCGGCGTGAATTGAATCCGTGCGGAACGCAGGTCGAGGACGTTGCCAATCGTGGTGACCAGGAGAGTCTTGGCCAATCCGGGAACCCCCTCCAGGAGGGCGTGGCTATGGCAGAAAAGGCACTGGAGCGTCAGGTCGATCATCTCTTCCTGCCCGACGATGACCTTATTGACTTCCTTTCTGACGCCTTCAATGAACTCTGCAAATGCTTCAACTTTGCCGGGAGCGGCTGCCGGCGACGGCTCGCCCATGTTCATTCTCCTAATGTGCGGCTAATGCGAAGATGAGACCTGACCTGCGAGAAACATCTCGCTTGAACTTTCTCTTAATCGCGATTCCCAGGTTAACGCCCTGAAAGGACCAGATTCGAATATGAGAAAAATCAGGATAACGATTAAGAGATCGGAATTCGCCTGGTAAATCCTCTTGTCTTCGCAGCATGGGTGTGTGCGGAAATTACTTCTTTGGTATCGCCAACTGCTTGCCCGCGGCCGTGACCTCTGCTTCAACGTTGCCCCGAACATCGAAACTACCGTCTTTCCTCCGTATAACGTTCACGAACGCGGGCAGACGATAAGAGCTGCCTACTCCCACTTCGTGGACCCAAAGGCGTTCCCCGACGCGGAGGGCTTGGGGCGGATCAGCACCCTCCACCAGGCGCAGAGCCTTTCCCCGCGGAGGAATCTCGGCCGGATGGGCCGTACCGCCGCACCACCAGGCAAGCTCCTCGGTTTTCAGCTTGTAGTGTTCGCCGGAGCGCCACCACTTGTCCCCCTTCTCGTTGGAGACGGGCACCCCGGGCGGAGTCGAAATCTTGCAGTTGGTAAATGGAGAACCATCTTCCTTCAGAAAGCCTCTGATCCGAGACATGGTGAGCGCAAAGTCTTTGTGCATGACGACCCGCTTACCATCAACGCTCTTGATTGTGTAGCTCGTCGGGCGCATCTCGGGGCCGATCTCGATCACCGCGTTTTCGGCTTCCTTCGGCAGCGCGTCCGAGAGGATCAGTGTTTTTTCGCTTGCGATACCAGCGACCACTTTGCCCTCGTACGCGGCCCTGGCGGTCTTGATGCGTATGTCCTTCGCATCCAGAAGAGATCCGCCAACAAGTGTGGCCTGCCTGAGACCTTTATCGTCGTACGAGAGGAAAGCGTACTCGCCGTGAATCGTGCCATGGCCGGCAACCTTGAAAGGCTCAGAGTCGCGCATGGCGGTATAGATGACATCCTTCCGCCCTTTCCGGAGAGTAATCTCCAGGGCCACGGATGACGAAGAGTCGTTCACCGAATCCTGGTCGCTCAGCAGCTTGACGTTTCTGATGACTCTCTCGTCCGGATTGGGCTCAAAAACGACGGGAAAGACCGTCTGACCTTTCCATCGAGCCGGGTAGACGAACAGCATTTCGTTGTAGAACTTTTCTGCCCGCACCCCGTAGCCGCGGCGGCCAAAGGCCACCGCGCCTTCGTGCCCGACCAAGTGAAGCCGAATCTGTTTCCGGGGCTCCGACGGATCGAATGCGTCACCCATGGCCTTTCTCTCGGCGCCCGGCACCTTCAATTTTTGCTTGCCACCTTCCTCACCGGGAAGGCCGAACCAGGTCAGGGATTTCTGCATCTTGGGGCTTGGCGTCCATTCCAGTTTTGCTTCATCACGCCCCATCCGCCACGAGGCTGTCAGGTGGTCAGGTATCTCGCCATGCCAATTATGTTCGGGATCGAAGAGCGGGCCTTCGTTCCCGTCCGGGTAGCCTTTCTTGACCTCTTCGATGTTGGTGTAGA
Organism: Planctomycetota bacterium; assembly: GCA_030740295.1. The sequence goes on from JASLXP010000509.1 coordinate 7,328, forward strand.
AGTCGTCCGGAGGCGGGCCGTGGAAGGCGTAATAGGGCTTCTCGTTCCCGCCCTTGACGCGAAAGATGTCGACGACATAGCTGTTGGGCACGGGCTCGTCCACATCAACGAGAGCGATTTGCCGGCCATAGAAACCGGGGCAATCAGCGCGCCCCATGAGATAGCGGGAGCCTTCGGCATCGCAAAAGCTGGATATCCATCGGTGGCGGCTGTCCTTCAGCAGATCGCTCGCCACTACCGTGTTGTGGGACAGCAGGGCTTTGGTGCCCGGATAACAGTAGCCGCCTCTGCAGCCCCAGTCACCGCTCAGCGGTACGCCCAGGGCCCAAATCTGCAAGTCCAGGGGATCGTTGTGGGAATGCCCCATCCCGTTACCTACTCGAAGCCCGGCCGCGCGGCGGTTTCGGAAGTCCTCCTGTTCCTGTCCGGTTTCAAGGACACCGAACCAGTTGCTCAGCACGCGCGATTTGTTTTTGGGATCGATCTTCTTATCGAAATCAGCTCTGCCGGTGGCCACCCAGCGGGGCCGGCTCGGGCCGCTGACGTCGCCGACCCAGAATCGGTAGCCGCCGGCCACGAGGGTGTCCTGCGCGAACTTGCCCTCCCACTCGGCCCTCGAAACCACTTCGGGTATGCGCACGTCCCCGGGCATAGACCGGGCCGGGTCTTTCGCGAGGGGCGAGAGGTTCCTCAAGATGTCCCGCAGGTTCCCGACCGAGCCGAGCGCGTAAAAGGTGGAACCGATAGTGGTCGTCCCGTCCCGTGTCCAGCTCACGAACATTGTCTCGTCAATGCCCGCGGGCATGCGTGGATAGGTCCACACGTAACGGAAAATCCACTCAAGCCATGGTTTCGTAATCTCCTTGTCCTGCTGCGCAGCGATGTACCAGGACATCCATGCTCCCGCGCTGTAATCATTGTATCGCTGATAGATCATGGTCTCGTGCGCGGGAATCTGGAGAAGCCCCACCTCATAAAAGCGGACCATATCCTCCGCCGTCTTGATCCACGGAATGAACCGGCCCAGCGATTCGGCGAGCTCTTCGTTCCCCCGGATGTAAGGGAACAGTGCATCATATTCCTTCACATCCCCGAAACGGCCGCCGTAGTGGATTGCCCCTCGCCTTCTGAATGCCAGGTCGCCCTGGTTCCAGCCCAGCTCCGGGACGGTATCGATGGAACACATTGTCTGCCGGAAGCCATCCACGTTGAAAATGTTCAGCCAGGCCACCATGGCAAGCCTGATCGCGGCGGTTCGAGCAAGGGCTTCATCGCCGGTCTTTACGTACTTCTCGATGCGGCGCGGAAGCCTGCGATGAGAACGGATTCGGATTCGTCTCAGCTTCAAACTGATCTCTGCCGCCTTCCCGTAATAGGTCTGACGCTGCAGATGCCAATATCGGCCGGCCAGTGAAGCCATCCGAAACACCCACTCGTAGCGATGCCCGGCGTACTCTTTCTCTGGCACGTTCCAGATCATGTCCGAGCCGTAGACATCGATGCCCATGCCGTCATCCACTTTATCCTGCGGCATGCGATACAAGGCCCCGGTTACCTGGCTCCAGAACCGCGTACCCCCTCGGGACTGGGCGTTCATGCGCGGAAGGTTCGACAACTGGTTCGCATCCGCCTCGAATCGCTCCTTTTTTGATCGCGGGTCTTTCTTTGGGCCTCCGGCATCTGTCCACTTCGCTGCCCGCTCCTTCTCATCGTAAAACGAGGGGCTCTGCTTGCCCGCCCGGTTCGCTACCTGGGCCAGGCGGTCGTGGAGGTCGATGTAGTAAACGTAAAGGGGCAGCTCGCTTGAAGCATCCACCCGGAGCTTTATTCGGAACTGACGATCGTCCGAAGCCATAAAGAAAAACTCCGCCATGGAATAGAACTGGTCCGTGGCCGCGCACCTTTTCCTGTAGGCGTTCACCTCTCCCTTCGGCCCATCGTTTATTTCAAAGTGGATGACCAGGCGCTTCGTGGACTGCTGCACCTTCTCGCTCTCGGTGGCCGCTATCATCCGCACTACGTAAGCGCTCGGTTTCAGAGTGCCCAGGTCAAGTACGATGGGAGGATGATGCTGGTCAAAACGTACGGCCTTCACAGGTTTGCGGTACTTCCCCAGTTTGATGGCATCGCTGAAGATGCCCGCCTCAGGATTGGGATAGCGGTACTTCGGAACCCGATAGACCGGCTCGGCGTACTCCACGATTCGGTCCTCTTCAATGCCGGGCAATTTCGTGGCGCGAAATTTCTTGTTCAGAGTCCGGGCGTTATGCACCGCGTACATGGGCATGTAGCGCTGGCGGTGGACACGAACGTGCTCCGCGGTGTTCGGATAGGGGATTACCTCCGGCCAGCCCCAGTTGTTTCCACGGTATCCGTATTCGCCAAAGAGCTCAGGGTCCTTGCCCGGCCAACCCGCTGGGCCAAACTGGCTGGGATACAGCTCCGCGCCCGTCCATTTCAGGACCCAGTCGATGACATCTTCCGTCTCCATGATACTTGGAAATTTTTCTACCGGTTCCGCTCGGCAAACCGCCAGTGAGAATCCAACGGAAAAGACCAGTACCTGCAGGCACCGGTTTCTATGTCTGCTCATCCCAACACCGTTCGCCTTTCCTGCGATCAACATCATTCTGTCTCCAGTAACAGTAACCTGACCTTGCGTATGTAGTACAAGTAACCAAATGGATTCTGTCAATAACTCCGCATGACCGTAGCGTCATTGGCGGGCTGGGCTTCCCTGTGCGACCGTTGATCTTGTTTTCGTTCTTACTCGTCTGTCCCCATTCGCCTGTCCACTCATGCCTGACAGCAACCATTGGCGAGCTGGGCTTCGCTGTGCGACCGTTGATCTTGTTTTCGTTCTTACTCGTCTGTCCCCATTCGCCTGTCCACTCATGTGACCGACTCAAGCGGAGCAGCGTGCCATGACAAAGATTAAACGGATCGAGCTCTTTCCCATGCGGTATCCCATGACCGGTTACTTCAAGTTCTTTACCGGGTCTCACGGCTCTGCCGGCAGGGCGGCCGTCACTGTGAAAGTCACCGCGAATGACGGTACGGTCGGGTGGGGACAGTCGGTGCCCATCGCCAGATGGAGCTACGAGACGCTGGAAACCGTTTCGATTGTCTTGCGCGATTACTACGCCCCCGTGTTGCTC
>JASLXP010000510.1 GCA_030740295.1 Planctomycetota bacterium
AGGAGCGCGGCACGGCGTGCAGCCAGTCGAGGCTTCTGGAGCCAGGGTGGAGAGATAACCGACGTAGAACGACGCTCCATCGGTGGCGGAGGACTGCAGTCGCAACGTGAGCCGGATCGTGCCCGCATGCGTGCCGCGACAACGCAACGTGCTGCCCGTCCGATCGGCTTGGCTTCTCGGCGAAGTCGCGAAGAAACCGACAGAACAATGGAGACTCTTCCAACTATCTACCGTGCGGACAGCCCACGGCAGACTGGCACGACCGACGGAGAGATCTGGGATTCGCTCACCGATGACGCTGGGGTAATGCCCCCGGCGCATGCTAAAGCCATTGAGGCCGCAGCCGAACTACTCGAAGTGGAACTGATGTCCGGCCGGACAGATCAGGCCAAGAAACCCAGGGGTGGTACTTATGACGCGGGTCTCGCTGGTGGAAACGCGGGCGAAAATTGGTCCTACGCGGAGTTGTTCGAAGACGAAGTTAGAAAAGAAATGATCAACGGTGGGTATATTGGCAAGGATGATCCAACTCCGCCAGTAACCGAGTGGAGGCTGGCAAACATCGGCAACGACGAGACCGCGGGTATGCGGGCCTTCGAGCAGGCCTTCCAGGTTCAGTTACTTGCGAGCACCGGCGGAGTAGTTGATACGCGCATCAAAACTAAGAGGAAACTGTTGGACAACCTGCAGGTTCTTCAGCAGATGCGCAGAAGCGGGAACTACGAGGCATTGGAACACCTCCACCCTCGGGCACGCCATCGGCTCATGGAACTCGCACAGGAAAAAGACCAAACCTTCCCTAAGACGGTCAAGGGTGTTACAAAAACAGGTGGTAAAAAGTCATCGATTTGGGGCGCTATCGCCGGCCATGCCACCGAGAAGGAATACGAGAAGCACGCTGGGCGTCGAGGTCGCAGCAGGCGCGGAACGGGCGCAGATAAGGGTCCGCTACGGGAGCGGATTGGAACAACCATTATGGCCCCCGGCATGCCTAAAGCGGCCATGGACAGGTTGAAGTTGCGCGCCCAGCAAGCAGCAGCCCAGGCCGGTGGCGCCGGTACGGGTGGCGCTGGACCGGTGAAGAGAGTCGACCCCTGGCAAAAGAAACTGAGCCCACTCGAAACGCTGGAACTCAAGAGAGCCAAGAAGAAAACAAAGAAAATCGGCAGGCTTAATCTCGACGAACGGATGGCCAGGATCCGCGATAACCGGACTACTGGAGCCCGTGACGTTGACAAGCCGCTGGGTGGTGCCGCTGCCACAACATACTTCGAGGGTACTGTCGACGACCTGCAGCAATGGGAGAAAGTCGAAGGCGCTCTAGTCGTTGACAGCGCCTTTATTGATCGGCTGGCACGCCTCACCAGGGTTAGGCGCGGGCAAGCGAAGCCTGGAGATGCACCGAAGAAACGGGTGAAAGACTCAGGGGGAAGGCTGCGCCAAGACCTTATTGACGCTTCCTGGTTCCACGCCGGACATAGTGGTCTTCCGGAACTGGTTGGTCCCGAAGAAATCCAAGACGTGGTATTCGAACCCGATCCGGACTATCCGGGAAGGTTCAAACTTCGTGAGGGATTCAAGCCCATATTGCGTGGCCTGGGTAGGAAAACGGAGAAAGATAAGCGAGAAGGCGATATCTACTGGGAGCAGTGGGTGCGTCTCGTTTCGCGCTTCGTTGGCGGCGATGTCGGCGGGGGGGCCGAGGTGCATGGTGCTGGGGAAAATAACGCAGAGCCGCCCGTCCGTGTACGTCTCCCCGATGGTTCGCTAACGGACCCACAGTCGAAGGGATTCATGTTCGGCGGCTTTGGGTCAGGAGCCCTGTCGTTTATTACGCCTGAAACCAGACTCATCGGATGGGGCAAACTTGCCGAGATCAACGACGAAGCCGAGGCAATAGTTAGAGTCCTTGGTGCCGGAGATGGTGGTGGCCTGTCGGGCTTGGCCGACGGTCTAACCCCGGATAGCGGCTTGAAGGACGAACTACCCGGCGACTTTGCCACTGCGGTTCGGGGAGCCCTTGACGCAGCAGAAAAGGCTGGAGGTGGACGCCTGAGTGTCAAAGTTCGAAGAGACCACCGGGAACCTCGAGACCCCAATGCCCCAGAAGCGATTTTGCCCACCGGTTCCGGTTTCGGTATCGGCGGTTCGACGGACAAAATGAAGCACATGGGAGCCAGTTGGAGGGACACGGAATTCGGATCGATAGTCGATCAGGTTCTAGATTTGCATGAATCCGGAGACATTGGCAAAGACCAGGTGGAATTGGCTTGGGACTTCCTAATGAGACTGCCGGCATCGGTTCAAAAGCCGGGCGCCAGGGAAGATCATTTCCTTTTCGACACTCTGCCGATCTACGGATACGATGCAGTTCAGCGGCATGGCGGCGTAATCAGCCTCTCCAACCGAGCCTCCGTGATGGTGCTGGACCATCCGGTTACCGGTGACGAAGTCACTGAGATAATTGAAGGTTTGGCCAAAGAGGGGAAACTGGATCAGGCCCGCCTCAGAGAACTTATTGATGCTGGCACTGGAAAGAAGTACGGAGATTTCCACTAATGAGATTCAGGACAGGTATGACCCGCGAAGAGATGGACGCTGAGGAGGACCGCCTGGGCAAAATTCGCGACATCCATCAGGAACTGTCATTTCTGGTCAACTACCCACCCTTCTCCATTAATCCGAAAGAACAAAGCAACTTC
>JASLXP010000511.1 GCA_030740295.1 Planctomycetota bacterium
GCACGGCGCCATCGGCCTCATGTCGGCCCTGGGCGGGATCGAAAACTATTAGTTCGCCCATCCGCCCCACGCCGTGGTGCCCACCGATGACGGCAACTACTTTGCTGGGATGATCGGGAATCGGTCGGGCGTAGAAGATTGCGTTGGGCCAATAGGAGTTGCTCCCGTAATGCGCCGTCTGTCCCGTGCCGTCTGGGTTCATCTGGAACAGCAGCCGAGCGTGGCAATGGACCGAGTCGGTGTACTCCCAGCGGGTATACAGGACCCGGCCGTCGTTGGAGACAGTTGGACACCAGTTGTGGTCTTGGTCGAAGCCGAGCTGGCGAATGTTCTTGCCCTCCGCATCCATGACGTAGAGGACCGCCACATCGTCCTTACCCGTACACGGAACCGCATTGAAATAAGCGGTCGATGTGAAGAAGATCTTGCCATCGGGCAGGTAGCAGGCGTCGTAACTGTCTACGTCAGGCTGTTCGCCGGTGAGCTGCCTCAGGCCAGAACCATCGCCACCGATCTCGAAAACCTGCCAATGATTTTTTTCGTCGGGCATCGAGAACAGCATCTGCTCGGCGCCGAAGTGCAGATCGACGTCCCCGACGAACCGGCCGTTTTCAGGTTGGTAGAGAGTGGTCAACCGGCCCTCGGGGCTCATCGCGGAAAGGACCATGATTGCGTTGTCGTAGCCTGTCTTCGGCAGGCTAGAATTACTCTGCCAGTTTTGCGGTAAGCCGAGCCTGGGTGAGTTGTTGCTCCGCTTGACCAGCAGTAGCTTTCCGAAGTTCAGCAGAGGGTTGGCCAGAAGGGCCTCGCGCTCCAACGATGCGAGGTCTTCGTTGACGGCCTTCAGTTCTTCCGCTGATCCAGGTTCAGACTTGTCCAGCTTCTGTTCCAAAACGTCCAGCCGCCGCAAATACTCCGGTCCCCCCGGATAGCGCGCGCCAAAGGTCTGCGTCAGGTCAATGATGGCCAACCGCAAGGAGGAAGTGCTTACCTCGGAGACATGAGGAGCCGCCGATGCGTCCATCGGCGCAGGGCGTTCTGCCCGGACAGATTCACCGAGGAAGTTCAATCCGCCTGGCAGACAAAATACCCCTGTCAGCAAGATCGTCCACCAGCGGTATCGGTGAATCTCGTGCCCGTCAGTTTTCATGGGCTACATCCCTAGAAAAGCGTGAGCTTGGATTTCCTATCTCGCATCAGCCGAGAGCCAACGCGGTTGCGCCGCGATACTACCAGCTGCCGCTCGACTGACAAATGCCCACAAGAGAACAGGAAATTGACGACTCGTAGTGTGAGGCGTTTCAGTCCGGCAGTGCTGTCAATCGCACGTTGCGAAAGTGAATCTCGTCTCCTTCGGCTGTCAAACAGATCTTGCCGGCCACCACGTCGCAGCCGGTTGCCTTGTTGACCGTACGCCCATTGACTTTTATTGTCACCGTCTCGCCATCAGCAACGATTTCGTAAACGTTCCACTGGCCGGGAGGCTTTTCGGTGTCTTCAGTCTTCTGCAGATTTCGCAGTGTGCCGAGCTGTTCGTGTTCCAGCTTCTTGAAGCGTTGCGACGGTCCGGTAAGTGCGTAGCCGTCCAAACCCCAAAAGTCGCCGGCAGCGCCTGCGTTGAGCTGCGCTTCGAGACTCTTGGGCCAGATCTTGTCCTTGCCCGTCATACGAATCAGCACACCTCCGCGTCCCGGCTTCTTGTCTTCAAGCTGCCGCCACTCTAACTTGAGCACGAAGTTCGTAAAGTCTTGCTCGGTGTGCAAGTACCCTCTGGGGCCCGGCTTGATGACGAGCACGTCGTCGCGGTGTTGTGAAATCACATCGACATCGCTACTCTCGCGAAACACCTTCCATGTGGCTCGGTTGTCCGCCGGTGTCTTAGCGCCGAACAACTCGATGGTCGGGCCGCGCTTGTCGGCCGCAGAAGCCAAAGCGACGATTGAGATCAACAAGATGGCAGGCACGAACGAGACAATGGTGTGACGCATGGCAGGACTCGTCAATGTGGAGGTGGGGAAGCGGAGTGAGTTCGATCAAAGCGAAGGCATACAATATCCTCACTCGACGGTTATCAGTCTAGGCA
>JASLXP010000512.1 GCA_030740295.1 Planctomycetota bacterium
CGGTATCGCGTTCGTCCGGTGAGGGCTGCTTTTTCTCGCCGCGGTTCAAACCGAATATCGCCGCAATCACAATGCAGATCGCGATCACCGCACTGAGGATGTGGATGTGTCGAGGCATGATGAACGGCGTGAAATGGAAAAGTGTCGCTGAGCGCCGAGACCAGTAGTGCTGACGCTCCGCGGCAGCTCTGTCCGATCCCCGTCGCGGAGCGCCGAGACTACGTAAGATCATGCCGAGAAGAACGTCCGATGTCTTACCGCGGTCTAATCGTTCAGTTTCGTAATCTTGAAATTCCGGAACTGAATCCAATGCTCGGCTTCCGGCGGTCCGTTGTAGCACTGGACGCTGACCTGGTCCTCACCGGGCGCGGCCAGTTCGCCAGTGGCTGCGGTCTGGAATTCCGTCTCGCCATCGGGACGGAACTGCGCGGTGAATGAATCCGCGTTCACGATGACTCTGAGCTCGACGGTTACACTTTCCATCGGAGCGCGGCCGGGGATGATGAACGGCTCGCCATCGATCAGTTCCTTCACGATTTTGAAGACGGGTCCATCATCCACATACCAGGTGATACCGGCCTGTTCATACTGCTGGATCGGCAGAGACAGATTAGTGACGGTGACGTCAATGGCGTAGGAGCCCTCGCGGCGATCTGGCGCGGGCCTCAGCAGAGCGTTTTTTACTGTACCCGCCACGCCCGGCTCGACGCGAATTTCGAGGGCATCATCGGCGGAACGCCAGCAGGCCGGGTCTTCCCGGAGCCAGGTCCAATCTGAATCGATTGAGCCGGCAAAACTGTCCTGGAATAAAATCTCTTCGGTGCTCATCACTTACCTCGAATGGAGAATTGGGATCACGTGGTTTGGCGGCGACACTATCCACAGCCGGCCTGTCGCATGCAACTTGAAACTCGAATTGTGGCTGCGCTGGCGCACATTGAATTCGAAACGGTTTTAGCTTAGGTCCTCATTCATGGCCGGAGAGAATCACTCTGGGGTATTTGAGAATCTCCTGGCCTGAGACTTTCAACCGAGGAATCAGGCGATCCTTCTGATCCGGAAACAGAATCATGGAAAGAGCCATCAGCTTCATCGGTCTGTTCGTGATGATGTTTATCGCCTGGGGTTTCTCGACGAATCGGAAGAAGATGGACTTTCGAATCATCGGCGGCGGGCTCGCCCTTCAGTTTGCTCTGGCGCTGCTGATTCTGAAGACGAGCCCGGGCGAGGCCGCATTTGAGTGGGCCAAGAATTTTGTGAACACCATCATCTCCCTCTCAGATGAAGGTGCGCAGTTTGTCTTTGGCCCGAATTTCACCGATCACTTTTTCGCGTTCAAGGTGCTGCCGACGATCATCTTCGTCTCATCGCTTTCCTATCTCCTTTTCTACTTTGGGGTGCTGCAGAAACTGGTCGAGTTGCTCGCGTCTATCATGAACCGCGTGATGGGCGTCTCAGGCTCTGAAAGCCTCTGCACCGCGGCGAATGTGTTCATTGGCCAGACCGAAGCTCCGCTCTTCATCCAGCCTTATCTGCGCACCATGACGCTTTCGGAGATTAACTGCATGATGACCGGGGGCATGGCCACGGTGGCCGGGGGAGTCCTCGCTGCCTACGTGGGGATGGGCATTTCAGCGGGTCATCTTCTGGCGGCTTCGATCATGTCAGCGCCCGCGGCCATCCTCATCGCCAAGATCATGCTGCCCGAGACCGAGGAATCGCCGACGATGGGCACCGTAAAAGTCTCCCTCGAAATCAAAGATGTGAACGCATTCGAAGCCGCCTGCCGCGGCGCGTCCGAAGGGCTGAAACTGGCCCTCAATGTCGCGGCTATGCTCATTGCATTCATCGCGCTCATCGCGCTCGTCAACAAAGGATTGCAGGCTGTGGTTGACTTGGCTCGGATGCTTTTCGACTTCCTCGATCGAGGACCCATCATCCCGCCCGACTTTTCACTCTCGCTGCAGATGATTCTAGGTTGGGTATTTCAACCCATTGCCTTCGTGATGGGCATCCCGTGGTCTGAAGCGGGCAAGGTTGGCAGCCTGCTCGGACAGAAGATGATCATCAATGAATTTGTGGCCTATCTCAGTCTCGCCGAGATGGTCAAGAACGGCGAGCTCTCAGAACGCTCGGTAACCATCGCCACTTACGCTCTCTGCGGCTTCGCTAATTTCAGTTCTATTGCCATCCAGATCGGCGGCATCGGCGCGCTCGAACCCGACCGCAAATCAGATTTCGCCAAGGTAGGCCTGAAGGCAATGATCGGCGGTACTCTCGCGGCATTCATGACCGCATGCATCGCGGGCGTTTTGGTGTGACGGTATCTATCTTAGTACACTCCTCTACATAAATGCTCCGCTGTAATTCTTGCGACCCCTGCGGGCTTGTCCTGGGTCCCTTTACCCATAGGTCCGGCTGGGCGATGAGTGTTTGCTGTTAAACGATCCTTGCCACTTGCCTGGCTCAGTGGGGCGTAGGAGCCTGCTTTGTGGATGTAGTGCAGAATCATTTGCTCCACCGAGTAAATGCCACCTCTCCCAACAAGCGTCGAGAATCATCCTGAACCTGGAACGTGGATAATTACGTCAACCGATGAAAAGCCCGACTAAGACACTGGACACGCCAATTCGCAGGATTGTCCGCGGACCACCGATGGCCGTTCTCATTGATCGGTCGAAGGATCCCTTCCACGGCGGGCAGATGGGCTGCCTGACACCTAACGGCGTTTTCCTGACGACCGAGAACCACGGCCGTATGTCCAACAGGCTGCTCTCCAAGTACGACGTGCTTGTGCTCTATGGCAACTCCACTGAGCGGTACACAGAAGGGGAACTGGCAGCGGTGAAGGCTTTCGTGGCACGGGGCGGCGGTCTGTTGATCGTTGCATCCTCGGGATGGTTCGAATGGGTCGCGGGCAGACCGGTCGGAGATATGACCGCCAACGAGGTGGCGAAGCTTTTCGGCTTTCGATTCCTCTCTGCCGGGGATCTCCCGCCGGATGTGGAGGCGGTCCGCTGTCATGAAAGAGCGCGTCTGGAGCTCACAAGTGCCGGGGAAAAGCTGGGATTGAGACTGGGCGAAATTCCACTCGATCATCCAGGACCAATCTCGACCCCAAAGGGAGCAACTGCCCTGATGAGAGAGAAAGCCACCCGCCAGCCGGTGTTCGCTGTTTCCCGATACGGGCGCGGTCGAGTTCTCGTATGCAACGACACACGGATTGGGAACGATTGGACACAATGGTCTGAGCAACATTGGCTGATGGCCGTCGCGCCGAAATCTCGCATAGACAGAAAACCAAATGCCGACGTGGTAGATCCCAGAAGCCTGCAAGAGACGAAGCAGGGACGGATCGTAGTACGGCACACGGCGGCGATGGAAAGGGATGCCGCGCATGTGGCCGGGCTGGCCCGGCAGGTCTTCGATCAGTTATCCAGTCTGCTGCGACCAAACAAGAAGATCCGAAGATGGCAGATCGAGCTTCGACCCGGATGCGGGGAGGACATGGGAAACGTGGAGGACATGGGAAACGGGGGACGGGATGGACTTCGCAGCGCCATCGGAAGAGGGCTGAGCGACGGGGCCGTCGTTGGATTTCTGGCAAAACACCTGGGTTCCCATTTCGTGAATCCAAGAAACCTGCGGGGCATACATCCCTATCTCCAGCAGAGCTGGTTCTACCTGGAGATTATTGTGCTGGAGAGGCTGGGATTCAGTGAGCGGGCCCGCGAGCTGCGCAGGGCCCTCGAGGGAGGCCCGGCCGTTGATCTCGTCCGGTTCTACTGCGGCGAGTCCTGGGAGAATAGCCCCCGCTATCGCCGGCTCTGGCTGGATATAGCCGGCGAGTTCGGTGACGACGCGCTCCGCCGTTTTCTCAAAAGCGTTCCTGACAGAGACGCGGGGAAAGGGATTGAACGCGCGGTCTTCGATGGGTTTGAGATTCTGGCTTTCTATCTGGCAACCGCGCTGGGGGAGAGCGCCTATGACTGGTTGGAGAACCAGGGCCACTCGATCCGCCGCATTCCTCTCGAAAAGCCCGGTTCCGATGAGCTTTCGCGGGCGATGATGGACTTCCACAAAAAGACGCTCTCCGACTCGAATCAACTGGCCTCGGAACGCTTCGATGCCCTCTCTGTTCTGGCCGTGCGATTGGGAGACGAAAAAGTCAGCTTGGCTTCTTGTACCCGCAAAGCCAAATCCAGGCGTGCCGCGGAATCCCTCCCCGCAACGGCGAGGCTCCTTTCAATGCGGGACCGGCGGGGAGCACAGCTCGTTCGGCCCTGGTTGAATTGCCCCGACCAGGGTCTGGCCGCGGCGGCCGCACTCCTCCTGACTTTTGAAGCTCAGGATGCCGAAGCCGCGGACGTCCTCGCAGGATTGGCGTCCGAACAGGATACGCGATTCCAGCTCAGTGCCGGGCACGCGCTGAAGCTCGCGAGACACCCCGAAGCCGAGCGTTTCGCCTTCAGCAAAGTCAAAGGCTGTCGCTTGAAGATTGTGGAGGATGGCGAAGTCAAGATCTTTGCCGTCGTCGACGGTTACGAAGTGGCGAACGTGTTCAATCTGCCGACGTTCATTCCGGAACCTTTTGGACGGGCCCATTCTGATTACTATGTCGGCTGGGTGCACACCGATGGCCGTTGGCGCCGACGGGGACTGGCGCGGATGTGCATGGAAAGAAGCCTCGAGCACCGGTGGGATCAGCTCTGCGCGACGACCAGCCTCCATACGGGCACTCGAAACGTCGCCCACACCCTTTACCGTGACTTCGGCCTCATCGACTATCAGAAAGGCATAACCTTCGCCAAGGCCCTTCGCCCGGAGCCGCCGGTCAAGCCGCCCCAAGGCATTCGTATCCGCAGGGCAAGAAAGGAGGACACAGCCAAGGCGGCCGAGCTGTTGAACACCCATTTCGAGGCCGAGCCCTCGGAACGGTACCGCCTGACCAGGTGGCCCGATGGCAAAGTCGCCTGGGTCGCGTGCAAAGGCAATCGGATCATGGGTGTCGCCACCGCGACCGTCTCAGGGAACAGGGCCAGCCTCGAACATATCGCGGTGGCGGAAGTGCAAGACAGAAAAGGAAAGCCGGTGGGCAAACACCGCGCTCTGCTGGGCCACGCCTTGCTCAATGCCGTGCATCGCGGCTCGCTGAAGAAGAAGGCCACCTCGATTCAGGCAGGATCATGGGCCATACCCATTACCGACGGCATCGGCTGGGCCCTTCGCCGCCAGGGCTACGGCTCGAAGCTGGATGGAGGCGTCTGGATGCGGCGGATCAACAATCTGGCCCAGTATCTCGACGAGATCGCTCCAGTTCTTCGGCGACGATTAGCAGACAGTAAGACATGGGCGGACTGGGAGGGTACCATAGCCATCGAGGGCTCCGCCCTGTCAGCCGTGCTGAAGATAGACCGAGGAAATGTCGAGGTCACCCCGCACAAGAAACAGACTGCAAAGAGAGCGCAGGACGTGCCATCTATTACCATCCGTGCCGGCGACCTCGCCATCCAGCGGATCGCCTTCGGCATCGAGCATCCCTTCGAAGAGTACCTCCAGTCGAATGCCACGGTCACCCCGCACTTGAACGACAGAGCCCGCAACCTTCTTGAAACTTTATTCCCCAAATCAGTACGAGAATCATGAGCATTTCTGCCCTTCCTCCTGTTTCGATCCCGGATACTGCAAAACCCGTGTGCTTCCATCTCCCGCCTGGGATTCAGTCTCTTCGAGATAGAGCTCTGGAGCTTCAGCGCGGGCCCCAGGGCATCATCGTTGAACGGCCATTTGCCGACGCACGCAGTTGGGCAGCCCACTCCGATGATGAGGACTGGCTGGTCTGGCGGGCCCGGCGGTGCGCGGAACGGATGAAGAGCCTTCCTCTGGACATCGAAGCCGGTGAGCGCATCGTTGGGAAGCCGCAGTTCCGGCAGCCAACCGAAGACGAGCAGCGCCAGCTCGATGAAACCAAGGCGATCCTGGAAACGATGCCGCCATTCCCCGGCGGCGACACTGGACACTTTCATCCGGATTACGAGAAAGTCTTTTCTGCAGGGATCGGGGGAATTCTCGAAGAGATAGACAGCCGTCGGAACGATCCTGATACGACAGATGAACAACGGACCTTTTACGATGCCTGCCAAATCGCCATGGAAGGGGTCGCTGCATATGTCTGCCGAGTGGCTGATGCATGTGACGCCCTGGCGGATCAGAATGGCGCGACCATCGATTCGTGGAAAGAGCTTGCTTCCATCTGCCGGCGAGTGTCTTCGGAACCGCCCGCGACATTCCACGAAGCTATCCAGCTCATGTTCTTCATGCAGATCGCCCTGTGGTTTGGCGAAGACCATAGCCTGACCTGTCCCGGTAGAATGGATCAGACCCTCCGCCGGTTCTACGAAGCTGACATTGCCGCGGGAAGGATTACCGACCGGAAAGCCTTCGAGCTGATCTCCTGCCTTTTCATCCTGCAAAACCGCATCGCCTGGCCTGGTACAGCCATAGCAGTCCTGGTCGGCGGGCGCGACCACACAGGACAGGATGTGACCAACGAATTGACCTACCTCTGCCTGGCCGCACGGCAGGCAACGAAACTGGTCTATCCCACCGTCGGCCTGGTTTGGCACGAGGACACGCCAGACGAGCTGATGGAGCATTCCATCGAAATGCTGGCAACAGGCATCGGGGACCCGGCGTTCTTTAACGACGAAGTGATCTCTCAGGGCCTGCTGGAGCACGGCGTCTCCGAAGAGGACTGCCATGACTACATGAACTCGACTTGTGTCGAAATCAAAGTGGTCGGGCGCTCAAACATGTGGGTCACCGCACCATACATCAATCTGCCGCAAGCATTGCTGAATGTCATTGAACAGATAAACACCGGCAAGATTTCAGAGCCGGATTCGTTCAGCCTGCTGGAGAATCTGGTCCGCGATGACCTGGCCAATACGATCCGCGATGCCGCCGAGAGAATGGATGACGTCTGGCATAACAGGGAAACCGCGGGCTGCTTCCCCCTGGCGAGCTGCGTCATGAAGGACTGCCTGCAGCGGGGCCGGGACTACGACCGCGGCGGGGCCCGATACAACTGGGTGGAAAACTCGTTTGTCGGGCTGGCCAACCTCGTGGACGCGATGATAGCCGTCAAGCAACTGGTGTACAAAGACGAGGCGCTGAGTCTGACCGATCTGCACGGGATCCTCCTGGAGGATTTCGCGGGCAACGAGGTCCTGCGCCAGCGCATCCTGAACACCATGCCAAAGTACGGCAACGACCACGAAGAGGCGGACACGATGGCCAGCGGTTGGGCCGAGTTCGTCATCGAATCAACAGATTCCTGTACCGTGGGGCCCCACCGTTACGTGCCAGGCATGTTCTGCTGGATCATGCACGAGCGGCTGGGCTCGGAGACCGGCGCAACCCCTGACGGACGCCACTCTGGATTGCCCCTTGCCGACGGCGCCGGCGCAGCCCAGGGCAGGGAACGAGCGGGGCCGACTGCTTCAGTGCTGTCGACGACAAAATGGTCCCACCAGAAGGTCCTGGGCGGCGTGGTGCACAACGTCAAGTTCTCAAAGCGCCTGCTCAAAACAGATCGTGACCGCCGCGCGGTCCGCAGCGTCATTGAGACTTTTCTCAAGCGCGGCGGCTTCGAGATTCAGGTGAACGTCGTCGGAAAGGAAGTACTGCTGGACGCACAGAAACACCCCGACCAGTACCAGGACCTTCTTGTCCGCGTCGCGGGCTACTCGGACTACTTTATTCACATGAGCCGAAAGATGCAGAACGAAGTAATCGAGCGCGTGGAGCATGCAATGTAGATCTGTAGTACACAGGTTTACCGTGGAAGTTTTGTTTTTTGGCAAGAAATCTTTGAATGTGACTCAAAATCCATGATTCAACATTCAGCCGCACCAACACCTGTAGCCTGCTCAGGAATTGAATAAAGAATGATGATTCTTGATTTTTGACTTTCGAAGTCAGAAATGTGCTGCTTGAACGAATGCTTGACTTCAGAAATCAAAAATCAGCAATCATCATTCTTTATTCGGATTTCTGAAATGGTTTCAGAGAATCAGCTGTTCTTTTTGGTTGCGGCGAAGGCTGCTGTAGCTGTTCAGGGGCGCGGCCTCCTTCTTCTGTGTTTCATCAAGTGTGTGGGGGCTGACATTCAATCTTGCTTTTAATCCCTGAATTCTTTGGATTTTCTTCTCTTTTGATCAGTGAATAGAAATACGGATTCTCCATGCTTCGAAGTTCGTTACGCCTGAATTCTTCGCTGTAAGAACAGTTACACTTTCACGCAAACTACTAACACGTCGAGGACAGACCATGCTGGTTAATAGAAAAGACCGAGACATTCTTCGAGAGCTGGCCAATCAGATCGCTGAGATCGCCGCCCTGCCCGTACAGCAGGAGACCATCGCCCTGTGGAAGGCCATTAACGCCCTCAAACCAGTCAGGCCGATGGTCATGATCGAGCAGATTCCCTGGCATGAAATGGATGTGAACGGGGAACTCACCTTGCAGACAGAAGACCCCGTCTGCCGCGGTATCGAGACCGGTCTTCGCAGGAAGCTTTACTCATGGAATCACATGCGGGCCGACATGGTCATTGAACCAGTGATCGACATTGGAAAGGCCATCCGAGGCACTGATTTTGGAGTGAGAACTGTCGAAAAAACCGCGGTGCGCGACCCCAAAAACAGCGTGGTCGGCCACTATTATTTCGACCAACTGAAGACAGACGAAGATCTGGAAAAGATCAAGAATCCGGAAGTTGTCCTGGATGAGGAAGCCACCGCGCTCAATGAAGAGCGGGCCCACGAAATATTCGACGGCATCCTCGATGTGAGGATGCAGGGACAAATCCCCTCCTTCGCCGTGTGGGATCGCATCAGCACCTGGCGCGGGGTCGAGAACCCTCTCTATGACCTGGCCGACCGGCCGGACTTTATCCATCGCCTCATGACCAGGCTCACTGAAGTCTGCCTGATGCTGCTCGACCAGTTGGAGGAGCAGAATCTGCTGGGCTGCGAGCAGGGAACCATCCATTGCACTGGCGCCTACACCGATGAGCTTCCTGCCGAGGGCTACGAACCCGCGAAGTCCAGGGCGAAGGATCTATGGACCTGTGGCATGGCACAGATGTTCTCAACCGTTTCCCCGTCCATGCATCAGGAGTTCGAGCTGGATTACGCGAACAAGTGGTACGAGCGGTTCGGCCTCGTCTATTACGGCTGCTGCGAGCCGCTGGATCAGAAGATAGGCATCATCAGAAAATCGCCAAACATCAGAAAGATCTCCATGAGCCCCTGGGTAGATGTTGAAAGAGGCGCCGAGCAGATCGGGCGCGACTTTGTCTTCTCCAGAAAGCCCAACCCGGCCCTCCTGGCCAGCGACGACGCGAAGCCTGAATCCGTAGAGAAGCACCTCCAGGAAACGCTCGATAGTTGCGCCCGGCACGGTTGCCCGGTCGAGTTCATCCTCAAAGACATCAGCACTGTCCGCTACGATCCGCAACGGCTCTGGGACTGGGAGAAGATCGCCATGAGGCTGGTCGGACGTTAAGGGCGAGAGTTGAGATCTCTCTGATTCGTCATCCGAATCTGATAGCGGGCGGGATTCGAACCCAGATATTAGTACTACAGCGTTAGATTTTTCGCGGACATGTTCGAGTATCTGAGAGTTTTATTCCAAGAGAGTGGAGTAATCTGAGCCGTTTTTTCCGATGGAATTTGCGTGCCTCGCGATTCCTTTCTTCCAGTGGCTCACAATGTCTATTGCCGTAAGGTCAGAATATTCCAAGTAGCTCAAACAGGCCAGATCGAACGCCTCAGGTCGTCTAGCCACCAAATGTGGTCATCCAAACTCATCCAACTTTTGGATTAGAGCATTGTGTGGTCTGGTTGAGCAGACCTCTTTCCTGAATATAGATTCTCAGTTTTCAGGGGAGACAACGAATGAAGACAACGGAAGTGCTTGCGATGGTCGGAGGCCACGTCGATGAGGAACTGCTCCTTCGGAGTGAATACCTGGCGGCTGAGAATGAAATCCTGAAATCCAAGTTGGAGGGAAGAATCAAATTTACAGATCCGGAAAGGATTCGGCTTGCGAAGATATCAAAACGCTTAGGACGCAAGGGCTTGGAAGGTGTACCTTGCATTGTAAAGCCAGATACATTGCTCGGGTGGCACCGAGACTTGGTAGCAAAGAAGTGCGATGGATCGAAACGCCGGCGGTACCCAGGGCGCCCGAAAGTCTCACCGCAGGTAGAGCAATTGGTCTTACGACTGGCTAACGAGAATCCCACCTGGGGATATGACCGAATTCAAGGAGCGTTGGCTAACTTGGGGCACACCATCTCTGACCAGACGGTCTGTAACATATTGGAACGAAACGGCATTCCCCCTGCACCGCAGAGGGGAAAGAACACAACATGGTCTGATTTCATCAGGGCACATCGAGACTCCATGGCAGCGATGGA
>JASLXP010000513.1 GCA_030740295.1 Planctomycetota bacterium
GCCCCCACACCATCTTTCCGGAAGGCGGATGGTACATCCTGGATCCCTGCGTTCCTGGAATGAAGATCGAGACTGGCCTTGCTTCCGGGCTTTCGGCCGATGCTCTCAAAGCGAAGCACGCAGCGGTTATACAGCAGAGCCAAAAGTAAAGAGGCGACCGCCAGGGGAGTATCGGATGAATGGTGATCCTGGTCATTGGGTGAATGTGATTCCAGGCTGCAGACGGAGTCAACAGTAATGTTTGCAGATGGAACGCGGCTCCGCCTCTGGGAGGCATGCGGAATACAGCGTGATGCCCAAACAGTGGGATGCGCGTGTTCCCTCGCTACGACTCATCCAGAAAATTCATCTCGGGTTTCAACTGCCAGCGATACCGATCTTCCGGCTGTGTGTTCTTCGCCCACGCAGTAAGGATGCCTTTGTCATTACTCCTCTCCTCCAACTTCCTCTGAATCTCTTGAGGGTTCCAGCCATCGAGAACCTCTGCCGTGAGCTCGTTGACGATTTCCGAGCACGCAGGATCGTCTGACCTGTCGATGAGTTCATCTGGATCTTCTTCGAGATTGAATAGCTGCGTTGGCTGTCCGTGATAGTAATTGAGTTTCCATTCGTCCTGGCGGACCATGCGATGCAGACAGCCCAGGTTGGTGCAGTACTCGGAGAAGGCGACATCTTCCCACGAGTCGTCTTCGCCCTTCAACAGTGGTAGCAGGCTGCGGCCGTCAGAATTCGGCAATGGCGGCGCTTCGAGCGCGTCAAGCATGGTTGCATTGAAGTCGAGAGAACTGGCCACCCGTCTGCAGCGCTCTCCCTCCGGCAGGACGCCCGGCCATGAGATGATCGCCGGGATGCCGGCAGAGTTCTCATAAAATGTTTGTTTCCACCAAAGCCCATGCTCGCCGATCTGCTCTCCGTGATCCGACATGTAAATGATGAGTGTGTTGTCGATCAGGTTGTTCTCTTTCAGCGCCCGGAGAATCTTACCGATCATCCGATCCATCGCGGTGACCAACCCGTAGTACGCAGTACGGGAACGCATCATCTCTTCGTCATCGACTTCGATGATCCCGCACTGCTCGCGCCAGCTTTTGAAGTAAGGGTGAAGGTCATCGGAGTAAGGCGTTTCAATTCTTGGTCGTGCAATTCTCCCTTCGTACATCTGGTAATCCTCACGCCGCGCGACAAAGGGCTGATGCGGCAACATGAACCCGACGCTAAGCGAGAATGGCTCAGGCTCGAAACCGGATCGTTTCTGAAGCCCAGCCTGATTCAGGTAGTCCACTGCCGCCGCAGTCACCCAGTCATCGTGGACTTCGTAGGCGCTCTGCCCCGGCCCGGATTTTTCCAGGCTCACGCGCCCGGGACCGGCCGTGCCCGCCAGGATGCCGTGAGTTACTCCGGAACCACCCACATGATTTGGACCATGATCGCCCACCGGCCGGTCGGTGTACCCGTGTAGTTGATCAGGCCCGTTTGAGTGCATACGCCCAATCAGAACCGGCTGATAACCGCCCGCTCCCATTGCGTGAGCCAGCGTAGGGATACTGGAATCCAGAATCTGGTCGTTCGTCCAGACCTCGAGTTCATGAGGATGCCGCCCGGCCAGCATCGCCATCCGTGAGGGCACACAGATGGGGGACGGGCAATACACGTTCTCGAACACAATGCCACGTGCAGCGATAGAATCCAGGTGCGGCGTCTGAACGACAGGATCGCCGTAACAACCAAGGACGGATGGACTGTGCTGATCGGAATGAATGTAGAGGAGGTTAGGTTTCATAGGGATGAGGTTATTTAAGAGTGGAATGATGGAGTGTTGGTGAATCCAGAATCCCGATTCCTGAATTCAGATTCAAGATTCTAGAATCCAGAATCCAGAATCCAGAATCCAGATTCCCGAGCATGTACGCCGACAGCAATGTCGAGGTTTTTTGCCCGAGGTTTTTTGCTCGCGGACAGGGGCTTGGCTATAAGCTTTACGTCGATTCACCGCAAACAACGAAACACCATTCGTTTGCTTCCAATTCGCTTTCCCGCTGATTCGCTTGCCCTGATTCTATGAGAGACATCCGAATAGCCACCGCCCAATTTGAGAATCGTGATAACGACAATGCCTACAATCTTTCCCGAGTCGAAACTCTCACCAGAATTGCTGTTGAGCAGGACGCGGAGATTGTCAGCTTTCATGAGGGATGCATCCCGGGCTACACATGGATTCAGCCCCTTTCGAAAGAAGAGCTGTTGGAGATAGCGGAGCCCGTGCCGGATGGTGACTCCATATCAGAGCTGATGCGTATCTCGAAACAGTACGGCATCGTGGTTATGGCGGGCCTTGTCGAGCGCGATGCCGAAGACAATGTCTATAACACCTATGTCGCTGTCTCCGGTGACGAATTTGTTGCGCGGCACCGCAAACTGCACCCGTTCGTCAATCCACATCTAAGCCCGGGCCAGGGCTATACCGTCTTCGATCTTCTTGGCTGCAGGATGGGGATGCTGATCTGTTACGACAACAATCTCGTCGAGAATCCACGCATCACCGCAATGATGGGAGCGGAGATTATCTTCATGCCGCACGTCACCTGTTGTCTTCCGTCAGCCATGCCCGGGCGTGGCATTGTGCCAAAAGAATTCTGGGACAATCGCCATCGCGATCCGGTGAGCTTGCAGCAGGAGTTTCTTGGCCCCAAAGGACGAGGCTGGCTGATGCGCTGGCTTCCGGCCCGGGCCTACGAAAACGGCATTTACGCTGTATTCTCGAATCCGGTTGGATGGGATTACGACACGGTCAAGCCCGGTCTGGCGATGGTTCTCGATCCATATGGTGAGGTGATCGCCGAGAGCCACGCGCTCGAAGATGATGTCGTTGTCGGCCTGTGCACTCCCGAAAAGATTGCCAATTCGTCAGGCCAGCGATACCTCAAAGCCAGGCGGCCGGATCTCTACGGAGCGATGGTCGAGCCGCAGGAGTCTGTGACACTTCCCGGGTGGAAGATGGAGCACGAGACCGATGACCGCGATGCGGAGACAGAGTGATTCTGTGGATGTCTCAGCATGACCTTCTCCCACAGCATCACCACAGACGACAGGATTCAGAAGGTATCGCTTTACCTTGAAGGCCGGCCATTATCCTTTGCCGAAGTATTCCAGCATTGGCAGAGCAGCAGCCAGTTCAGAGATCACTTCCTTTCCATACTTCGTGATTCTCCTTTCGATTCGTATCGTTGGGAGACGCCATGTGTCGAGAAACTCACGGCCAACAGTGACTTTGAGTTTGTCCTTGTTGATTCACCACACTTGAAACGAGCGCCTGATGTTCGTTCCTTCAAAGAGCACCTGGCTAAAGCCGCGTCCAGTGTAGTTTCGTTCCAGAATCTTTCGCGCGACGCCACTTTAGTCGTTCCTGCAGCCGAAGCTGATTCCCACGTGTATGCACATCTGGCTTCATTCGTCAGAGGCGCCTCCGATTCTCAGGCACATTTACTCTGGCAGGTTGTTGGCCAGGTGATGTCCCGTCAGCTTGGCAGGATGCCTATCTGGCTCAATACAGCGGGTGCGGGTGTCGCCTGGCTCCACGTCCGTTTGGATTCGCGGCCGAAGTATTATCACTACTCACCCTATAAGGCGATGGCTTAACTTAGCTGTTGGCGAACACTCAAAGGAACGTTCAAGCCTTGAAGGTGCCTCGGCATTCCACTCACATAGTGGCCCGCGCCTGTACGGAAAAGGAGAGCAACTACGTACTCATCTTTTTCGCTTTCTTCACGGGCGGCCGCCTCAGCACGCAGCTCAACACTTCGACCAGGGTGATCAGGTCCAGCGCGTTGTGATGAACGATTTCCTTCATCTGCCGCGCATCACCGGACTTCACGAAATCGTGGTAGGCGTCCGGGATGTCGGCACCGGGAATATCGCCGATTCGTTCACGGCCGCTGATGTGTTTTTCGAGCGTCTGCAGCCGGCAGTTTGGTAGCTCGTGCTTCCAATGACGCCGCCCTTCGTGCAGAAGATCCAGGTGGTCGAACTCGACGAAGTACGGGATGCCGTTGGCGATGAGGCGTTCCTGAATATAGCGCAGGTCAAAGCTCTTCCCGTTGAATGAGACCATCGCCTCGTACCGGTCAAAGAGAGCGGCTAGGTAGGCCAGCAGCGGCGGTTCTTCCGAGTAGTCCCGTGCCAGTAATTGTCGCAGCGTCAGGCTGCCGGTATCCCAGGTGATCAGGCCGACGAGAAATGCCGCGCCCGTGCCGAGACCGGTTGTTTCTATATCGAGAAAGCAGATCCGATCTGGCTCGTACTCGAGGATACTCCTGACGTCCGGATGCGGTTCGAACTCTGTCTGCTGCCTGCAGAATGCGAGGGAAGCAAGGTATTCCGAATGGACCTCATCGCTGTTCGAGACGAGCAATTCCAGCGGCCGTTCGTAGAGAAGGAACTTGCCTTCGTTGACCTCCATTTCTTTGCCGGCGATCACGTCATCCAGACGAACGCCTTCCTCAGTCTCGCTGTATGAGAGCGACCGGATTTCTTTCTCGTAAAGATGCTGCCGATGAAAATCTGCTAGCTTTTGACGAATCTTGTTGGAAAGCAAATCTGCGGGGGGAAGCTGGATGGTGAGAGGAAAGCGGTGCGGGGAGTCGGATTATAGGGCTCCCCGCACCGTTCACATCTGCCAGGCCGTTCTAGGTTATCTTGGATGCCGCCATCACCCCATCATTTCACGAAGGGCTGTCAGATTTGCTTCTTCATCAAAAAGCGCCTGCACTTCGATCTCGAAACTCTTGATGACCTCGCTCTGCAATGTGCCGGAGTTGGATTTCAGTCTCAGTTCGTAAGACCCCGATTGCAGGACGTACTGCTCGATGACGGAATCTTCTGCATTCACAATCCAGTATTCACCCACGCCGTTGGCCGCGTAGTCTTCAAACTTGATCCCACGATCTCGATCTTTCGTCGAGTTTGAAAGCACCTCCACGACAAAGTCGGGAATAGGAAACTTTAAAGTGTCCGGCTGCAGTTGGGCAGCTTTTTCAGGGCCGAAGAAGACGATATCCGGCTCATAATCATTACGAGGGAAAACGCAGAGGCATTTCTCGACTGCCACCGATCCCAGTTTGTGAATACTGACGAAGGTGCGTAGCAAGGTCATCAGCCGACCGGTCACATCCAGATGCCGTTTTCGCGCTGGGGAATGCAGTACCACCTTACCATCGATGAACTCGATTTTCTGTTCGGGTGTCATTTCCGTGTAAAATTTCTGACGATGCTGCTGTTCCTCTTTCCACTGTCGCTGGAGCAGTCCCAACACCTCGGGGAGTCGTGGGGAGTGCAGCAACGATTCAACCATGGTATCCAGAGTGCTCATTTCTAAACGCTAACATTTTGATGTCGGGGTGCAATTCACGATGTTTGCTCTGTTCTAAGCAGTCATGGTTTGAGCCGCGTCGTTCAGCCTTGCCTGCACCCTCACTTACTTCTCCTGCTCTTCCTCCACCTTCAGGCTTTTCGCCTCTTCTTCCCTGCCCTGCTTCTTATAGATCAACCTCAAGAAATCACGGGCCTTTCTGTTGTTGGGTTGGGCAGCGAGGAGTTCTTCGAGCTCGATGATGACCGCGTCTTCGTCGTCGAGATCGAAGAGGAGATCCAGGATGAGCATGTGGAGCTCCGAGCGTGAGTCATCCTGCCGAAAGACGAGGCGGGCTTCTTTCAGAGCATCCTTCTTTCTGCCGGTCTGAGAGAGGCTTGCGGCCAGGTAGCTCCGGGTATCGAGGTGGTATGGCTTAAGGGCGAGGGCAGAACGAAATTCGAGCAGGGACGCTGGGAATTTGGCCTGGCGTGCAAGAACGAGACCGCGAGCGATGAAAGGGAGCTCGGATTCCGGACGCAGCCGGCTTGCCCGGCGAAACGCTGCGTGGGCATTTTCGATATCGCCGGAGAGCTCGAGAGCGGAGGCGTGGAACGTGTGGGCCTCGGGATAAAGTGGCAGGAGACGGGCCGCATTACTTGCGTGCTTGAGCGCGGCTTTGAGCTGTGCCGGGCGATTTACCAGAAGCTCTGCAAGGGCCAACTGGGCTCGGCCAGAACCTGGGTACTCTCTCGCGGCACGCCGGACACGTGCGAGCCGATCGTGACCTGGACGAAGCCCATGATAGAGGGCACGGACCTCCACCTCTGCGGGCAAGGTGGCCGAAGAAAAGCTCTCCCCGAAGATGCCCAGGCCGGGGGATGACAACATCAGACCCTGTTTGGTTTCGATCGCCGCGCAGGCCGGCGCGAATCCGTTCAGGCTTTCAATAGAAGGCAATTGGATGTAGTGCGCTTTCAGACCAATGAACCGAGCCGCGGCGACAAAGATCGCGGTGCTCTCATCGGGAGTCAGCCTCGTTCGGGGCTCGGCAATGTGCTGCTCCATACAAGCCAGGACCGTTCGGGCCGGGCCGTATTCGAGCTTTGGCCGAAACGACAGCCAGGTGGAAAGCGCATGTATTCTCTCCGCGTCCGTGTCGCACCCCAGAACCGATCTGTTTGCCATCTGTGCTAGGGGCAGCGGCGAATCGAAAGGATCGGGGAAATCGGACGCGTCGCCGAGCCCGGCCGGGCTTCGATGTGCCTCTTGAAACTGCCAGTTTCCTAATGCCTTCTCGCTGATCTTCCTCAGGCTTGCCGCCTGTCCATCGTTGAATTCGAGGGCAGGGAGTAATCCGGTTACCAGACGCGCGGTGGCGAGAAGTTCCATGCGAGGCTCGGGGAATCGAGGATTGTCCCAATGTCTCATAAGCGCGTTCACAGCGTCCTTGGCCAGTTTGGGACTGTTGGTCACGTTTTCGCCCACCGGCAGCGGGCCCTGGGCGCGCAAGAGCGAAAGCATGGTCAACAGCCAATCAAGATTCCGGTCGAGCAGTTTTGGCACGCGGGAAAAATCCGGGCTCTTGGTTGCCTTCCGATTAGCGAAGACGAATTCGCCTGCCTTTTCAGAACCGTGAAATGAGGCCAACAGGTTTTTGGCGGGGCATTCCTTCGTGAGCAGTCCGGCGACTTTCTGAAGCTCGACCAGCGAGTCCGACGCCTTGCCCTTCAGGAACAGCGATACGGCCAGGCCATAATCCGCCCAGACGAATCTGGGTGACCACCGGGTAGACTGCCGATACTGTTTCGTCGCCTCTGCAAATTTGCCCTGGCTCAAAGCGACAGCCCCCCGAATGGCATGCCCTGCCGCGCGCAGCCGTCTTTCATCTGCACCGAGGGGCCTCGACAGAGATGTCTGGAACAGGCGTGAGTAAAGCTCCGCTTTCTTGTTTTCACCCAGCTTCCAGTAACAGGCAGCGCGGGTGAGCAAGCCCTCGATCTCCGGCACCATGTTCTCTTCACGCTGCAGAAACTGGCGTATCTGATCGTCCGCGTTCTGTTCCATCAGCCACGCCGCGTATTCGGTCACAAACTTGACGTCTGAATCCTTCGGGAAACGAAAGTGCACGCCTTCCGCAATGAAAGCCCGGGATGCAGCTTCGTCCAGATCGCCCGCAAGAACGGCTGACACGGCACGACGCCAGACGGTAGAGGCAGAGGCGAGCGTGTCGCGTTCGAGAACGTAGTCCAGGTGTTCAATGGCTTCCTTTAACAGCCCTTCATCCTGTTTAAGCGCACGAAGTGAATGCAGCGTTCCCAGGAACCCGCGCTGGCGGCGCGCGCGTTCACGAAGGCTGTCGATGACAATGGTCGCGAAGGTTCGCCGAACGGCCAGGTAGTCCGGGTCAAGCTCGATAGCTTCCCGAAGGCTCAGCAGGTCGAGCAGCTCTTCCAGTTTTGCCGGGGAAGGTTCAACCACGGCTTTACTGAGCGCGGCCGGATCGGTATTGCGGGCATTGAGGTTGGTGTAATGCCGGGCAAGGAGCACCTGGGGCCGATACTTGAACTTCTTCATCGCCTTTTCAATGGTTGCCTGGGCCACCTTAATCTGTCCCACACTCAGGCAGGCCATGGCGTAAGCCGCGAAAGATTCAGCACGTTTCTGCCCACCTTCGAGAGCCTTTCCCAACTGTTCGAGCGCTTCCGGATACTGGCGAAGATTGATAAGCGCAAGACCGAGCTCGGCCGCGACAGTGGAATTGGCCGGTTCGGCTTCGTATTGCCTGACGCAGGCACGCAAGGCGGATTCGGCTGTCCTGATGGCCGTGGATTTACGTGAGACACGATGAAGAAGTCGGACCAGACGACGGTATTCGGATGGACTGTCGTGCATCCTGATTTCGTGCCGCAGCCGTGGCAGATCGTGAATGGATGTAGAGGGATACCGGTCGAGCAGGTCCTCCCAGCCCACACGTGTAAGAATCAGGTCTTCAACATTGCCGAGTGGGACCTGCAGGCTCTTGAGAATCCTGGCCGCGTCCGGAAATGCTTCTTCGCTGAAGGACGGTACCGAGCAGAGACCAAGCATCAGGGCACCCAGATTCAGAAGAGATCGCGTCCGCCGCGTGAGGACGGTTCCGTAATGAAAAGGATGGAGTGAAATCAAGGGAGACGTGTTTTGATTGGAATTCAGTCTGATGAGGCGGGGATGTTATCAGAAGGCACCGAGTTTGAACTGTCGGATTCATCAGAGCGGATCCTGCGGCGCGTCTCTCCCCTCTCTTTCTGTCTGACGGTGAAAGCGATACCATGCCGCTCATTGTTCCTGGACTTAAGCTGCTACCATATGCCGAGGCTTGTCAAACACGATGGCGAATCTGTCGATCTGACCGGGCGAAGGGTCAGGATTGGGCGGAGCTCCAGGAACGACATCAATGTGAAAGTCGACGGCATCTCTCGTATGCATTGCGAGCTTCGCTCTGTAGATGATGGATACGTCATCGTGGATCTGGGCAGCAGCAACGGCACCTGGGTGAACAAAAAGAAAATCACTCGCTATGAGCTGCAGGACGGCGACCGCATCCAGATAGGCCGGCTTAAGATGAAGTATCACGTGGATGAGGAGGACGAGGATGCAGAGGTCGCCGAGGCAGCTTTGGAAGCTGAAGAGGAGTGGGTGGACGAAGTTGAGGAGGAAGAGGACGAAGAGGAATCCGAGGCAAAGCGTAAGAAGAGGGAATTCCTGGAGAGGGAACGAGTCAGACGGAGGGAAGAGGAAGAGAGCGAAGAAGAGGCGGAGGAAGATGATGATAAGGGGGAGGAGGAAGAGGCAGAGACTGAAGCTCAGAAGAGGAAGCGAGAATTCCTGAAAAAATCTGAGGAAGAAGAAGGGGAAGAGAAGGAAAAAAAAGAAAAAGAGAAAGCAGACAGACCGGAAAGAAGAGCTTCCAGACCCAAACCAAAACCCGGCAAACGGATCCTCAGAAGGAAAAAGAAGAAGGAGCGGCCCAAAGCCAACATACCACTCGTCGCCGCGGCCGTTGCTCTGGGGATCCTGACCGCAATCTCACTTGGTTCGGTCCTGAATTCGATTCCGGAGGCACCTGCAGACCCGGTCAACAACACGACCATCCACGCCTATCTCGAACGTGCCGAATATCTCTACGAGCTCGGAGAGACAGAGCTGGCAACTCCGGCGCACTCAAAGCTCTTCCGATTCGTTGGGAAACACAAGGCGACCGACCAAGACCTTCAGGTGAGGCTGGCAACCGCACGGACCAGAATGAAGGAGCTCAGAGATGAGCCGAGCAAAAGGAGATTCGAAGAAAAGGCCCTCACAGCTCTCATCGAAGCCTTCCTGACGAATCTCCGCGACGGACGAACCATCCGCGCCTGGACCCTCTGGGAACCGGCGACCTTAAGCAGACGAAAAGAGTTCACGAATCACATAAGGTGGGATTTCCGTGTCGGACTCCGTCATTCCTCTGAAGCAGAAGTGTCCGTGCCGGTAACCGTCAAGCACTCCAAGGCAAATGTGGGCAACGACGGCCGCTATGATTTCCTCGTAAAAAAGATCGACGGTGAATGGAAGATCAGCAGCGTGACTCCGTAGTCACTCCGGACAGTCTATCTGTTCGTTAAAGCGAATCAGAAGTTCCAGAGGATCGGCATCCTTGGAGCCTGATCAGATGAGTCGGTCACACGCGGCGCCATCTCTGTTGAGAGCACAGTCGAAGTCATCGGCTCTGTCGATTTTG
Organism: Planctomycetota bacterium; assembly: GCA_030740295.1. The sequence goes on from JASLXP010000513.1 coordinate 10,104, forward strand.
GAGGACCCTCTCTCTGCATCCGGGCACCGAAAGCCAGGCCCAGAATCAGGGCCGCAGTAAACAGGACCAACAGGCCCCAATGTGTGGAACCGCTTTGCACTCGAATGATTGGATATGACGGGTACATTTGTTGCCTCGTTCAACAGAGCTGCTCGATTAATTCGCCATCATGTCTACGGGCGAGTCTTTGCCGATGGTTGACTTGCCAGCCCCGCCGGTCGCGGCCGACGAGATGGACGATGTCCACTCCACGTGGGCATCGAAGTAGAGAAGATTGACACCGCCATCATGGTTCGGTGGGTCTTCTGCATCGTCGCACATCATCAGCGTGTTGGATGGCATCTTGTCCACGATGACGCCCATCCTTCCGTCGCGGCCGGCAAAGGAGACATCAATGTCTCGGAGCGCTGTGAAACGCCGGCCGAGCTCGCCACCGTCATCGTTGTCGTCTGCAGATGAAGGGCAGAGGTATAAGTCCGGTTCGTTCAGCAGGGATGTCCAATACATGGATGCTATCCACTGTGCGCCATCGAACGATGCTTTCTGTGTGCCCGGCCAGGTGTAGTATCGACCCTTTCCGTACTGGTCGATGTATTGGATCATGCCGGTACCGAGCTGTCGGAGGTTGTTCTTGCATTTCATTTTGCGGCTGCCACGATGACAATTGTGTCTTGCGAACATCGGCAGCACGACGCCAGCGAGGACAACGAGTACGAGGAGCAGCACTCCCAGGTCGATCAGAGTGAATGCTTCAGGTTTCCTCTTCGATTTGGCAATCATGGTTTCCTCCTCAATTAGCGAGCATGTCCACGGGCGAGTCTTTTCCAATTGTTGACTTGCCGGTCTCGCCGGACGCGGCAGGTGAGATTGATGAAGACCACTCCACGTGGGCATCGAAGTAAAGCAGGTTCACACCGTCATCATGGTTGGGCGGGCCTTCAGAGTCGTCACACATCATCAGCGTATTGGATGGCATCTTGTCCACGATGGCGCCCATCCTTCCATCGCGGCCGGCGTAGGAGACATCGATGGATCGCAGTACCGTGAAGCGCCGACCGAGCTCGCCACCGTCATCGTTGTCGTCCACAGAGAAAGGGCAGAGATACAGATCTGGTTCGTTCAGGAGCGAAGTCCAGTACATGGTCGCGATCCATTGCGCACCATTGAACGATGCCTTCTGTGTGCCGGGCCAAGAGTAGTATCGGCCCTTTCCGTACTGATCGATGTATTGGATCATGCCGGTACCGAGCTGCCGGAGGTTGTTTTTGCATTTCCTGTGATGACCACTGTGTTCGCGTGACCGTACCAGTGCGGGCAACAACATGCCCACCAACACGATCAGCCCCGCCAGGATTGCCAGATCAACGAGTGTGAATGCTCTTCGTCCGTTCATGAGAGTCGTTCCTTTATTCGACCTGTTTCCGCAGAGCTCAGTCTGTTTAAATGACACTGCGTCGGGGACACGCATAGCCGTTGTCTCCCAGCACCGAAGTTCTCGGCACCGGCGCGTGAAGCGACGAGCAGCCCTGTATGGCAAGCTGTGTGCCGCCGACTTCATCTGAGCTGATTCTTGGAAAGGCCAACCCTCTGAAAAGCACGTTTGTGGATGTTTTGTGCCGTTTCCTGCCAATGGAATTACTTCGCCTTCGTAATGCACCCGCAGTTCCGTGATACTGTGCCGCGGTATCTGCCAGGCTACCGGTATGTCGAATCTGACATACTTGGGTAACGAAGTTCACAGATGGGTAGATGTTTTCTTAGGGCCGGTCTATGCCGCGGCTTACAGGAACTTCGCCATGTCGTCGGCGAGCTCCTGGCAGGTCTGGTAGCGTCCGGCGAGGTCTCGCTTCATCGCCTTTTGAATGACACGGACGAAATCCAGTGAGAGGTTGCTGTTGTGGACGATCGGATTGACCGGGTCTTCCGTGATCGAGCGTTTGATGATGTCGAGCATGTTCTTGCCGCTGAACGGATGATGGCGGGTCACCGCGTAGTAGAGGGTTGCGCCTAGAGAATAGATATCCACCCGGCTGTCGATATCGGGGCTGCCCTGGGCCTGCTCGGGGGCCATGTATCCGGGGGTGCCCAAAAGGGTGCCCATGGCCGTTACCTGGACCTCGGAGCTATCCAGGCTCTTCGCCAGGCCGAGGTCGGTCAGCTTGGGTTTGTTATCTTTGGTGACCATGATGTTGGCCGGCTTCAGATCTCGATGAACGATGTTGGCCTGGTGTGCGTGATAGAGACCATCCGCGAGGGAATAGAACATGACCGCGGCGGCGGCCTGCTCGAGAACACCGTTCTTGACCACGATATCGTGGAGGTTGCTGCCGTCTACGTATTCCATGGCCAGGTAGAGGTGCTTTTCGGCCTTGCCCCGGTCGTAGACGGTGGTAATCGTGGGATGCCGAAGCTGCGCGCCTGTCTTGGCCTCACGGATGAACCGCTGGACCGCGGTGTTGTTCTCTTCCACTGCGGAATGCAGAATTTTGTAGGCGACAGTTCGCCCGGTGGAAATCTGGCGAGCCTTGTAAACCGCTCCAACCGCGCCTTTTCCCAGCAGGTCCTGGATGTCATAGTCACCCTCGACCGTGCCAACCATTGGGTCTGTCTTTTTGGGCTTTGGCGTCGGACGGGGTTGTGCCGGTGGCGTAGGCTGGGCCGGCTGGGCCGGCGGGGCTTGTGCTTGTGGCGTAGGCTGGGCAGGCTGTGGCGCAGACCGGGCTTGTGCCTGTGGCGTAGGCTGTGCAGGCTGGGCTTGCGCCGGTGGCGTGGGCTGGGCAGGCTGTGGCGCAGGCCGGGCCTGTGGCTCTGGCGCGGCAGGTCTTGCAGGCCGTTCCTGGGGATATGCACCGGAACCAGATTCTGAGCCCTCTGCAGGATCGCGGTTGACCGGCGGGGATGGGGCTGGCCTCGGGGCCGGGGCTGCGGCAGCCCCGGATGGTGGCTGTTCGTCCGGCTTCGTTGAAAGGGACAGCTCTTCAAATTCCCGAGTCTCTTCGCTTTGGTGCTCGAGCTCCTCTTCATCGAATCTGAAAGTAACCGAACCTGTCCGTACCTGGTCCCCATTCTTGAGCAGGACGGCCGATTTCTGTCGCTCGCCATTCAGGCGAGTGCCGTTCGATGAGCCAAGGTCCTTGACCATCGTGCCGGATTCTGACTGATAGAAAATGCAGTGTTTCCTGGAAACCCTTGGATCGATGACAACGATCTCGTTCTCAGGGACGCGACCGAGGCTTAATTCTCCCTCCTGAAGAATTACGAAAACCTGGCCCGCGATCTTCCCTTCAATGGCCTCTAGTTTTCCGCGTTTCATATGGCTACTTAGTCGCTCAACCGGAGCTGTCCTGTCGATTACTTTTTATAGGTCGCGCAACTTACGCAACATAACTGATGAATCCCATAAATCAATTTGGGTAGCGAAGGTGTTTTAAGGGTCTTACAGCGCGTTTGCCAGTGGTCCTTCAGCTCGTATGCGAGCAGGCGGGTGGCAGTCTGGTACACCCTGGATGATGCATCTTCATGATTGAGCGTGTCCGTCGACATGGGGGCACATCTTCCATATCAGCGGAGGATGCACTTGCCTCGCAGAGCCGCGCTGCGATGTCCTTAGGATCTTCAAGCTGAGGATCCGTTATGTTCCACATCGGGGGAACCTGGATACTGTCAGGTTGATGTCTGTGGTCAGGTTCTGAGCTCACACCGGCGGCGGCTCGACCACTTCCAGTGCATCCACGTTTTCCGCGATACGGCGGCCGTCCTCATCGAGGATCCGGATGACGAAGCGGCCGGTACCGAGGGTCATGTTCGAGGGGAGCCTGAAATCATCGGTGATTTCTTCGATGGCCTGTCCGATGGCGTCACTGGCTGGGACGGTTATGAGATCGGCCATCCAGGTAATGAGGGTACCCTTTTCCACCTCCAGGGTAATCTCGGCCTTTGCGTTTTCGAGAGCGTGGGGAAGATCGTTGATAATGGCAAGGCGGCCGCTGACCTTGGCGCCGGAATAAGTGGCGCGCCTGCTAAAAATGAAAACGGGCAGGATGGGCTGGTAGGCCACCTGCAGGGCCTTGAACGCCAGCTTCGGGCGGCGAAAGTAATCGATGACCGAGTAACCGATAGATGGCCAGCAATCGACAAAACAGAACTGAAAGATGCCGTGTACCGCGCGGTGTTTGGCAAGGCGGTAATGCTCGATCGCGTATTTCAGCAGGACCGCCTGATACTGCTGGCTGTTGGCCGCGAACTCTTCGAGCGATTTGCCCTGCTCGATGCGGGCCACGTTGAAGGTCTGATCGTATTGGAAGTTCCGGTAGGCCCATTCGTCCCATTGCGGCGGCCAGACGAGTGATGCGTTTTGAAACATTTCATTGAGGGATTCGGGTGCCGGCAGCCCCTGCGCACCGAACTCGCTCACCATGGGCGCACCAGGGAGCTTGTCGTAATCGGTGTAATCGTCGATGTACCAGCCGTTGAACGCGTGTTCGGATGGCATGGATGCCACCACGATTTTTCGATCTGGGTCTTCGATGCCGGCCGCGCCCGCGAGCGCGTTATCGAGCTCGTGCACTTTTTCGCCGGTCGGTTCGTTGTGGCAGCACCAGAGCGCGATGCAGGGGTGATGCGCGAGCTGCCGCACCATCGCACGCATCTGACGGCATGCTTCAGAATGAAACTTTGATTCGCCGCTCACTCCCCACTGCAGAGGGAAATCCTGCCAAACAAGAATGCCGGCCCGGTCGCAGGCTTCGAGCAGTTCTTTTCGGTTGACGTGCCCGGTGATGCGGATGGCGTTCACGTTTGCGTACAGCAGGAGCTGGATGTCGCGGTCGATCAGGTTCTGCGTGTACTCGGAGAGCCACTGGGTGGGGACAAAGTTAGTGCCGCGGGGAAAGAAGCGACGGCCATTAAGCTGCCAGCGCCATTTGTCATCGATCTTGAGAGAGCGAAATCCCACGACACGGCTGGTTTTATCCAGCACAGCATCTTCCTTGCGCAGCACGCATGTCACTCGATAGAGATTCGGTTCGCCCCCCTCCCAGACATCCCAGAGCTCGGGTTCGGAGATTGGGATATTGATGGCGAGTTTCCGATCCTCCGAATCTGCTTTTACGGGGTACGTCCACTTGCGTGGTTCGCCGTCAAAGTTCTCCGGCTTCATCAGAATCTGTGCTTCCAGTTCCTCGTCGTCCTCGCCGAACAGGCTAAGATTCACTTTGAGCGCGCCTCTATCGAGCGCGGGCAATTCCGTGCGGATGAGCACTTCTTCAAAATGAGTCTTCGAACGGTACTCGAGAGTGACCGGCGCCCAGATGCCACCGGTATTGCCGTCCTGCCCGTTGCTGTTTGACCATCCGCCCGGCCGGCCGTCGTGGTGAGAGAAGACTCCTTTGATCAGTCGTTTGGCGTTCGGCCAGGCTTTGCCGGGCTCTTCAAGAGGTGAATCGACGCGCACGACAATCTCATTCTGCCCTCGCCGGGCAAACTCCGTGATCTCGAATTCAAAGGGCTCGAAGTAGCCTTCATGCTCCCCAAGCTCTTCGCCGTTAAGCCAGACTCTTGCGAAATAATCCACGCCCTCGAAACGCAACCACAGACTCTCTTGCTCCGTCACCTCGGTCAGCTCGACAGCTCGGCGAAACCAGACGACGCCGTCCGTATTGTGCAACCCCGCTATCTGCCAGTTGGCCGGGAGCTTCATGCTCTGCCAGCCGCTAGTATTCGCATCCTCTGCAAAACAGAGATTCTCCAGCCCCTCATCCTCTGAGTCCTGGCGATAAAGCCATTCTCCATCCAGTGCAATCGTCTCCATTCCAGTGGGTGTTCCTTCTGTTTGGCAGCATGGGCACAAAAAAACCGTATCACCTTTGGCAAGGCGATACGGTAATTCATGGAATGGCGGTAATCAAAAGGTGGCGATTTATCCCCTGGTGGCCATGTCGACGATGATCTTGCGCAGCCGCGAACGCTGCGCCTTCTCCGATTCAATGGCGCCGGTGATCTTGAAGCTGCCACCCCGGGGATTGACTTTCTGCACTTTCACTCTCAGGTCTTCAGTCGCGCCCCCAAGACGAATGTTTATAGATAATTTATCGCCGGACTTGTATTCAGTAGTCGTCATGAATTTGATCTGATTCACTGACAGGCTCTCAGACATTCCGCTGGAAGTGCCAGACAGAAAAGCGAACAGGCCCTGCTTTTTGACATCGACCGGCAAACTCTTATCGAGATGTGCGAAATGCTCTTCCGAGCCCATTGCGGCCACCCCCTTGGACTTTTCCGCGCCTTCGGCTTTTGCCAGCTCTGCCAGAACTTTATCCGGAGAGGCAAATGGATAACGGATGTGACCCACGGCACCTTTTTTTGTTCCCTCCACCGCTCGCACTGCGCTTTTCTTGTCATGGATGAGGACGACCTTGGTCTTGGGGTCTATCTTCTGCATCTGCTCCATTATCTGGATTCCGCCCTTCCCTGTGGGGAATGCTATATCCATGACCACGATATCGGGCTTATTCTTCAGATTCTTGAACGAGAGTACTGCCGCATCACCGGAATCAAGGTCTTCAACAATCTCATACTTTGTATTGCCGATAGCCCTCTTGAAGGCGACTTTGATGTGATCGTGTGGCTCTACCAGAAAAATCGAAGCCATATGTTGATCCTCCTCTCGATCTCAGAAATAGACCCGGCCCAGAGATCCGTCTTTTCAACAATGGCCACATCCAAGTGGCTTTGATGACCCACCAAAAGAAGAAAATATACTTTAAAATGGGGCTTCAGACAAGGGTCGTCCTTTATAGACACACGACAATGGAGGCACTTTCCTTTCAGCCAGGCTATGGCTTAGCGCGGATGTCAGTGGTTATTGCCGATGACGGGATCTAAGATGTTTCCCTCGGGGTGGATTAATTCGGAGAATAAACATGAGCGCTGAAGCGAGACTGGTCGAGTTGGGTATTGAAGTGCCGTCTAAGAGCACGCCCGTTGCCAATTATGTATCTGCCGTCCAGACCGGGAATCTTGTATTCCTTTCCGGTCACGGACCCTGGAAACCGGACAGGACTCTGATTAAAGGAAAGGTCGGCTCTGATCTGAACATGGAGGAAGCGTACGAAGCTGCCCGCGTCACCTGCCTCAGCCTCCTTGGTTCGCTGAAGGCCACCATCGGCAATCTCGACCGTGTGACCCGCATCGTCAAGCTTCTCGGAATGGTCAACGCCGAACAGGGCTTCGAGGATCATCCGAAAGTCATCAACGGAGCATCCGATCTCCTGGTAGAGGTGTTCGGAGAAAAGGGCCGCCACGCTCGCTCAGCGGTAGGAATGGGTACTTTGCCATCCAACATCCCGGTGGAGATTGAAATGATTGTCGAAGTGGAGGAAGGCTATTCCTATTAGGATTCAGGATTCGGGAATCAAGATTCTTACTCATTACTCATTACTCCCATGCCAGTATTTCAAAGCGGACCCAACCAGGCACCACCATGGTGTGAACTGAAAAGCTTCGACATCGTCGAGCTCAACCCCGGCGAGAATCACTGTTTCGAACGACTAGGACCAAAGGAAAAGCTGATCGTTGGCAAAGGCGAATGCCGTGTGCGTTTCGGAGGGGAAGCCGTGGACGCGGTCGAAGGAACCAATCTGGATATCATTGACGACGACATCGCCTTCGGCGTGGATGAGGTCAAAGAACCCACCACCCTCATCCGAATGTGCGGGGACTGGGGCGAGGAACTCGGCGGTTCGGGATTGTTTTTAGCAGACAAACCCGAAGAGCGTCAGGAGGAGCGGGGGGAGCCGGTGGATTACCCCAAAGAAACCAACTTCGACGCGCACTGGCATGATTGTGACGAGTACTGGATCCTCTTCGAAGGCAGCGGCACCGCGGTAACCGAAGGAACACATTTCGAGGTAAAAGCCGGCGACTGCGTGGCGACCGGCATGGGCCACACACACGATTTCCCCATCGTGAATGAGCCGGTGCGCGCGGTTTATTTTGAGACGACCATGATGGGCGAAAAGCGTCGCGGCCACTTGTGGAGCCACACACACGGACCGCCCGAGCCAAAAGCTGATCGGGTCTAAACATGAACCAGGAGAGCCTCCGCACGCTGCTTGACCAAGTTAAGTCCGGTGCGCTGGATGTAACCGGCGCCATGGAAAAGCTGCGAAGCTTGCCCTTCGATGATCTCGGTTTCGCCAAAGTCGATCATCACCGGCAACTGCGATGCGGCTTCCCGGAGGTGATCCTCTGCCAGGGCAAGACACCGGAGCAGGTGCGCAAAATCGCCAGCCACATTGTGGAAAACGGCTCAGACCTGCTGGCCACTCGCGCCGACCAGGCCACTTTCGAATCAGTGAAGGAGGCCGTCCCTGACGCAGTCTTCGAAGAAGCTGCCCGGTGCATCACCTCTCGACAGACCGAAACCGAAGAGTATCCGGGCGAGATACTCATCCTTACTGCGGGCACATCAGATATCCCGGTCGCCGAAGAGGCGCGAGTGACAGCGGAGATGATGGATAACAAGGTTGAAGCTGTTTACGACGTCGGTGTGGCGGGGATACATCGGCTGTTCAGCCACAAAGAAAGGATACAGACCGCAAGCGCCATTGTGGTCGTCGCCGGAATGGAGGGCGCCCTGGCCAGTGTCGTCGGCGGCCTGACCGATCGGCCGGTGGTGGCCGTGCCGACCAGCGTCGGATACGGCGCGAGCTTTGAAGGCCTCGCCCCGCTGCTGACAATGATGAACAGTTGCGCGGCCGGCGTTTCGGTTGTCAACATTGACAACGGATTTGGGGCTGGATATATTGCCGCGCTCATAAACAGGACACACACGAAAGCGCCTTAGATGGGCTGGAAAGGCGTTTCAAGCCGTTTTGGATCGCAGTAGCCTTACGCAGTCCAACGGCGAATCGCAGAATGGGCTTCCAGCCTGTTCCGTGTAACGAATTTATGGCGGACGGAGACAGGTAATCATGCCGAAGAAAAAACAAGAGGTCATCGGCCAGATCAGCGAACTCGGTATCGTTGCTGTCGTCCGTACCGAGACCGCTGAACAGGTCAAGGGCGTGGTCAACGCTCTGCTCGAAGGTGGTGTGATCGCGATCGAGATTACCTTCACAGTGCCCAACGCGGTGGAGATGATACGGCAGACGCGGCACGAATACGGCGATGACATCCTTCTCGGCGCCGGCACGGTGACCACGCCATCCAACGCGGTTGCTGCTATTGGGGCAGGGGCACAATACATCATCTCACCGAATACCAATCTCGAAATTATCAAGCTCTGCAACGAGCTCGATATCGCCGCAATGCCCGGTGCGATGACGCCCACCGAAGTCGTCTCCGCCTGGCAGGCCGGTGCGGATACCATCAAGATCTTCCCCGCGGAAATACTCGGCCCACGCTACATCAAGCTGCTCAAAGCCCCTCTGCCAAATGTCCCCCTGATGCCGACTGGCGGCGTCGTCCCCGACAACGTTGGTGAATGGCTCGCGGCTGGCTCGGTCGCTGTCGGCGTTGGCAGCGCGCTCGTGGACAAACAGGCCCTCGCAACGGGTGAATTCGGCATCATTACCGAAAAGGCGAAGGAGTTTCTCTCTGCGATTCAGGCCTATCGTGATACGGCTTGAAAGACTGAGGTGCCGCTGTGCCTGCCGTCCCCAAAGACACACCGCTTCCCGCTCTGCCCGGGCGCGAGCTATCTTCACACAAAGGTGATTTCGGCCGCGCGCTCGTGATCGCCGGCTCACGCAACATGCCCGGCGCAGCGTGCCTGACAGCGGATGCCGTTCTCCGCAGCGGCGCCGGACTTTGCATGCTGGCCACACCGGAAAGCGCTCTGCCTGCCGTTTCAGCGAACCTTACCTGCAATACTTTTCTGCCACTGCCGGAAAACTCTCTCGGGACGCTCTCGCCAGATGCGGTGTCGCCAGTACTGAAGGCCGCGGTTGATCGCGACGTTGTGGCCATCGGACCCGGTCTGGGGCAATTGCCCGACACTTCACTGGCGATCAGAAAGCTGGTTACTTCCGCAAATAAACCAATCGTGCTGGATGCGGATGGCCTGAACGCATTCGCCATTCAGCCGGAAGCACTTGGTCGGCGGGAAGCCGCATGGGCTTGTCACGGAGTGCCAGGACCTCCTCTCATCATCACACCACATCCGGGTGAGATGGCTCGGTTGACCGGTTTGAATACGCGAGACGTCCAGTCAGCCCGTGAGGAAACCGCCGCCGAATTCGCCACGAAACACAGATGCATCGTGCTCCTCAAAGGCAGCGGCACTATCATCACTGACGGCACCGATCTCCACATCAACAGCACCGGCAATCCTGGCATGGCCACCGGCGGCTCGGGCGACGTCCTGACTGGCATCATCGCCGCCCTCCTCGCACAGGGCCTCGACCCGCTTGATGCCGCACGTCTCGGCGCACACATCCACGGAGTTGCCGGTGACCTCGCTGAAGAGGCGGTCGGACAGGTTTCATTAATGGCAACCGACTTGTTGGTCTATCTGCCAGCAGCAATCCAATCGCACCAGAGTGAGATCGCCAGTTGACCTGAATCAGGTCCGGAATGAATGCTCGGCCGATAATGTCCCGGTTAGCTTCTTCCATCCGCGTGGAACTTCTGTAACATGTACGAGCCTTTATCGCTCGATGATGAAGGCACAAGGTCTGAGAGCACTGTATAGCTCCGGAGAAGGAATCAATCCCCCTCATCTCTAGAAACCATGAGCAAGACAAAGTATCGCGTTGCCATCATCGGCACAGGCCGCATGGGCGGACTTATTGAAGACGAACTGCCGGTCAATCAGTTCTGGAAACCTTACGGACATTTCAGCGGGTATGAGGCTGTCGAAGAAACGGAAGTCATCGCAATTGCCAATCGTGGTGAGGAGCGATTGAAGCGATTCGCTGAACGTTTCAATTTTTCAAACACCTATCTCGATTACCAGGAAATGATCGAGAAAGAAGAACCGGACATCGTCAGCGTGACCACGCCCTCCTTTGCCCGGTCCGAGCCGATTATCTTCTGCGCAGAGCACGGCGTGAAAGGCATCTATTCCGAAAAGGGATTATGCGCGTCACTGGAAGAAGCTGACCGGGTGGCGGAGGCGTGCAGAAAAAATCAAGTGGCCTTCAACTGGGGCGCGATGCGCAGACACCACGACGGTTACATGCGTGTGTCTGAAGCCATCGCGGCCGGAGATATCGGCGAACCAAAATACGTCTCCATGTATGCCCTTACGGACATAATCAAACATCACCCCCATACGATTGACCTCGTCTCCATGCTCATCGGCGACCCCGCGCCTGCCTGGGTCGAGGGTACTTTTCTCGAGCCGAGTTCAGAGGATCAGAAAGGCTCTCGCCAGTACCCGGCGTTCGATCCCGATGGCAATCGGTTCCTGCCGCCGGAAGGCCAGGAGATCGCCGATCCATTGGTC
>JASLXP010000514.1 GCA_030740295.1 Planctomycetota bacterium
GGAAGCCTAACATCGTTCTTCTCTTTGCGGACGATCTTGGCTGGAAGGATTTGGGCTGTTTTGGCAGCGGCTATTACGACACGCCGAACCTGGACCGTCTGTGCAGGCAGGGGATGAAATTCACCAGCGCGTATTCGCCGGCCGGGAACTGTGCTCCTTCTCGCGCATGCTTGCTCTCGGGCCAATATGTCCCCAGGCACGGGGTTTACACGGTCGGAGGCAAGCGCCGTTTCGATTCATATAAGAGATTGCTCAAATGGTCGCAGCGAAAATTACTGGCGCCGGAAAATGCCAAAGGGCTGGCATCAGAAAAGGTGACCTTTGCGGAAGCTCTGAAGTCTGCCGGTTACGTGTGCGGGATGTTTGGGAAGTGGCATCTTGGAGGTGAAAAGGGTCAGACGCCCCATGGCCAGGGCTTTGATGAGGCGGTCGCCATGGCGGCAGCAAAACACTTCAATTTCAAAACGCGGCCTGCACCAGAGGTGAAGCCATCAGAGGATGACTATCTAACCGACTACATGACCGACCGCGCGATTGAGTTCATCGATAAAAACAGAGAACGCCCATTCTTTCTTTACCTTCCCGATTTCCTTGTTCATGTTCCGATGGAGGGAAAAGCAGCTCTTATAGACAAGTACAAGAAGAAGAAGCCCGTGGGTGGTCACGAGAATCCTGTTTACGCGGCCATGATTGAAGCGCTCGACCACAGCTTTGGCCGGGTTGTGAAGAAACTGGACGAGCTTGGGCTTTCAGATAACACACTCGTCATCTTCTTCTCGGACAACGGTGGCCTCGGGAGCGCAGAAAACCGTGGCCTCAACAAAGGAGGCAAGACGACTTCGGTCTATCCGCTGCGCGGCATGAAGGGGATGCTCTACGAAGGTGGTATTCGTGTGCCCATGATTGCCCGGTGGCCGGGAGTGATCGAAGAGGGTTCCGTGAGCGATGTTCCCGTCCACGGGGTCGACTTTTATCCCACCTTTCTCGAAGTAGCTCAGGCGGACCCGCCGCAGAATCAGCCACTCGATGGGGAAAGCCTGCTTCCACTTATGTCCGGCAAGGTCAATGAGCTGAAACGCCAGGACATCTTCTGGTTCATGCCTGGCTACCTGCCCCGTCGCCAGGCTCCCGCCAATGCAATGCGTTCGGGCGACCACAAACTCATCGAGAACTTCGAGGATGGCAAGCTGGAGCTCTACGACCTCCGAGCGGACATCGGCGAAACCAGAGACCTTGCCGCCGCCAAGCCGGAGAAAGTCAGGGAACTCCACAGCAAAATGAAGCGATGGCGAAAGGACGTCGGCGCCGAGATACCACCACGGAACCCGAAATTTGACCCAAAGAACGAAGGGCGCCCGTAGATGCGGCAGGATGACAGAATGCATCTGCCATCCGAACTGAATCAACCATCCCAAGCGCCTGTGGAAGGGCCGGGCGTTGTCACTTCCCTCCCATGGCTTTGGAAAACGCAGCGCGGTCTGCGCCGGTCAAGGTCGTGGCTCCTTTGTCGCGCAACTCGTGCCAGAGGTCGCGATGGAGCCTGGCGACGACTGCGTGGTGCCGCTGCCACTCCGGTGAGTCTTTCTTGTGCTGCTGACGCTGTTGGATCCCTTGGCTCCGGATCTCCCCGCGGCCGTTTTTGGCCCAAAGCTCAGCGTAGAGCGTCTGGAGCTTTATGATTCCCTCCTCGCTGATGCCGCACTTGTAGATTTTCTTGGGCATGGGAATGTTGCGGCCAGGACCATGCTTTCCGGGCGGCTCGAGCCCGACCACAAGCTCCACACCGCAGGGCTCGTCTTGCCAATCTGCGCCGGCGCGCCAGTTCTCGCCGCCGAACTCGTATGCGCCCGCGTCCGGGGCCTTGCCCTCGAACTCCTCGACGAGTCCGGGAATGACACGGCCGGCATCGATAAGAGGCGAGCCAACGCGGGGACGGAAATCGAACACGCTCTTCGACAGGGCCCCATCGCTCACGTTCTTGAACATCGCAGCCGCGAATTTGCCAGAGGTCACGTTGTGCGACACGAGGCTGGTGCCGGCGACTCCGGAGTTGCGGCGGTCGGAGAGTGCGAACGCGGCGTTGTTGCACACGAGGGTGTCCTCGTTCTGGACCTGAAGCGTCTTGTGCCGGGTCCACCATTTCTTCGGCTCCGGACGCTTGGGAATGATGAGGCTGCCTGACGAGTGCTTGCTGCTCGGGTCGACGAACACGGTGTTGTTGTAGACCTTGTTCTCGTTCCCCTTCATGATCATGCCGCGGTTGCAGCGCCAGATCACGTTGTGGTGGAACGTGAGCCCGCGGGTCTGGTCGTCACCCCGCATGCCCAGGCCGGTGCTGTCGTGGATCCAGTTGTGGCGGGCGACGCTGCCCCGCGCGCGGGGGCTGCCGGTGTGCATCGCGGCGATATCGCGACAGGTGCGCCCGGTGTCGTACACGTGGTTGTATTCGATGGTGATGCCCGGGCCATAGTACATGATCCCCACGTTGCCCATGCCGTACACCGTGCACCTGCGTACGACGTTGCCGGACGGGCCATCGCCGGTGCCGGTGACGCCAATGCCGGCGTAGATGAAGTTGCCGCTCCAGTTCATCTCGTGCACGATGCAGTTGTCGACGATGTTGCCCTCGCCTCGTACGGAGATGCCTCCGGTGTTGCTGAGCACGACGCTCGTGTTCCGGACGATATTGCCCGTGCCCTGCACGGACGTGCATGGTGTGTTCTTGCGTTCGCCTTTGGGGGCCACGTCGGTCAGGCGCCGCGAGTAGCTCGGGTAAACGGCTCGGCAGCCGTCGACGACACAGTTGGTACAGTCCAAAAGGCGGAACGTGCAGGCGACGAACAGGAAGCCGCTGATCTCGACGTGGCGACACTTCAGCAGATCGAACCCGTAATTACGCTTCTTGTAGCGCACGGTGCGGCCGGCCGGGTTCGTGCCGTCGTCGGCCCACAGGTAGAGCACGCCACTGTCTGCGTCGTGGAACCACTCGGTCGGCGCGTCGAGGGCCTCGAGCTTGCCTGAAAGGTAGAAATAGTCGTCCGCGTACGTCGGGCCCCGGTCGGGGCCGTCGCCCAGGCGTTCGGCGAGCGCATACTGGAATCTGTCGCTCCCTTTGGTGTGGTGGGTGACCGTGCGGGTCCAAGTCTTGTATTGGTGCGCGATGTTCAGTGTCGCGATCGCGCCTGTCCAATCGATGTTGGTCTTCGCCAGCGCGGGGCAGACCATGAGATCCTTACGGCTGCCCATGCTTGACTCGGCCCACTTCGAGCGGTCCCATATCTCTTCGATGCGCATGTCTGGCCACCGCGCCTCTATCTGCATCTTGCCATCGACGAAAAGTTGCTCGATCGGATCGGGCACACGGGTCTTGTAGATGTTGCCGCTGTGGAGCTGCCACTCCCCGGCGATCGGTTCCGCTCCGTCGAGCACCACGGTCTCTCCCTTTGCAGTGACGAACCGAATCGGGCTGCCCGGCTCACCGGATGCCTCGACTCGCACCGCCTCGCGGTACGTCCCTGCGCGCACGACACAAGTATCGCCCGGCTTCATGCGGTTTGCGGCGTTCTGGATCGTGCGCCAGGGCTTCGCGATGCTGCCGGGGCCGGCATCGCTGCCTGTAGTGGCTACGTAAAACTCAGCGGACCAAGCAGTCGCGGTCGCCCAAGTCAAGAGCATCGTGGTCAATCGCATATTCTGGTTCCGAAGAAGTGCGTGGGGGAATCGCGTTCCGGTCTGTTGGTCACTTCAGGTGAAACCCTCTTTACGCTGAAAGCGTTAAGAAATGAAAACCGTGACCTGAGTATGCATCAGACTTCCATGAATACGGTGGCGGGGCTTTCATGCACTACTTCGAGGAAAGTGATGAGCAGCTTCCCGGCATCAGCTACAGCTACGAGGCCAGCTGACAGATCGAGTTCCTCACTTGGGCGCGCCGGCACCTTGCCGGCATCTTCGGAGTGCGCAGCGCTCTGCCCGAGCGCTTTCAGCGCTCTTTTGCCGGCAGGGTGCCGGAGTGCCCGGGCGAGAGGACAGCCCGGGCTCTTCCGTGCACAAGTGTCTCTATAGCGCGTAATCCGATGGCTTCGTGCCCTTTCTGAAAGTGCCGAATCCGAATGCTGTCGGGTCGAATTCACCGACGATGTCTACGTTGGCGCGGTCTGCGATCTGGTCTTCCATGCCGAGGCACCAGTAGGTGCCGTTGACGAGCAGGCGTCGCATGCCTTCGCTGGGCAGGTCTGTCGCGGCCCCCATGGTGGTGCAGAAGATGCGGGAGCTGTTTCCAGTTTCGCCGGTGTAGTTCTTTATCCAGGCGACCGGCATAGTGGGCTTCTCGGTATTCACCGCATCGCCGGGGTCCATGCCCTGGAGGACCTGGCCGTCGATGAGAACCTGCGGGCTGCCAGTGAGCTCGCGGACTTCATACACATCTGTCGGACCCCAGATGTCTTCGCAGCCTTTGACGATTGGATGGTCGGCAGCGCCGTCGGCGACCACGCCGCGGGTGCTTTCATGCGCGTGGTGGCCGTGATGGCTCACCCAGGTCTCTCCGAGAACCTGGCGGCCCCAGCCGCCTTCGGGGTCTTTGCTGTTCCAGGACAGGTGCCCGTAAGAGGTGTCTTCTCGTGCGATGTTGAAACCGTGGGTGGCGGTGCGCATCCCCAGGATAGGTTTGCCGGAATTGGTGAAATCGACGATGTGTTTCATCTGGTCGTCGGGCAGGTTTCGGAAGCGGGTGGCGATGATCATCATGTCCGCGTCGCCCAGTGCTTCGAGACCGGGGATGTTCGTTTGATCGTCCGGCGCGATTTCACCTGTCTCAGCATTGATGGCGAAGAGCGCGGTGCACTTAAATCCGTGATGAACCGCGAGTATCTTGCCCAGAGCGGGCAGAGCCTCTTCGGAACGATACTCCTCGTCACCGCTGACGAGCACGATGTGTTTACCATTGCCGGGGCCTTCGTTGCCTTCGTATACAACCCATTCGTCTGACATGTTTCTACTCCTGAAAGTAAGTGGTACCGCAATCCATCAAGCCATCTGTCCCCTGGTTTCATGCGTGAGGCGGGGAATATAACGAATACCGTTGTGAAAGACAGCGGGAGTCTGGTGGGTGCGCTAATCGCCGAGGATTGACACTGCCAGCAGCGAGATATCGTCGTGAAGGGGTGACTCGCCCCGCCAGTTGGAGAGGTCATTGAGCAGCATCTCTATCGCTTTGGAAACTTCCTCACCTGCAGATTTCAGTAACGAGCCCTCGAGCCTGTCCTCGCCAAAGAGCTCGCTCATATTTCGGGGCATTTCGATCAAGGCGTCTGAATAGGCCACCAGCCTGTCGCCGGGCTTCAACTGGATTTCCTCGTCGTCGTAGACCGCGCCTTCCTCCAGGCCCACGGGTAGTTCATTGCCTTCCAGGCGCAGCGGTGATTGCGCATTCCTGAGAAGAATCGGGCTGGTGTGGCCGGCCAGAACGTATTTCAAGCTGAGCGTCGACGTATTCAGCAGTCCATAGAAAAGGGTGAAGTACAGCTCCGCTTCATCGGTCCAGGCGAAACGGCCGTTGAGCCTTTCAGCCACCTCGCCAGGTTGCAGGATGCGTGAGCCGGCCGCGGGTGATTCCTGAAGGACCGATGACCCGTCGGCGCTGGCCATAAACGACCTGCTGAGAGCGACAGACATCAGCGCGGCCGGAACGCCATGCCCTCCTACATCGAGCATGTAGAAACCGATATGGTTTTCATCGAGCCATCGAATGTTGAGGGTATCTCCGCCAAGTTTGCTGCCAGGTTCATGATACCAGGAGAACTCAATGCCAGGTGCGCGGGGGACTTCTGACGGCAGGAAGCCGCGTTGAATTTCTGCCGCGGCCTCCAAGTCTTTCCGGAGGACCGCGTTCAGGTTGGACAGTTCGGTGTTAGCGGCTTCAAGTTTCGCAACCAGCCTGTCTTTTGTTGCGATGAGCTCATCTTTTGCGAGAGCCTTGGCTTCGGCGATCTGTGTCTCTGCCCTTGTGCGCTCTGACTCTTGCAGCATTGCACGTTCACGCGTGCGCAGGTTATTGATGGCGTTCAGATCCCTGTAGCCTCGAAGGGCCGAGACCACGGTCGAGATGAGCCTGACCGATGTCAGCTCCGTTTTGGATTTGTAGTCATTAATGTCGTAATCAATGAAAATCTGGTTCTCGGGCGCCGTGCCGGGCTGGCCGGTCCGCAAAATGATGCGTATGAAATATTGCTTCAGCTCATTACGAACATAATTGACGAACTGCAGGCCCGAATCCTGTTCTTCCATCACCACATCCAGCAGAATGAGCGCGATGCCCTCCTGGAGTTTCTCCCGTGCATCTTGCCCCGAATAGGCATCGATGAATTCGAGCGGCCGGCCCTCGAATTCAAGTGAGCTCAGTGCCATCCTGGTGACCTGGTGCACTTCAGGCTCATCATCAACGATCATGACTTTCCAGGGCAGGACAGAGCCAGAAACGGCCCCCCCCGATTCTGATTCCCATGTGATTACTTCGTCTTCGTGGGGCATTTCACTGGGCTCTG
>JASLXP010000515.1 GCA_030740295.1 Planctomycetota bacterium
TGATGATCGTTCTCCGGCACTCCAGCCCAAATCTCCCACCCGAACTCGACCGGACGCACGTAGCGGATACCAATTTCGATGTCCTGGAATGCCAGGGGCCGGTTTTCGCGTGAGACTTCGACGCGGAGCTTGTAATCGCCGTAAGCGTAAGGCTCGGTCTGAACGAAAGCAGCGAAGAAGTTCATTTTCTCTTGCCCACCTTCAGCGGATGCAAGCACGCGCTCGTCTTGCAGCAGATAGACGGTGGCCTTGTCGAAATCCTTGACCGCGCCCGGTTGGATAAACACCGAAACGGTTTCGCCGCGCGCAAACTGTGTCCGCCCCTGGAGGCCAGACGCCCCGGTCATCACCCTCAAGGCCGGCTGGCGGTTGCTTCGAGCGAGAGGCAGACGTGGAAAGCTCTCGATCTTCTTGCCCACGTAATGAGCCAACCGCCACACGTCTCGGAGTTGGGCGTCGTGCGTGCCATTCATCCACTGGCTGTACATCACCAGGCCACTCCATGGCATGTCCGGTCGGAAGTTCAGCAGCCAGCTCGCCGCGCCGCGCTGGCCATCTTTGGTTTTATATTCGGCGAGGGTTAACGAGACTTCCTTCGCGTTGAAGCCGGTCATGCTTTGGCCATGGCCTTCCATGCCCCACGCCTTGCCCTGTTCGGTGAGTGCCACAGGCGGATGGAATCCCCAGAAGGGTTGGGCCCAGCCCCAATTCAACCCCATCGTAGAAAGCGCAGGCTCAGCACTCTTCGCGGGTTCGGCCCGCACGGGGATAAAGTAATAGAAGGGCGGATCACCAATCCAGACCACGCGCCCGCCGGATTGCATGTATCGATACCAGGTCGCCCGCTTGCCTTTCGCATCGTTGATGGATGCCGGGGCCATTCCCATTGGCATGACGACCACGCTGCCGTAAGCGCCATCCTCGATTTCCTGCCGCATCCAGACCCAGAGCGCCTCGGCGTTGAGAATGGAGAATCCGTTTCGTTCCAGCCATCGGATCGGGCGATCCATGTGAACGTTTTTGTTGAACTGAATCCGCTCATCGAAAAAGACAGCCTTGTCGGTCATGCCGTTGAGGCCTTTGGCATCCACGACTGCACGCGCTGGTTCATCAGGCAGCGGACGCTGCGGAGAGATCGTCTCGAACCCGAACGTCACCAGATCATGTTCGCGACGTTTCCACGCCTTGTGCTGTGCCTCACTCGCCGGGAGCAACTGAATTGCCTTGATGTTCGCCTCGCCTAAAACGCCGACCCGGCATTCCGCCGGTCCGCCCGGCCACTTCACCAGCAGACCGTAGGGCCCGCCCTTCCTGGAGAGTGGCATCTCCCGTTCAGATTCGCCAACGGCAAGAAGGAGTCGCCCCCTTCCGGCCGCATCGGCTGTCAGTTCGTAAAGACCGACCGCCAGTTGAACTGCCCTCTTTACTTCCTCCGGCTCGGCGGATTCAGCCTTAGATTTCAGATTCAGATTGGCAGTAGGTTCCGGCCAGAGCGATTCGGGAGTCTCTTCTCCGCACACACACAGCGCGCCGGTGAACATGACCAGGACAGACATCATTTTCATCATCGCTCCGCTCCATGGGGAAGTACCGGGTAGTGTGGCGAGGCCATCAAGAGACCTCTTGAGTACGATATACCATCGGTAATAGGATGTCTCCGGAATCAGGGCTGCCCGGCCTGGACAACTGGAACACCCAGTACGACTGAGTCAGAAGATCTCAATTACCCTCAGCCCCAGAGCGAAAATCGTGATCGACAGTGCCAGCCAGTCACGGCGACACCAGCGGTCGCTTCTGGAGTTGAATCTCAGATAGCCGATCAGCGTGCCGGTGGGGCAGCCGAATCGGCAGTATGCCATCGGAAGGAAGAGCGACGCGGCAAGACCAGCGACCGCGACCGTGATCGTTGCCCAGCCTGCGATCCAGAAAACCCACGCATCGAATGGCTCAATATCCACCAGGCTGAAAGTGAGCGAGGTCATCGCCACCATTACGGACAAGGTAAGCAATGCGGGCGGCAGCAGGGACAGCAGATGGGCCACATTTCCCGGGAGATGAATACGCCAGGGCAGACGATTCCTCAGCAGTTGCTGCGCCGCGCCATGCGGGCAGAGATGGCTGCAGTAAATGTTGTTGCGGCTGGTAAGGGGAACGGCGAACGCGGCGAGCGTCAGCATGAAGAGCCCACTTGCTGAACGCCATGGAACGCCGCTCTTAGCCCACCCGGCCAGCATGGCTTGAGAAACCATGTCCCCATTGATGAGGCCCAGGTAACCGATCACACAGCACAGGAATACAATCCTGAGCAGCCTGTTCCCTCGCAGCGAAGTCAATCCGATGACCATGCCGATGAAGATGATGACAGCCGTGCCGACATCGCGCAGTTTGAATGGCAGAGCGTTCTTCCGCGCGGCCGGTGACTGCAAAGATTCTGAAAACTCAGTCGCGGCCTTGACCAGTCCGTCTGCCACTGCAAGACTGGTCATGGTGGCGCCTGAAACGCCTTCCACCTCTGCTTCCTTCACGTCGAGCTCTGCAAGTTCTTTCAGACGCATGCCGTTGAAGAGAGTCAGAAAGTGATCGTCCTTACGAACGTAGCTCACGTATTCTCTGTTGTCATAGCTCGCAGCGAGGACAAGCCCGATGACTTGGCCATTGGGATTGAAACCAATCCAGGTATCAGTAGGTCCCTGGTAACCGACGATGTTGTCGGCGGCGGGAGAGGTGCGAACGAATGTGCCGATTTCCGCGCCCTGTTTGTCTATCACATGCCACTGCAGGCTGTGTTTCCGATCCTGCGCCATGCTTGCCGCGTCCGGAAAAACCTTCTGTGCCCCTTCCAGCTTCAGGGGCTCAGGAAAACGGAGGGATGGTTTGGCTCCTCCGAGACGGTGAATGATGGATTCATGGATTGCCAGGCTGGTCAGCGTCGCGCCTGAAACAGCATCCACCTTGTGGCCGCGGGCGGTTCCATCCCATGTCTTCCCGACAAATGACTTCAGGAACGATTGTCCCTTCACTTCAGCCAAGTGCTCTCTGGTGTCGCCGCTTGAGAGTATTTCGAGTCCCACGATGCGATCGTCATTGCCGAAAGCGATCAGCACATTGGTAGGGCCCGAAAAGCCAACGATGTGCGCGCTCTCGGGTGACGTTTGCAGGATGTGACCCAATCGCTTCTCTTTGGCGTCAAGCACAACCCAGACGCCGGCCTTCGCTGCACGCGTGTGTTGTCCTTCGGGGAAGAACCTTTGAGTTTTTGCGAGAGGGATTGCTTTGGCCGAGGCAGAATTCCTGAGCTGAGCGAATCTGTGCTGGCTGTTTATCAGGAGGATGATGCCCGCAAACAGGCCAACGCGGGCAACATGAAGCGCAAGATGCTTCGACGTGATCGACCGTGACGCTCTACCGCTTTGAATGACATGCAACGGGTCTCGGGTCATCCCAATTACTCCACAGGCATCACCTGCACCGCGTCCGCGTGTACGTAGCCGCCGGCACCTTTCGTCGACACTGTCACGGCGCCCGTTTGTCCCTTCTTCATCTCGAACTTGCCGAGTGAAAAAAAGCCGAATTTCAACGGCGCCGGCTTGCTCATATTTACCTTCTGCTCTTTTTCCATTTCTCCGATCTCCAGTTTCACCGGAACTTGTGTTCCGCGATTTTTGTGAGGGGACCAGGCGATTCGGATATCGAATCTGCCCTCGGAGGGGGCCTGAAATTCGAATCGGACACTCGAATTACTATCCCCGGGGGAGTAAAGGTAATTCCATCCTATGTAGCCCTTGAGCCCCGTGCCGGCCGTCCAGCGTCCCTTCCTCTTTGCCTGACGATCATCAATGATCAGGCCGGGGAGTTTCTTGGGATCGACGCCTATGGCTGGCTCCTTTGCCACAGGGATGGGAGGTACTTTTTCCGGTAAGACGATTTCATCCTTCACGGTCTTGCGCCGGGCCAGGCCGGGCAGCTTTAACAACTCGTCGAGTTCTTTGAGGTGTGTTTCATAGACCGCGCGGGGATAGCAATCATGCAGGGCGCAGATGCTTGCGGCCTTGCCGACCACCTCGCCCATCATGCCGCAAGTCTTCATGACTCTGACCGTTCCCAGCGCCTCATGTGTCACGCTGATGCAGCGCCCGGCCATGAAAAGGTTCTCGATATTGCGCGAGTAAAAACACCGATAAGGAACGGGATAACCGTAGGCTCGATCTACTCGGCGATCGTGCTTTGCTATCGAGATGAAGGGATTGTCTGGATATTTCTTTGCGTATTGTTTTTTCGGATAGTGCAGGTCGATCGACCAGGTGCTCGGTACGCTGCCGTCCGGGAATTGCCTCCTGGTAACGATGTCGTCCTGGGACAGCACCACGTCCCCCAACAGTCGTCGTGATTCACGGGGGCCGCCAATGTAGGCTATCCAGGTCAGGTAGGCGTTCTTGTGCTTGGCCGCTCCGTCGCGATTCTTCATGGCGTTGAACGATCCGTAGACCGCTCGCAGATTCCAGTCGCGAATCTCTTCCGCCCCTTTGATTGGATCTTTATCGAATCCGCTCTCCCAGAACCACTGCCCGTGATGGGCACGCGGATAAGGAAAATCCTTCATGTATAAATTGAGAGCCCAGGGCGTGTCCGGGAAAGCGACTTCCTCTTCCGCCTCGCCCCAGGCCCACATGTTGCTCATGCCCATCCGGCCTTTCGGTGTCATCTCCCAATCCGCGCCGGCCAGAAAGCCGATCGTCCCGTGCCCCGTGCAGTCGACATAGTTCCGCCCGATGAACTTCTTGTGCTCGCTGGTGCGAGTATCGAACGCGTAGACCCCAGTGACCCTGTTGCTGTTGGTATCGACTTTGAACGCGTGATGGTTCAGGAACAGGTCGATGTTCTTCTCGGCGCGGACAATCGATTCTTTCTTAGCGTCACCGAACTCTTTGTACGTGCCCGGCGATTTCCTCGCCCGGTCACAGAACTCGCCAATAATCTCACCGATGCGCGGATACCGGCCCCGCCGGATGAGGCCCTGCGACCACACACGTACCTCGCTCGAGCCATTGCCGCCCAGCACGCCGCGATTCTGAATCAGTGCCACCTTGCATCCCATGCGAGCCGCTGAAAGGGCGGCCCCTATGCCGGAATAGCCGCCTCCGATGACCACCAGGTCGTAACCGGATTTCTCAGCAGGTTGGGCCGAAAGCCCGAGCAGCTT
This sequence comes from Planctomycetota bacterium, assembly GCA_030740295.1. The sequence continues at coordinate 5,201 of JASLXP010000515.1, forward strand.
TCTCCGCCATGCCGGGAGAATGGTTGAATCATTTGGGGGCGTGTCGCCCGCCTTCGAAAAGAAAATCGCGTCGCAGCGGCCATCAAAGCCGGTGAGGTCATGCAGAGCGAGGGTTGCCTTCTTTTCTGTAATAGGAACGGTACCGCCACCCTGCCAGAACCATTTGGCGCCTTTCGTTCCGAATGTCTCTTCAAGGGGCTGACCGTTTACCAGGATCTGAAAACTCCCGGGCTGGCCCGGCATATTCCAGCGTGCGACCCAGTCAAGGGCGCGGACAAATACTCGATACTCACCGGTCTCAGGAAACTCGACTTCGGCCGTCGCATCTTTGACCGGACGTCCCAACCCGTGCGCGAGCAGATAAGGCGATCCCATGATCTCGATGAACTGCGTATCGAGCTTCCAGCCGCCGCGGTTGGCGAAGCTTTCGGCTTCGACGAGGAGCTCCTGGGCGTGGAGGAACGAGATGGAAGAATGGATAAGGAGAGAGCAGAGGACAGTTTTCATGATGATCTTGATAGTCATTGGATTCTCTTGAACGAGGTGCCGGAGTTGGGGGTAACGTCTTCATTCAGGCGGGTAATACCCGGGCTGATGGCTACTCCACAAGAACCCGGCTAAAGCCGTTACCCCAACCCCGGCAGTCGTTACTCCAACTCCCGCAGTCTCCGGCAGTCGTTACTCCGGCTTCCCACATTACCAATCGCCCACCGCGCCGTCAGTGTAGAATGAGCGTTGCAGGATCTCCTGCTCGAACGGATGCTTCCGAACTTCATCCTCATCGATTTCGATGCCGAGGCCGGGCTTCTGATTCGGGCGCACAATGCGGCCCACTTTCTCAACGGTGAACCCTTCGCTGACGACGTCCTTGCGCCAGGGCACATCTTCGTGCACCGATTCGCAGATGATGTAGGACGGCGTGGCGAATCCGAACTCGAGTGACGCTGCCGTACTGACCGGCCCCTGCGGATTGTGTGGTGCCATGGCCAGCCGATACGCCTCGGCCATGGCAGCGATGCGACGGGCTTCGCTGATGCCTCCGCAGTGGGTGAGGTCGGGCTGGATGACGCTGCACGCGTGCCTCTCGACGAGTTCCTTGAACGCATGCTGGCTGACGAGACGCTCGCCTGTTGCGATGGGCGTCGAGACAGCGCGCTGGATCCGTGCGATGTCTTCCATGCTTTCCGGCCAGCAGGGCTCTTCAAAAAAGTAAAGGCCATACGGCTCGAGCGCGGTGGCGAATCGCAGCCCCATGGCGGGGGATGGGCGGGCGTGGCAATCAACCATAATGTCGATGTCCTCACCGACCGCGTCGCGCATGGCAATGACGCAAGCTTCCGCATAACGGACGGGCCGGAGTCCCTCGATGGGCATGGTTTCCGGTACCGCCATGGATTTGAAAGCGGTGAAGCCCTCTTCGACCATTCCCTGCGCCATTTCGGCGAAGCGTTCCGCATCGGCTGGTGAGGTCTCGTAGAAATCTTCCATCTTGCCGCCGCCCAAGTGACAGTAGGTTCGTACGTAATCTCTGACTGGGCCGCCGAGAAGTTTGTGTACCGGCACGCCGTGAATCTTGCCCACGATGTCCCAGAGCGCGATGTCGATGCCGCTGATGGCTGTGCTGCGCACCACACCGTTGCCGTGCCAGAAATGCTGCCGATACATCATCTGCCAGAGGTATTCGATACGGGTCGGATCTTCGCCTATCAGCAATTGGGAGATATCTTCAACCGCGCCCACCACGCTCCGTGTATGCCATTCGAGCGTGGCCTCGCCCCAACCGAACAGCCCGGGCTCATCGGTCAGAACCTTCACGAAAATCCAGTTCCGCATTCGTGCGTGACAGACGAGCGTTTCGATGGCGGTAATTTTCACTGTCGTTTTATCCTTTCCTTCAATGATGATAAAAGGTACGGAATCAGGATTCAGCCAATATACATAATTCAGGAGTAAACCGACGAATGATTGCACAAACCGAGTTCGCACGAAGATTCGTAACCGCCGGCTGCTTCCTCACAACCGCGATGTTTTCCATTGGCCTTTCCATTTCGGCCGAGCTGGAGCCGACCAGAGAGTTCCTCCTTTTCGAAAACGGCGAACTGATCAAGGAGAGCACCGGCCGGCTTAGCAGCATCTTCAGCCGAAAAGCAAAACTCCGGCTGGCCATCGAGCGCATGGAAACGCTGATCGAGCAATACCCTGACAGCCCCCATCGCAGTGAGGCCGCCTATCTCATTGCGGAGTCATACAACTCGCTCCGGGAGTACAAGACGGCGGCAGAGAATTTTTTGCAGTGCTATGAATTCGACAAAGAGACCGACCGCGATGCGCTTTACAGGGCCGCCGAGATCACGGACAAGAAACTGAAGAACCAGTCCAAGGCTTACGAACTCTACGAACGGGTGGTAAAACACAGCCCGCACGAAAAAGACAGGGCGAAGGCATCCAAGCGGATGGACAAGCTGTTGGAATCGGGCTTCGGCAGCAAACCTGCGCCAAAGGAAAAGAAAACGGAAGAGTAGAAACGTCCGAAAGGACAGACAGGCGGCTCGATTCTCAATCGGCCTCCCGCATTCTGGCCTCCCTTCTAGCCAGTTCAAACAACTGCATTTCAGGTTCTGAGACACTCAAATGAACACTGAATCACTTTTCATTAATGATGTTCACCCTCGCCTCTTCTTTTCACCGGAAGACGTCCCTTCACTGCGGGACAAGGCCAAGCACGGTATCGCAAGCGAGATCCTCCGCGAGATGCAGGAGCGGTGCGAGCGATATTGTGACCCGTCCTCGCCACAATACGTAGACCCCTCGCTTGGGCCGAAGGGCATTCTCGATGGGTTCGGCAGTGGGCAGCCCAGCAATGGGTCGGATGCGCTGCATTGCCTGACGTTCGCCTATCTGTTCGAGCCTGAAACGCGCTGGCTAAAAAAGGCCGAAGATATCCTTCGCGGCATGCTCGATGGGCCTTTTTCCGATATCCCGAACCCGGACGGCTGGGGCGTCTGTTACGCCACCATTGCCAACCAAGTGACCTTTGCCTTCGACATACTCCATAACGAGCTGGATGATGAACTGAGGACGCGGCTCTACGATTTTCTGCGCGTTGGTGTGGTCGAGCGAATTCAGAAAAAGAATCTCCGCAATCCGGCCGCGAGGAAGTTTCACCTGGGCGTCAACACGTGGCTGCGGCTGTTCGAGAAGTATGTCGTCGCCCTGGGCGCGACTTATCGTGCAGGCGAAGACGGGGCCGCGGTATTTGAAGCCGAAAAACTGTTGCGGCAGTCTTTCCATCACGGAATGGACGAAGGGTCGGCCATCCATGAAGGCTATTCGTATGGTTGGCGGGACGCCGAATGGATGTCGTTTTCGGCAGAGGTACTCCTTCGAATGGGCGCGGCGAATCTGTGGAATGACGAGCCCCGCTTTGCCAACCTTGGGAGGCAGTGGCTCTACGTCATCCCACCGGGCCGGCGCGGCATCAACAGCTATGCGGACATGCAACGCCACAAGGGAGGGCGGCCGCCTCTTGGAATGCTTCTCGCCGCCCGGCGGCTGGGCGATCCCGCTCTGTGGTGGGGCTGGGACCAGCTTGGCGGGCGCGGCTCGCTGGAGGGCCATAATGAACCGCTCCCGAAACGGATTACTTGGAACTCAGGTCTCGTCGCTCTCTGGGAAGATGATGACGCTGAAGTCAAATCTCCTGGGGACACAGGTTATTCCCTCGATCGTCATTCGGGCCGGGTCGGCTTATCGGTCATGCGAAGCGGATGGGAAGATGATGACCTGTATTTCAGCCTGATGTCGTCTGGCCGCGCCCCTGGATGCCTGATTCACCAGCACGCGGATTCCGGGCACTTCTCACTTTTCGCGCTCGGCGAGGCATTCAGCATTGAAACCGGGTACGCGGACATCAAGGCCATGTATCACAGCGTAATGATGCCGGACTCCGCCGAGCCACCGGGCACGCCGGAAGGTTTTGACCAGATGTTTTTCGGTGGCAGAACGGAGGCCTTCGCATCTGCACCGAATGCGGCCTATGCCTGCGCGGAAACCACGAGCCAGTGGCGCAGCCAGTGGGCTTATCGCCATGGGCTGGTAATACGTGCGGAGGGAGCTGAGCCTTACGCACTTCTTCTCGACAATATGAATCACGGCCCCGAGTTCCGGAACTACCTCTGGCTCATGAACTCTGAAAACGGGAACAGGATCGAGATCGACCCGGAGAAAGAGCGTGCCACGGTTCTGGGTAAAAAGCACCGCTGCGAAATCGCCTGGAACTATCCCGCCGATTACGAATACCCCGAGCCCCACCGGTTGGAACTGGACAGCGACGAGATCGATTCCCTTTGCTGGCTGGCTCTCGATCACAAGCAGGTGATGGAAGCCCCACCGGAACACCCAATCTCCCGTGGCGCCACCGGCCTTGGATACCGCCCGCGCCTCAAAGCCAACCTTTGGGGATACAACGGTCAGTTGCTGTCAGCGCTCCTGCCGAGACGAGCCGACCAGGGGGCTGTCGAGGTCGAGCGTCTGCGCGCGCCCGACCAGATTGGAATGACCCTGAGGCACGGCGAAGTCACCGACACGGTCATAGCCAGCCCGCACCAGGGAAACATTGACCTGGCGGATATCGAAGGCGAAGCGAGGATCGTTGTCGTCCGTAGAGATAACGCAGGAGAAGTAATCTGGTGGTGCGCGGTGGAGGCCTACGAGTTCAACATCGAAGGCAGGACAGTCATAGAAAGGGCTGGCGAAGCGGCCACCCTTCGTGAGACGGAATCGTAACTGGTTTCGCATCGATCAGAATCGACACTCCATTAATTTCAAACTTGAACGAGTTCACTATAATCCTCGGCATCCAGTCCCCAACGCTGACCCCGAGGTGATCGATGTACAATTATGAAGGCAGGCTCAACCGGCCTATCCTTGAGAAGGTGGCCGACTTTGAGCGGAACGGCAGACCCATCCACGTCGTCTTTGCCCAGCAGTTTGACCGCGGAACCGTCGAACGAATCTGCGATACAGCGGACCGCATTCGAGCCCTTTCACGTATCGAAAGACCACGGACCGAGCACAGTCACGCCGATTCCAGGCGCACTCACCGGCCCGGCCCCTTTCTCTCCGGTCTGCTGAGTAACAAGCGGGCCATGCTCTACTTCACCCAGGCATCTACCCGCACCTTCCTTTCTTTCCAGGCCGCATGCCAGATCCTCGGCATGACCTGGAACGACGTCCGTGACCCGGGGCTCTCCTCGGAAGTCAAGGGCGAGCATCCGATGGATTCGCTGCGGATGTTCAGCACTTACTTCGACATGGTCATCATCCGCAGCAAGCAGCCGGAGCTATCCGAGCGCAGCGCCTACCTGATGAATGAGCTGATGTCCCAGCGGCAGCGGCAGGTACCCATCATTAACGCGGGTTCAGGCGCGGACGAGCATCCTACTCAGGCACTGCTCGATATTTACACCCTCCGCCGCATCTTCAATTTCACTGACAGCCGGGGTGATTCCCCGGATGACACTCGTTTTATTCGCCTGCGCGACAAATACCGTCAGAACTCCGTCAACCTGGAGAAGGGGCTCGACGGCAAATCTATCGCGTTCGTTGGCGATATAGGACGCGGCCGCACCGTGCGTTCGCTTGCTCAGCTCTTGAGTCTGTATGACGACATTGAGCTGCATTTCATCGCGCCCAAACATCATGTGCTGCAGTTGCAGTCAGACCTGAGACGCTTCCTGGAGCAGCAGGGGATCAAAGTCTTCGAACACGATGACATGAACGAGATCATCGAAGATGTCGATGCCCTCTACATGACCCGCATTCAGCGTGAACACGACACCGGCGACGTCGCGCAATTCCTCAAGGACATCCCCATCGACCAGTTCCGCAATCGATACTGTCTTGACCTGGAAAAGGTGAGCCGCATGCGCGAATACGCGGCCATCCTTCATCCGTTCCCACGCTACGGCTGGACCAACGACAGCGTTCCGCCCGAGATCGAAATCCCTTTCGAAATCGATAACGACCCCAGGGCTCTTTATTTCGAGCAGGCAGAAAACGGCATGTGGTCCCGAGCGGCACTGATCTCGTTCCTCTTCAACGCGGACGTGGCCATTCAAGAAGAATACGAACGACTGTATCCACATACTCAGCAGACGTATAACCGGGCAGTGCTGGGGTAGAGGAAGAGCGGGAGGATGGGTGAGGGAGGATGATGGAGTAGTGGAGAAATGGAGTGTTGGATAATGCTGCAAACCTAAGGATGTTCGGCTCTGGGCTCTTAATCGTTATCTTAATCCTTCTCATGATCGAATTCTGACGTTACAGTCCCTCTAGAGCCCGATTTAGGCAATTCTGGTTAAGAGAGCTTACGATAGAGATTGAGAGTCCAGAGCCGGACATCCTCAAGTTCACAGCATTAGAGTTATGGAAAAGCAATGGCTTGCCCTGCCAATTCTTATCGCACTGTCCCTTAATTCCGCCGAACCTTCCGAATACATCTGGCTCGAGGCGGAGCATCTTCAAGGCATTCGTGGCTACTGCTGGCCCATGGGTGACGACAAGCGCAAGATGCGCGAGACGAACGGACACTGGGGGATCTCGGGACCAGGCTGGGCCGCGGAATGGAATCAGGGCGGCGAGAGCGGATTTCTCTCCATCGCCACGGGCGCTGCGGACGACAAAGCCGAGGCGAGCAAAGTGGTAGAGATCCCCGAGGAGGGCGAATACAGCGTCTGGGTGCGGTATGGGGACTGGCGTGAGAAACCTGAGCCTTTCGAAATAAGTATCCAGCATGGCAACGCTCCCGTCTGGACAGGCAAATATGGTGCTTCGCCGGTCATTGACGAAGACAACGTCATGAAGCTTTATTGGGGCTGGGCCTTTGTATGGGCGAAGCAGACGGCAAATCTGCAGAAGGGCGCGGCTACCCTCAAACTGATCTCCTCAAAGAAAGCCCCCGAGCCAAGGCAGGTGGACGTCATTGTTCTGACGACTGACAAAAATTACCGGCCGTTCATCAAGGAACATCCGAACAATGAAGCCTGGAAGATCCTCGATTCCTACCGACCGGGTATTCCCGATCTGAAACCGCTGGCAAAGAAGCGGCCTGACTTCTCTCTGCCATCCGGATGGAAGATTCGCTCGTTCAAAGATCGCGGATTCCTCTATCTGTGGAATGTCGGCTGGCCGAAGCCCGAGGATTCCTGGTTAGGCGACGATCCCGCGATCAAGATTCCCTATCGAATCGGTGACGCGGAAGCTCTGAAAGAATTCGAAGAGAAATACAGAGGCAGAGAATCCGAAATTCCGATCTTTTCAGATAAAAGGATCACTCCTCTTTTTCATGGAGTCGGCCCAATCATTTTCGGGACTGACCCCGAGACCGGCGAGGTCAACGATGGAGGAAAGCGATTCGCCAGATGGCTCGATGAACATCCGGAACGGCAATGGGGCGGCATGATGAATTACGCCGGGCCAAAGCCCATCGGCCCGAAAGGGCAGGAGTTGTTCAAAAAATATCGCGACCGCTATGTCGGCTCTATTGCCGGCGAAAGCCTTGGTTACTTTTATCCCAAAGCGAAACAGATGCAGGAGCTGACGGCGCTCGCGGAAACTCGCCGGCAACTGGTCCGCGCATTCACTCCTTACACGCTACAGCTCAACAGGGAAAAGTATGAGAAAGTCTTCGGCCGCTCCCTCGATGCCAATCCTTATGAAGACGTCATCTCCTGCCTTTCGGTTGGCAACATCACCTTCGCTCCGCTTCTGAACGACTGGGGCTGCCGCACGCTCGGCTATGAATCGTTTGCCGCGTGCTCTTCCGTGCTTGGGATGCGGTGGGCCTTCATGCGCGGTATCGGCAGGCAGGGGCGCAAAATGACCGCGACCTACCGGAGCTGCAACTTCGGCGATTCGGCGACCATGTTTACCGTCGTCAGCAGCTATACGCAGCCGAAGAACATCCTGGACAATTATTACAGCGTCTATTCCGGCGCGGGGATGACGTGGTACAAGTTTGATATCTGGTATCAATACATGGCGGGCTCATCGATGTTCTATCACGAGCAAGGCTTCGATAAATTCTGGAAGCCCGGCGGCACAAGCGCGGCCGGGAAGCGCGGCGTGCAGCTTTCGCCCAAGGGCAAGCTGGTCGACCGTTTTCTGCGGGTCACCGGGAGTGATTTCGACCGTGGCGCGCCTTACACACCGATTGCATTTCTGGTGGATTATGCGCACGGCTGGGAGCCGGCCGGATATTGGCCCAACGCTTTCAAAAACTGGCATCAGCATCAGAACAAGTGGCTGTTCGGCCTGCATGAAAAAATGCTCGAGCAATATTTCTGGACCGCCTATCACCCCATAGGGCCCGAGTCTCAAAAGCCCGTCACCGGCACAAACGAGGTCTACCTTGCGGGCGTCTATGGCGACATCTTCGACGTCATCTGCGCCTACCCCGATCCGAGTAAATGGTCGACCATTGATACCTATCCCGTGGTCATCGCCAACGGCGAGATTGAACTGACTCATGCAGAAGGACAACGGCTGAGACAATACATGGAGCAGGGAGGCACCCTGCTGGTCGCGGACGCGCATCTCGCTGGGCCGGGCCTGGCAATATTGGGGCTGCCGAAGACGGGCGCTGCTTCAGAAGCAGGGTCCTATTCGTGGATGGGTGGCGAGAAAAAGCAATCCTCCGCTTTGTTTCGCCTGCGCAGCATCAAGGGCGGTGAGCCATTGGCAAAGACCGCAGATGGCCAGACATTCTGTGCCATGTTCGACGTCGGCAAAGGCAGACTGATCTATCTCTCCGTGCCGTACGGTCTGACGATCGGCCGCCAGATTCATCCGGTCGTTCCGCAACTCATCGCGCATCTTTCACGGGGCCTGATGCCCATCGAAGTCAAGGGCGACGTCAACTGGCTCGTCAACCGCAATCGCCGCGGATGGATGGTGACGCTTCTGAATCCCGCGGGCCAGAGCAAACCACAGCAGGGCATCACTCCGACAGATTTTCGTCAGAACCGGCAGGTGCAGATCGTCTGTAACGTGCCCGTAAAATCGGCCGTAGATCGCCTCCTGCCCGATGACCGGCTCGAGCTGAAAGGTGGCACTATCGAGTGTGAGGTCGTCGCCGGCGGATTAAAAATCGTGGAGCTGTGGCCTGACGAGGTTGCTTCGACGAGATGACCGGCGCGGCGAGATGCTGTGAACTTGAGGCTGCCTGTCTGTGGGCTCTTAGTCTCTATCGGGTGAACGAAAATATGAGGGTCAGTAGGCTTTCCAACACGAGTTTCAACTCCGCAAACAGTTCGTGCTCCGGGGAGTTGTGCCTTTCATTGCGGCCACATAGTCGATGTTCTATATTCCCCGCGTTGAGGCGGCAGCAGAGGGGAAGTGGCTTGCTCAGGTTTTCATCCATCGACGGGAGAGTTTTCTATGATCCAGAAGATCCACAAGATCGCGATCATAACTGACGATATCGAGGGGGCAGTGCAGTTCTATACGCAGAAGCTGGGGTTGACTGTGGTGGAACGCTTCGAAAACGAGGACGACGAAGACTACGTCTTTCTCGACGCCGGCGGCATCCTGCTGGAGTTGATGCCGCAGAAGACCATGGGGCAGGAACCCGGCTTTCACCACATCTCCTTCGAAGTCGACAGCGTCGAGGACGGCGTGCAAGAGCTAAAGGACAAAGGGGTCACGATCACCAAGGAACCCTTCGATGTAGGAGGCGGCACGGGTATCGCTCTGAGTTTTTTCGCTGGACCCAACCAGATGAACCTACAGCTTTTTCATCGCGAGAAATGAGGTCGCCATGCGCATAGCACGAGCTAACCGCGAGGACATGAGAGAGATTTCCGGCGTCCACGGCGGCGCTGGTACAATCCTGTTCAACAGTCTGTGGGACCACCGACTTCGAAACGCCCTTTGCCTTCGTCCACTGCGCAGTCCTCTTGCCGGGTGGGGGGATCGGCTACCACCGCCACGACGACAGCGAGGAAATTTTCATCACAGCCGACAACGCCTCGCAATTCACCCACAACGGGCGACGGCGATAGTCGAGGGCGGGGCGGCGGTCCCTTTGCGTTCGGGTGAGATCCACGCCATCTACAACCACACCGACAAGGAGACGCGCTGGTTCAACGTCCACTGCGCGGTGCCCGGGGGCGTACCCAAGTCGACCGATCTGGGCGACGATCGGGCTAACGCCGAGCTGGAGTCGACCGATCGCCTGCCGGTGGGGCGGCTGGACCGTCAGGCTCTGAAATACGCCCAGGTCCATGGGGGCAAGGGCGAGGTCGGTGGTCGCTTGATCTGGCAGCCGGAGGATTTCCGCAGCAACTTTTACTGTTTGGCCCACTGTCTACTGCTCCCGGATACCTCAATTGGTTATCACCGCCACGAGGGCGTCGAGGAGTGCTATATCATCATCGAGGGCAGCGGGCGGATGACGGTGGACGATGAGACCGGGGAAGTCCAACAATGGGATGCCATTCCCACCAAGTTGGGGGGCAGCCACGGGCTCTACAACCACACGCAAGAAGATCTCGAATTGCTGGTCGTCGCCGTCTGTGCCCAGAAGGGGCAATTTGACTCGACGGACCTCAGCGACGACTTAAGCCAACGCTGAATACACAATAGAAAGGACCACTATGGCATCGGTGAAAATTACCTTTATCGGCCATGCCTCTTTCCGCTTTGAGTCGGACAAGGGCTCGGTTACCTACTTCGACGCCTGGTTCGACGAAAACCCAACCGCCAAGATGAAGCTCGGCCAGGTCAATAAGGCCGACATCGTCATCGCCAGTCACGGTCACACCGACCACATCGGCGACTCCTACGAAATCTGCAAGCGCACCAAGGCCAAGTTCGTCGGCAACTATGAGCTCTGCGTGGTCGCCGAGGAGGCACACGGGCTCAAGTTGGGCTCGCGCGCGCTGCCGATGAACCCCGGCGGCACGACCAAAGTAAAGGACGCCGAGATCACGATGGTGCAAGGCCACCACTCGCAGTCGCTGTCGGCCCACGTGATTGGGGCCGAGTTACCCGCGGGCCTGCTCTTCCACCCCGACAGCGCGGTCAATGGATTTGTCGTCTCCTATAGCAACGGCATCACCATTTACGACACCGCCGATACCTGCCTCTTCAGCGACATGCAGTTGATCGGCCAGATGTACGGGCCGCAAGTGGTGATTATGCCGGTGGGCGGGCAGTATACTATGGGCATTCGCGAGGCGGCGCGAGCGGCGAGTCTGATCCGTCCCGATATCGTGATTCCCTGCCACTACGGGCAGATTATGGGGCAGCCGGCGGATATCGGCGAGCTGAAGAAGGCGGTGAAGTTTCTGTCGCCCAATACCAAGGTG
>JASLXP010000516.1 GCA_030740295.1 Planctomycetota bacterium
GTTTCTGAACATCTTCCATCCATGCACCTGGTGACCCTTGGGGCGCTGCCAGTAGTAGGCAAAGTCGAGCCGTTCACGGGCAAAGGCGCCGAGCGTTTCGGCTACGCCGATGGCGCCGGAAGGATTCGTTCTGCCGCCCACATCCCACTCGCCGATGCATATGCCCGTGCCGGGGTACTCTTTTTCACACCACTCTCGAAGGCGGCGAACGTAATAGACAGGCTCTTTGATCCAGGAGTTCCCTTTGTGGGTTTTGTCCCAGAGTCGCCGGGCCGCCTGGGCGCGCAGCCGCCACATTTCTTCGCCGCCGTCGTCGTTGGAGACCCGTCCGCCGGTCGACGAATACAGCTCCGGATACCAGTGAAAATCCACGAAGTGCAACAGCCGTTTGCCGTGCTTCTTCTCCAATGCGGCAAACTCCCTCAGGTACCATTGAACAAAAGGCATCCCGCCGCGCGCATGCCGCTGTGAGCCCTTTCGTCCGCCGTGGACCTTCTTCTGGAGATCGATGCCGGCATCCCAGATCGTCGGCCAGCCGAAGACGCAGGGTCCGCCGATCTTCGCATTGGGATCGGCTTTCAGGATCGCCAGCGCATATTTCTCACTCAGATCGCGGACCTCTTTATAAGTAGCGCCGGTCGGGTGAACGTCTCGATGGGTGACCTGCCAGAGGTGCGGCTCGTTGTCGAGCGCGTAGAACTTCGGTCCGCCCTTCAATGCGCCGCCTGTCTCTGAAACGAGTTTCTTCAATCCGGCGAGCTGGTGTTCGGGCGAATTCGGCACCGAGGTAAGGGTTGCATCCTTCCTGGCCGGGTCGCCTTTGGTTTTGGTGTCCTTCGCAATCCAGGGAAGGATGGGCACGCTGATGTAGGTGGTCCGGGCGCTGCCTTTCACCGCGCCCCTGTGCCAGTTGCCCCACCAGGACATGGTATCGTTGAGGAAGTATCGGTCCGCGCCGTGATTCCATGCTGGAATTTTCCAGTTGTACCGAGACGAGAAATTTCCACCCCATCGATAGACCGTCGCGCGCAATGATTCATCAGCACCGAAGGCGGTGCCATAAATCCAGGGGCTGATTCGATGCAGCACTTTTCTCGAATCCACTCTCAACCGGCAACGGTACTCACCTTTTACGGGCAGCGCGAAAGAGGACTTGACCACCTCGCGGCTCACGCCGATATCGTCGAGATAAAGAGTGAACACCGGCCCCTGCCAGACGCTGGCGCCGATTTCCCAGACTTTGTCCGCAGAGAACTTCCCTTTGGGTTTGAAACTGTCGAGCGGAATCCGCACCTGGACGTATCTGTTTTCCGGATAGCTCTTGACATGACCATCCTTCCTGGGCGCCACGGTCGATGTGGATGCGCTTTTCTTTCCCGGCAGCGATGAAGAGAGAGCGAACTGCGGCTCGGCCCGATTGCTGCCCTGAACCTTGACCATCATCACCAGCGTCTTGAACTTGCTCACGTCAACGCCGGCCTTCGGACTCCAATTGGCAAGGTTGATGCCGCAGCCGGCCCAGTCCGATTTCGGATCGAAAACGATTTTGAGGACTTTCCCACGTTCGCCGTCGTTAACTTCCGATACCTTGCACGATGCGCCTTTTTTCTTTGCATTCGCGTGGGACCAGGTACCGATCCTTTTCGGCGTCACGCCATCGTAAAGCATCAAATCCGGCTTGGCCTGGGCCGCCTGCGGGATGTGCTTCTCGCTTCCGTGGAATCGAAGCACTTCCCCCCGGCACGGAATAAGGGAAATGAGCACAACGAGTGAGATCAGTTGAGCCAAGTGTTCAGGCGCATGCCCACTCTTCATTGCAGATGTCATGGAGGAGACTCAAGCGGTGTGAGTGTGATGAGATAGTGCTGAGAGGGGTGTCTGTACTTCAGCAGTTTAAGAGTTCATCCGTACAACGGAGTCCCGAAACTCCGTTATGATGATGCCGGGGAAGATGGCACTCAATCGAGAACGGTGCTATCGAGTATATGCGATTCTTCTGATCTGTTTCATCGCAGAACTTGAATCATCTGATCAGCTCGAGGACTTGAAGACGGACGGTGGAAACCGCGGCAGGGCAAAGTCCTGCCTCACGAACCTGGAGAAGGAATTGTTACCAGGAAGTTATCTCGAAATGAAGCACATTGACCGGGATGTTAATGGCAGCACGCTCGACGAGACCATCTTGTCGCTGCGGCACAAAGATGTTCGCAGCACCACGCTGGAGCGAATTCGTTTGACCCGTGAGGCTGATGACCGCGTGGAGGGCCTGGCCCAGCCGCTGCAGCTTGGTGAAGGGCTCTCCTTTCTGCTCGACAACATTTCCCTGCCGGTATCACCCGGGGACCTTCTTCTGGGACGCATCAGCGAAGAAGTGCCTGATGCGGATGGCGAAGCGTTTTTTCAAAACACGACCGGCCAGTGGAATGGGAGAGGTATACCGCCGTGGATGCAGGACGGCGGACACGAGTGCTTTGCCTGGGACAGGCTGCTGGGATTTGGGCTGCCCGGCCTGGAAGGTCTTGCTCAACGAGAATTGGAGAGACGAGCGCGCACCGGCGAGGCCGAAGACCAACTCGATTTCCTGCGAGGGGCCGTGCTCGTGTACCAGGCATTTCGCAATTACGCACGACGCTACGCATCTGCGGCCCGGCGTGTCGGGATGGGATCGCTTGCTGCAAATTGCGAAGCGATTGCCGATGGCCCGCCACAGAGCTTTGCTGAAGCCATGCAGCTCCTATGGCTGGTCGGGCTGGTCTACTGCACGATGGCAGCAGTTAATCCAACTCTCACATTCGGGCGACTCGATGAGCTGCTGGTGGGCTTCTATCGCAGAGATGTCGCATGCGGCTGCTTGAGCCGGCAGGATGCCGGGAACCTCATCGAGGATTTTTACTGTAAGAACAACATCATCATCGGCCGCGGCGAGCACCAGATGAGCGGCGGATCGGAAAAGGCCACCGGCTGGGCAAGGAATCTGACCTACGACGCGCCGCAATACATCGTGCTCGGAGGCCGCAGGCAGGACGATTCCGATCCGGCCAACGAGCTGACTGAGTTGTTCCTCGAACGCATCGTCCCCCGTTTCGAGAATCCGGTAGTCGTCTTGCGGTACACCTCGGATCTGCCGGAGACGGTGTGGCGCCTCGCGTGTGAGAAGATGCGCGCCAATGCCAGCTTCATGGTCTACAGCGACGAGAACATCATCCCGGCAATGGTGCGCTGTGGAATCGAAGAGGGCGAGGCGGTCACCTACACGATGCACGGGTGCAACTGGCCTGACATACCCGGCATCCAGAGGCAACAGGCACGCGTTTCCGCGCAACTGCCCAGATACATTATCGAGTCCCTCCAGAGTGACAGCGGCAGCATTACCAACATTGACGACGTCTATGAGCGGGTTGCCTCGATCTTCAGGAAAGAGTTAGGTCAAGCCTGCAAGCAGTTTCGCAACGAGCGAAGCACTTGGGAACAGCACTCGCCCGGCCCACTCCGGGTGGATGACTGCTTCCTCGATGGCCCCATCGAGCGTGCCCGTTCCTGGCGTTTTGGCGGCGTGAAGTACAACACCCTCACCTGCGCTATCTGGTCACCGGCGACCGCGGCAGATTGCCTCACAGCGTTGGACGAGTTGGTGTTCAAATCGAAGAGAGTACCTCTGGAAACGCTCACGCAGGCGTTGGGCGACGATTTCGCAGACCAAGAGTCTTTGCGAAAGCTCTGCCTGAATGCGCCCAAGTTCGGCCAGGATGACGATTGCGCGGACAGACATGCTGTACGCCTTCTTCATACGATCCTCGGCGAGATTGACTGCGCCTCTCGCAAAGGATCGGAAGATGAGGTAGTTGTTTTTCGGTGCCTGGAGACCGACATGTCGCACATCCCATTCGGCAAGAGCGTGGGGGCCACTCCCGATGGGAGGCACGCCGGCCACCCCACCAGCGAGAACACTTCACCCTATCCAGGGTCTGCACTCAACGGAATCACTGCAATGCTCAATTCAGTGGCGAAGCTGCCGTTGGACCGAATCAATTCCGGGGCTCTGAATGTCCGAATACAGCCCGGACTGTTCGCAGGCGAGGCAGGGCTTTCGAGACTCACAGCGCTGCTCCGCACTTATTTCGATATGGGAGGACTCCAGATTCAGCTCTCTTTTGTCGACGTGGAACAGCTCCGCGACGCCCAGGCCCACCCGGAAAACCATCGCGATCTGATGGTCCGCATCACGGGATACAGCGCCGCCTTCGTAGACATGGCAAAGCACGCCCAGGACGAGATCATCCGCCGGGAGGAGATGGGCAACTGAAAATCAACCACACCGTCAGAGGCGTCGCGCCCCGGGCAGCCTGAACGCGATCTGCTTGCAACAGGCCCACGCCAAACCAAGATACTGCCTCTTCGCACTCCGCAAGAAACACGTTCATGACGATTCGGTCGGTCTTGTTTGGCCTGTTCTTCGCAGCGACGATCTGCGCGGTTACTTACTTTAACGATGCGCTGCTCCGACAGAGCCTCATCGTCGGCAATCACATGCCGATTGTCGTCTACGGGCCGATCCTGCTGTTTCTGCTGTTTATCAACCCGCTACTGTCGGCCATCAGTGACCGTTTCAGTGTGCCAGGCTTCTTGAAGCCCTTTTCGGCGAAAGAACTGTCCATCGTCATCGCCCTCGCCCTGGCCTCGTGCTGTGTTCCTTATTCGAGTTTTCTGAGGCTGCTGCCGAACCTGGTTATGCTGCCGCACCACTACGCTCGCACTGAGCCTGGATGGACCTGGAAGGAGGACGACGGCACTCGCAAGGATATTCTTACAACGTACCTTCCGGAAGCGATGACTCCGGACATGGAGGCCGAGGGCCCTGACCCGCTCAACAGTTTTGTGCGCGGGATGAGCCAGACCGATGAACACATTAATCCCCTTGAAATCCCATGGGAGGCGTGGGTCGTTCCGCTGGTGTTCTGGATGTCTTTGTTCCTGGCGCTTTCAATTGCGCTCGCGGGACTGGCGGTGGCCGTTCATAAAAGATGGTCTGAACAGGAACACCTGTCCTATCCGGTAGTCGAATTCACGCAGGCGCTGCTGCCTGAAGAGGGTGGCCGGCTCAGCTCGATCTTTCGGAATCGACTCTTTTGGATTGGGACGGTCTGCGTGATCGTCTTTCACGTGAACAACTATCTCTACGAATGGTATCCGCATTATTTCCTGCGCATCCCGCGAGTGTTTGATTTCGGGGCACTGCGGAGGACATTCCCAACTCTCGTCAGTGGAGGCGGGTGGGGACTCTTCTATGTAAAGGTCTATTTTTCATTCATTGGCATCGCCTACTTGATTGCCGCAGATGTTTCTCTTGCGGTTGGGCTGGGCCCCTTTGTCTTCCGATACCTGGGAGGCGTTCTGAGGGACTATGGTATACCGGTCGGCTCGGGTACGAGGTTCGCCCCGCGCATCGATAGAGGTGTAGTTTATGGCGGTTATATCGGCATGTTTCTGGCGATGCTCTATACAGGCCGGCACTATTATCTGAACCTTGTTCGCAGAATCTCGTGGCTGCCCAGCAAAGAAGATATTCCGCAGGCGGCGGTGTGGGGTGGCCGCATCTTTGTGGTCTTCATCTCATTCTTTGTCGCCATCCTGGCGCTGATCGGTCTGGACTGGCAACTGGCCGCGCTCTACGCGTTGCTGATGGTGGTCATCTTCGTCGTCATGGGCCGCATCATTGCCGAGACGGGTCTCTTCTTTATCGCGCCTTATCTGTACCCCTGCGTTCTGATTTACAGCGTCTTCGGACAGAAGGCGATTGGCCCACAGTCCCTGATGATCCTATTTGTCGTGACCTGCGGAATCCTCATCGACCCTCGTGAGACACTCATGCCGTACCTCGTAAACGGCGTAAAGCTCGCGGATGACTGCAAGGCCCGGATCGGCCGGGCGATGGTGTTTTCCGTCGTCGCGATTGGACTCGGCCTGTTGGTAGCAACCCCGCTCACTCTTTACATCCATTACGACAAAGGGGTGAACTGGAACGATGGATGGGCATCGCGCATGGTGCCGAAATTCGCTCCCACCGAGGTCGCACGTATCCGTCGTGAACTGACGGCACAGGGGAAGCTCGAAGAGTCGGAACAGACGTCAGGGTTCAGCCGGTTTCTGTCGCCTTCACCGCACAGGGCCGGGACGATCGCCTTCCTCTTCGGGCTCGGTGGCGTGTTGCTCTGCATGGCGGGACGACTGCGCTTCGCCAAATGGCCGGTCCATCCGGTGATCTTTCTCGTCTGGGGAGGCTGGGCCGGATACCAGACCGCATGGCCCTTCCTCATTGGAGGGGGACTGAAATTGGCCACAGTGAAGTACGGCGGCGCAAAGGCATATCACAGAATGAAGCCCCTGATGTTCGGGTTAATCGCCGGGGATATGCTTGCAGGTATCGGAATCACAGTCTTCGGGATCTGTTACTATTTCGTTACCGGCGAAGTGCCGAAGCATTACCTGGTGCTCCTCGGTTAATACGCGGCCGGAATGGGCGACACAGCTATTGACGCGGGCCCGGGGCGACGATCACGCAACGGAAACCGGTCTTGACCCAGTTCCGCACATGCGGAGGTGTAAGGAAGCGCGAGGCGCATCGGGCGAAACGCTCGTCCCACAGACTGTCGCCACCACGGAGAACTTTGTGTGTGCCTGCTTTCGGGCCTCGCGGGTTCCTTGACGGGCTCCGCGAATAGTAGTGATGGTCATACCAGTCATTCACCCATTCCCAGACGTTGCCGGCCATATCCTCGACGCCGTAGGGACTCGCCCCGGCCGGTGATGCTCCAACGGGAAGGCTGCCCTTTCTGAGCTTGCCAATCGTCCGCTCCATGCTGCCGGCTTTCTGCGGCTCCCATTTGTTTCCCCATGGGAACTGCCGGCCGTCCGAGCCGCGTGCGGCTTTTTCCCATTGTGCCTCCGTGGGCAAGGCGCCTCCCGCCCATTTTGCGTATTCGTCTGATTCGTACCAATTGACCAGGATGGGGTAGCTCTCTTCCGGTGCCGTCGGATCAGAGCGCATATTTTGGCCCCACGGAATCGGCGGCACGTCACGACCCGCTGCTTTGCTGTACGCGCCATATTGCTTCACCGTGACCGGGTGCCTGTAAATCCAGAAGCCATCAAGGTGGATCTTCTTCTGAGGTCTCTCATCGGATGCGCCTTCGCCTTTCTTGCTGCCCCGCAAAAAAACTCCGGAGGGGATCCAAATGAGTTCTGCGCCGTCTCTTTCGTTCAATGCCCGTCTCTCGCCCAAATGTCTGATCTTTGGGTGAGGCGCGGCCGGCTCTGTCTCGGCAGGCTCTTTGATTGCGGGCCGTGCGGGTGATGCTGTGGTCACAGAGAAGTTTTGTGTGGGCAGATCGTAAGCTTTGGCTGCGGGGTCCATCTTTCGCGCCTGAGCGACCAGAGTCACGGTCAACCGCTGCTTCTCGATAACTGGCTGCACATTCACCGCATCCCATCCGGTCGCCGAAGTCTGAACGCGCACGACGAGTCCGTCTCCGCGGTCGAGTTGAATGACGAGGTCGCCCTTTGATTCGCTGAGTGGAAGCTCGGTGACCTGCGCGTCAGAAACCGCGATGACGTCATCGATGCGCTCCTCCATGAAATCGTTTCCGGACAGCTTTTCGCCGGCCCGGACGCCGCGAATACCGCCCGGCTCTGCATATCTCAAGTCGATCATTTTTAATATGCCACCGCCCTTGACGGCCACGCGCGCCAGCGAGGGTTTGGGGAGCGCCAGTCGCCATTCTGTAGTGAACCGGGTCGGATTTCGCAGGCCTCCGCCTTTCTTCTGTTCGTATCGCCGCGCTATGGACAAGCCGCCCTTTCCGTTGAACGAAAGGGCTCGCAGGAACGTGTTGTTTAACGTCCATCCCCATCGCGGAGGCGAGAGTGTCAGGTGCGTCGCGAGCTTTTCTTCGCTCTCATCAGTAATCTTCCAGACTTGCGAATTGATCCCCCGAAACTTGTCCTGATAGCCGGCAAGCGCTTTATCGGCAGTGAGGATCTCTTTGCCTGACGAAAGATGAATGATGCTCGTTATCTGACCGGCCATATCCGGTGCTGCGTCTACGATGAGCTCCTTGTTTCGAATCCGTGATATGGGTCCTCCGTGCTTGTGCATGAACCACGAAATCTCACGTGTGGGCCCGAACTCGCCGAGGTCTCCGATCCGGTGCACTTCCATGAGCCGGCTGATGCGCTCGGCCAGGTCTTGTCGTCCACTTGCGACCCACCATCGTTTGCCTTCGTGAGGCTTCCTGGTCGCTCCCCATTTTGCGTTCGCTTCGGCGCCGCTCAGGATCATGTGATCGACAGTCGTTGCCCGCGCATGCAGAGCGTGTTTGGCGTACATGGGATCTTTTTCTTTCGCTGCGGCCCTCTGTGCCCTGGCAAGAAGCGAATCCATCTCTGAAAGAATCTCAGGTGGATAGACCTTCAATTGGAGCGTGGCCGGCCAGCCGGTCCATCGAACACCCGTGGGTGCAAAACCGCTCTCCCTGTAAGCCTGGTAGGAGAGCTTCAGGCACTTGAGAATGTGAGGGGCAGCCCTGCGCCCGTAGTAGTCCTTCACAAACTGTTCGATCAACTGGTCTGCATCGGCCTGAGGATTCCAGCACAGTTTCAGGAACAGCCAATTTCGCAGCCAGGCCCAGTTCAGGCTCCCCCAGCCGACCTGCAACTGCACCGCGGCGATCCCGCATTCCTGCATGTATCGCACGTTGTCCGCGAGGCTGTACATGTCCGGCCACTCCGTGAAATGCGAAAGAGCAGACCAATGCCAGACAGCGACGCGACCGGGCGCGACCTTCGGCCAATCGTGAATCGCTTTCGCATAGCCGCGATTCGAAGGGTTGTTGCGAATCGTTCCTACCTGGTCACCGGCCGCGTTTTGTGAGAGGGAGCTCGAAACCACATTGATCCACAGGTTACGGTGGGGCCTCAGAGTCTTTGGCACGGGCAAGGTGTCGAAATAGGCGAAGGTGATGACTTTGTTTTCCGGGAACTTCTCAGAAGTGATTTCAAGCGCACGATTGAGCATCAGCAGGAGCGGCGCGGCTTCCGTCCCTTCCCGATGGACCAACGCCCGGCATTCTTCGCATTGACAGCCAGTGAAGCCGTCTCCCTGCGCGGCCGAGATGGGCTTTGAAGGGTCTTTCTGCTTTGCCATCTTCAGCATCAACTGGTCGGCCAGTTCTTTGGCCAGGCCCACATTCGTACCGCAAAGGCCCATGCTCCAATCGTGCTGCCGTTTGCCATCGCGAAAAGGAAACCAGTCCGGGTGTTCGCCAAAATACTTCTTTGGCGGGATCAGGCTGTAGAAATTGTGATTCGCCCAGATCGCGTGCGCCGGCATCCCCCCGCCGCGATTCTTCAAGAGCCATCGATCTATCGGTATATAGTAGATGAAACCACGGATCGGAAATGCAGGCTCTTGGGTCTCATCGATCCTATTCAGCTTCAGAGTCGGCCGTGCCGGGATGACTTCGAAACCCGGCCCCCTGTAGCTCAGCCGGTCAGACTGGAAGTCATAGAATCTGAGCCCCAGGTGATCTTCAAGGAATCCATAGACCGCATAGGTCAGGCCCAATGTGGACGCGCCCTGAAGGTGCAGTCGATTCCGCTCGATCCGAATTCGATACGCCTGCTTCGCCGTTTCCCGATCACTTGTATTGGGGAGCTTGTCGACGACACGCAGTACGATTGCCGATTTCCCAGCCGGCAGTTTCGCTCCCTCGGCAAGCATCTCAAATTTTGCCCCGGTTACTTTCTGCAGATAGCTCTGGAGTTCATCCGCCTGCTCCATATGGCCATTGGCAACAATTATTGCCTTCGACTTTCCTTTCTCTGCCAGGATCAGTTCTGAATGGGCTGAGGCCATGGTGGACAACATCAGCGAAACGCAGATCAGTGGTCGAAGACTCGTTTTCATTTGGGCTTCAATAGCGACGCGGTTCAACCGGCTCAGCTTCCATTCTCGTAGGTGGCCAACCGCAGGCCTGTTTCGACGAACGTGCGGTAGTTTTCAATGTGGAGTTCGTTGAGGACGGGCCAGGTGGTCGGGCTGGATGTGGGGCACAGAATGTAGCCGCCGCCGGGCTTGCCCTGCAGCACTGCGTTTTCCACGACTTTCGCCATTTCTTCAGTAGAGAGAAGATCGAAATCGCCGTTCTGGACGCCGCCTTCCAGGCTCATCTTTCCGCCAATGCGTTCCTTGGCTTCGGCGAGGGTCAAGTTGCCCATCGGCGGCGGCTCGATGGGATTCAGGCAGTCGACCCCCATCTCGACGAACATCTCCAGCACCGGGTCCATATCGCCGTGACAGTGAACCCAGACGAGCTTCCCCGCGTCATGGATAAGGTCGATGATGCGTTTGTCGTAATCGAGGACGAAATCTCTGAAATCTCTCGGCGAAGCGAGCGGCGGCGCACACAACTCAGGCCCGACCCAACCGAAGCAATCACCGACGCCGTGAGCCAGATGCCGCTTTACGGCCGCTTCGATGGCGCGGAATGATTTGTCGATCATCTCGTGGAGCAGTTCCCGTTCTTCCATCAGCCAGAAGCCGAAGGTTTCCGAGCCCATATGTCTCTGCACGCCGTACATCGCGTGTCCGAGAGAAACCATCAGCATCGCGCGGTCGCCGGTTTTCTTTTCAAGCTCCCAATAGGAGTCGGTCCCGAACTGCGGCTCGGGGGACGGGATGGACATCCACTTGCGGGCTTCGTCTATTGACTCAATGGAGTGCTTCTTCACGTAGCCGGGCCGGCCATCATTGAATGCAGTGTAAATGGCTGTCAGGGGCCCGTCCGGCGTTTCGGTGACGTGCACCTGGTCATAGCGGTCGGGTTGATCCCCTTCTCTGCGCTCAGAGTGTGATTCGAACGCGGGCGGGTCGCGTTCATCGGAGTTGGGCCCCCAACTGCGGATGAGGTCCAGCTCG
>JASLXP010000517.1 GCA_030740295.1 Planctomycetota bacterium
CGCTGGTCATTCTTGCCGACGAGCCGACCGGGAATCTGGATACGACCACCAGCGAAGAGATTCTGGCATTACTGCAGAAGCTCCATGAAGAGGGCAAAACAATCATTACCGTGACGCACGACGAAGCTGTGGCCCTGCAGACGCAGAGAATTATCCAGTTGAAGGATGGGGAAGTTCAGAAGGATGAGAGAGTCGATGCCGTCCCTGATACCTGATACCCGCCAATGTTCTGGCTGATCCAAATCATCAAACTCGGCGTCAGAAGCCTCTTGCTCCATAAGATGCGCTCAGCACTCACGGTTCTGGGGATCGTCTTTGGTGTCTGTTCCGTGATCGCCATGCTGAGCATCGGCGAAGGCGCAAGCCAGGAGGCGCAGGAACGAATTCGGGCCCTCGGCACAAACAACATCATTATCAGGGCAGTAAAGCCGCCGGACGTTGGCGCGAGTGAAGAGAAATCCAGGCTGGTGAAATACGGTCTGAAATTCGCCGACGCCAGCGCCATCCGCAAAACCATAGACGAGATAGACCTCGTTACCCCCATGCGCGACGTGCGAAAGGACGTGCGGTTCAGGGACAAGTCTTTTGACGCGCGGGTGATCGGCACGGTCCCTGAATACATCCAGTTAATGGATTGGAGAGTGGCGAAGGGCCGCTTCGTCACACAGGTGGACCAGAGCAAGACGGCGAATATCTGTGTCCTCGGCCAGGCGGCAGCAAAAAAGCTCTTTGGCTTTTATGAACCGATTGGCAACGACGTCAAAGTTGGGAACGAGTATTACCGGGTCGTTGGTGTGATGGCTCCGCGGGCAATCATGGGCGGCGCAAGCACGGATCTCGATAAGGACGTTTACATCCCGTTGGCCACCGCATACTACAGGTTTGGAGAGGTCATCATGTCGTTGAGCTCTGGCAGCTTTGACATCGAGCAGATCCAGCTCCAGCAGATCAACGTCCGGGTGAAGGATGTATCAGACGTAGTGGCCGCCGCGCAATCGATCGAAGCGCTCCTGAAAAAGAAACACACTAAACGAGATTACGAATTGATGGTGCCGCTGGAGCTTCTCCAGCAGGCCGAAGAGACGAAGCGCATTTTCAATATAGTCCTCGGCTCAATTGCCGGCATCTCACTGCTGGTCGGCGGCATCGGTATCATGAACATCATGCTGGCCACCATCACCGAGCGGACCCGCGAGATCGGCATCCGCCGCGCACTCGGAGCACGCAAGCGCGACATCACCGTTCAGTTCCTGGTCGAGACCATCGTCCTCGCCGGTTTCGGCGGCATCCTCGGCATCGGGCTTGGGATCATCATCCCGCACTTGGTCTCGAAGTATGCAGAGATGCGAACGGTAGTGACCCCGGAATCCCTGATCCTCTCCTTCGGAATCAGCGCAGTGATCGGCGTGCTGTTCGGTCTCTATCCAGCATGGCGTGCGGCCAATATGGACCCGATAGAAGCGTTAAGACACGAGTAGGGGAAGAACGATGGAAATGGGAATTATGGAATTATGGAGTGATGGAGTGATGGAAGAGAGGCATGCTTGAACGGTGGAGGCCCGGTCCACCACGAGCCATTCTTCCAACATTCCTATCTCCATTCTTCCTCTACCCCTTCACCACGCCCACCGGCCTCAGCCGCACAGCCTTTCTGGCAATCCCGGCCTCATCTACGACATCCACCACATCCTCAACATTCTTGTATGCCTCAGACATCTCTTCCGCGAGGGTGCTCTGCGATTTGGCGATGACGGTGACGCCGCGGGCCGCCATTTCTCTCTGGATGGAGCGTCCTTTTCCCTGGCGGACCGCGGCCGAGCGGCTGAGCACGCGGCCGGCGCCGTGACATGAAGAGCCAAAGGTCTGAAACATCGACCCCTCTTCTCCGCAGCAGATGAATGAGTGCGTGCCCATGTCACCGGGGACCATGACCGGTTGTCCGATGTCTTTGTATTCGGAAGGGATCTCGGGGTGGCCTTTGGGGAAGGCGCGGGTGGCGCCCTTGCGGTGCACGCACAGGTTGCGCTGCTGGCCGTCCACATCGTGGTCTTCGAATTTGGCGATGTTGTGGCAGACGTCGTAAATGAGTTTCCAGCCGAGCTCCTTTGGGGAGATGTCGAATACCCTCATGAATACCTTGCGCGCGTTGTTCATGATGACTTGCCGGTTGACCCAGGCAAAATTGGCCGCGCAGGCCATCGCTGCGATGTACCGTTTGCCTTCCGGGGAATCGACCGGGACGCAGCAGAGCTGGCGGTCAGGCAGCTTGATGTCGTAATCGACCACGGCCTGCTGCATGACATCGAGGAAGTCATCGCATACCTGGTAACCGAAGCCGCGCGAACCGCAGTGAATCTGAACCACAACCGTGCCTTCCTCGATACCAAAGACACTGGCCGCATCTTGATCGAAGATCTTGTCAACGACGTCCACCTCCAGGAAATGGTTGCCCGAGCCCAGGCTGCCGACCTGTCGAGCGCCGCGCTCCAGCGCGGTCATGCTCACTGCACGCGGGTCGGCCTGGGGAAGGCGGCCCTTCTCCTCACAGAATTCCACATCCTCAGGCTCTCCGTGTCCTCGGTCAACGGCCCAGGCTGCGCCTTCCTGAATCAATTCCCGTTCTTCATCGATGGTGACACCTCTGCCCTCGTTCAAACCACTGCCGCGGCCGGTGCCGCATGGCACCACGCGGAAGAGCTCCTGGACCAGGTCTTCCATGCGATCCTGAATCTCTTTGATATTCAACTGAGTGCGGGCAACGCGCACGCCGCAGTTAATGTCATAGCCGACGCCACCGGGAGAGATGACGCCTCCCTGCCTGGGGTCGGTGGCCGCGACGCCGCCGATGGGGAAGCCGTAGCCCCAATGGATGTCGGGCATGGCGAGCGAGTACTTTACGATGCCGGGGAGATAGGCGGCGTTGGCAGCCTGTTCCGTGCATTTGTCCTGGCGGATGGATTCCATCAGCAGGTCGCTGGCATAGATACGGGCGGGCACGCGCATGCCGCCTGAAGGTGGAATCTCCCACAGGTGCGGTTTGATGCGGTGCAG
>JASLXP010000518.1 GCA_030740295.1 Planctomycetota bacterium
AAGGCTTCTGTGTTTTGCGTGCGCTGGAGGCCTTCTTCTTGTTCTCTTTCCGCGCGTGGTTCAGGCGGTCGGCAATTACTTTGGCTTCCCTCTTAGTAATCGGGCGGCCATGCAGATCGCGGAACTCGTAGCTGGCCTTGGCATCGGTTCCTTTCAGAGCTACCGATGGCCACGAGGAACCCCCGCCCCCTCTCCGGCAGCCAAGCTCACCACAATAGGAACTATAAACGCCCATTGGTTTTTCACGAAGGGAGCTTCCCGCCTGTCGCCACGAGTTAGGCCCCAATAGTGTTCAATCTGATTCTCACGAGGTGCATGTGTGCGGTGATGAAGAGGGTCGAACCGTCTTCGCCCCAGGCACAGTTGGAGATGGCTACCGGGAAACGGATCGTGCCCAGGTGGTTGGCTTCCGAATCGAGCACGATGACCCCGCCCGGGCCAGTGGCGAATATGTTGCCGTGCTTATCGAGCTTGAAGCCATCGGGCAGGCCCTTGTTGTCGGGCACCCATGCAGTGGAATCAAAGAAGACGCGACCATTGGAAGCGTTGCCCTCGCCATCCAGATCGTAGGCCATCCAGACCGCATGCTCGGGGTCAGAGTTGCCCACGTAGAAAGTCTTCTCGTCGGGGGAGAATGCCAGGCCGTTCGGGCGGCTCAGTTCGTCCGTCTGCAGGATGAGGCCCCCATTTTCCGTCAGCCGGTAGACTCCTTGAAAGTCGAGCTCCTTTGCCGGGTCTTTGTCATTCTTCTCGAACCCGTAAGGCGGGTCAGTGAAGAACAGATCGCCATCCGAACGATAGACGCAATCGTTGGGGCTGTTGAAACGCTTTCCCTTATAGCTATCCGTAAGCGTGACGAATCTGGACGCTGGCGTATCGAGCGGCGCGTCCATACGTGCCATCCGGCGGTCTCCGTGTTGACAGAGGACGAGCCGGCCCTCCGGGTCGATCACCAGCGCGTTCGAGCCCTGTTCGCCGCCGCGAGGAGTATCACCGGTGTAGCCGGATGGGGTGAGGTATTCCGTTCGGCCTTCTCCCTCTTTCCACTTGTAGACCATGTTCGGCGGAATGTCCGAGAAGAGCAGGTATCCACCCTCCTTTACCCAGACTGGTCCTTCAGACCATACGAGACCTTCGGTGAGAATCTCTGGTTTCGCGTCAGATGGAACGAGTTCATCAAATTCAGGACAGAGGCTTTCGAGTTCACCGAGGGTTCTCATCGATACAGTTACGATTAATGAGGGATGCAATTGGGGCCAGGTGAGTCACATTGCGGCCGAAGGCAGCGTCAAATCAGTCGGCATTGAAAGGCATGGTGCTGGGTTGTCAATCCCCTCAACATCAACAGGGCATCCATGGGCTATTGTCCGAACTGAGCAAGTTTGACAGGCGCAGATCCGATAACCGACCACGTGAAAACACTCTTCTCATTTGGATACTCCCAGCCGCTCGGCCACCACTTCCAGAATCTTGTCCGACAGCCCAAGAGGCTCGGTCACCCGCCAGCAAATGCCGGCGTGCTGGGCCGCGGCCTCGGCGCAGAGGTCGGGAATATCTTCGTGCCAATGCTTGCCGGGCAGAAGGAAATAAGGGAGCACGACTATATCAGTCGCGCCTTTCTTGATTGCAGATTTGAAGGCATCAGCAATTGAAGGGCTGGCAATCTCCATGTGCGCGGGCTCGACAATCTGAAAGTGGTGGAGATCGGTAAAACGTTCAACGATCTCTTCGAATTTCTCATTCGATTCTTCCTGACGCGATCCGTGATCGACGATAATGATGCCAGTCATGACTCGTTCCCGATCCGGACTAAAAATTATCGCACTCGATGTAAGCGTCAATCACGGCTTGTTCGCCTTCTGCGCCGGGTCTGGAATTGCCGTGCTCCATTCCCATGGTGCCCGTCCAGCCTTTGTCGTGGATGTGCTTGAAGACGTTCTTGTAGTTGATTTCGCCGGTCGTGGGCTCTTTGCGGCCCGGCGTGTCACCGATTTGGAAGACGCCGATCTCGTCCCAGCAACGATCGATGTTAGGGATGAGATTTCCTTCGGTGATTTGCTGGTGATAGATATCAAACAGGATCTTGCACGAAGGACTGTCGACGGCTTTGCAGATCTGGTATGCCTGCGGCGATTCGGCGAGGAAAACGCCCGGATGATTGATGAGCCTGTTGAGCGGCTCGAGCACCATGACGAGTCCCGATGGCTCGCAGATTTCGGATGCGCGCTTCAGGAGCTCGATAACGTTCGCAGTCTGGTAATCCCAGGCGAGTTTCATATCGAAAAGGCCCGGGACGACGGTGCACCATTTGGCGTTCACTCGCTTGGCGATATCGACGGCGTTGCGAATATCTTCGAGCACTCTGTCTCGAATGTCTTGATCATCGGAAGCCATCGTGGCTTCCTTGAAACTCCCTGTGGCTACGAAAACTCCCATCAGCATATCGAGCTCTACCATGGCCTCTGCAACTTTCTCCTGAATTTCGATATCACGATTAGGCATGCCATTATCTTCCCACGCGGTGAAGCCCTGTTCGGCTGCAAATCTCAACTGGTCGACGAGATCCTCTCCCGCGCTGTGTTTGAACATGCCGAAATGTGGTGCGTATCTGAGTTTGAATTGATTCATGTGGTCCTCCGGAAATGGAAAAATGGTCAGTGGATGATACTGATGCCTGTCGCTCTCTCGTTCCACGCTCTGCTGGAAACGAAGGCCCTGGCCAGTTCGTCGTCAGGATACTGGCCCTTAAAAGACGTTTCTGATTGTATTGGCGGAGGAGAGGATTCACACCATCTCGAGCCCGCGCATCGTACCCTTGCTGCTGGCGAATTCATCCACCTCGATGTCCAGACGATGCAACGCACTGAGGTAGAGGTTGGGCAGCGGGTAGTTCTTCTTGCGGTTGAAGGCGAGGTGCTGGCCGTGCTTGAATCCGCCGCCAGCGAAGACTACCGGCATATTCTTTGTGTCATGTGCTGAAGCGTTGCCGAGGTTGGAGGTCAGCAGGGCAATGGTGTGGTCAAGCAGTGTGCCGTCTCCCTCCGCAGTCTTATGCATTCTACGTATGAGCCGGCCCCATTCGTTCATTTGGGCCTCTTCGATGAGGGCAAGCTGGGCTATCTTGGCCTTGTCCAGGCCGTGATGGCTGAGTTGATGATAGCCCTGGTCGACACCTTGTATGGGAATCTTCTGCCCGCTGCCGTTGCTGTGCATGGTGATGAAGCGGGTCGAATCGGTCTGGAGCGCGAGAAGGATCACATCGTGCATCGCAGCCTGGTGGGCAATGAGGTCACCGGCATCTCTGACGGGGTCGGGCGGTCCTGCGTCGATTTTTGGCTTGGGGCGCGTGGACCAGCCTTCATTTCCCGCGAGGCGTTTTTCGAGGTCGCGGACGCTCGTGAAGTAGGCGTCAAGCTTGTCGCGGTCTCCCGGGCCCAGACGCCGCTGCATGGTTTTTGCCTCGCTGGCGACAATGTCCATGATGCTCCGGCCCTGCTGTATCCTCCGGATCTGCTGCGCCTGCACTTGTGGGGTATCGTCCACAAACAACTGCGCAAAAAGGCGCTGCGGCGAATTCTCGGGTGGGATCATCGCACCGTTTTCTGTGTACGACGTACTCGAATTGCCCAACGCGTTCAGCACCAGTGATGGGAAACGCGTCTCTCCGCCGAGTCTTTGAGCCATGAATTGATCCAGCGAAATGGAGTTTCGAAAATTCCCGCCGTTGTAGGGGGCCGCGGAAAGGATGCATGGCTCGGCCCTGTGGCCGCCGCCCACGCCGGGATGGGAGACGCCCGATATGACGGTGAATTGCTCTCGAAGATCATCGATGGGTTTCAGGTAGCGAGTCGGTTTGTACTTGCGGCCCGCCTGCTTCGGAAACAAGTTGGGCGCATGGAATCCGAGCGCGTTGCTGATGGCGACAAAACGCCGTGGTAACGCGGCTTCCTCACCGCGGGCCAGCGCCGGCCTCATAGCTTCAAGCCAGGGCAGCGCCACGGTCACGCCGGAGGCGCGGAGGAATGTCCGTCGGGAGATCTGTTTTTTGATGTTGATATTGGCCATGATCTATTGGCGTTTATTTGTGGGTAAAGAGGCGGCTTTTGACTACCTCATGGATCAAAGTCTTCAAACCAAATCCGTGCTTTGCAGAGGCGGCAACGATGGCCTCGATATGCTCACGGTCGGAAAAAGAGATGCTGGCGCCGGTGGCGTAGGTGACGAGGTGATTGGCCACGTTGCGGGCGATTAGCTCTGGCTTTCTTACCAGAATTTCCTTGAAGGCATCCACGTCGGCGAAGGCATCACCGTCCGCGGTCACGTAGCTTGGATCCACAGCAGGGCCTTTCTTCCAGCCACGCTTCTTTGGGTTGATGGCCGCGCGATAGTGCGTACGCCAGCCGCCGATGACGTCATAGCTTTCCAGCGCAACCCCGGGTGGATCGATCTTCACATGGCAGACCGCGCAGCTCGGCATCGTCCGGTGTTTGGCGAGTTGTTCGAGAATGGTCGTGGCGCCGCGGATGTCCGGCTCGACCGGGGGGACGTTCGCAGGCGGCGGCGGGACGTGGTAGCCCATGATGCGCTCCATCATCCAGACCCCGCGAATGACCGGCTACGTCGTTGTGCCATCGGCAGTGACTTTGAGCACGCTTCCGTGAGTGATGATTCCGCCGCGATGATCTCCGGGCTTGAATGAAACGCGCTGCATACCCTCGCCGCCCGGCCAGGGCACTCGATAATGGCGCGCGAGACGCGCGTTCATGAAACCAAATTTCGAATCAACGATGTTGGACACGCTGAGGTCATTCTTCAGCAACTCGTGAAAGAAAGTGCGAGTTTCTTCAAGCATGGAGTGCTTGAGTACTTCATCGAACTCAGGGTACAGCTTCGCGTCCGGCGTGGTGAAATCGATGTCTACAAGGTTGAGCCACTGATCCGTGAAATTTTCGACTAAAGTCTTTGCCTTGGGGTCATCCAGCATGCGCTCCACCTGTTGGTGCATGATCTCCGGTTTGAGCAGTTGGCCCTTGTCCGCGAGCGAACGCAGCTCTTCATCCGGCGAAGTGCTCCACAGAAAGTAACTCAAGCGGGCAGCCAGCGCGTGTTCGCCCAGGGGGCCGAGAGCTTCATCAAAGTAAAGGAACCTCGGTGAAGAAAGCACACCTCGATAAGCGCCTCGAAGGGCTTCGATGGGCGAGGCGCCCGCCTTCAGTTCGACCAGTGCCAGGGACAGATATGGGGCTGCCTCATCCTTGCTGACGGGCCTGCGAAACGCTCGGCCCGAAAACGCGCGTAAGAGGCCGGCGAGATCCTCTCCAGTCAGCGCGTCTGGATTGTGCCCGCCAAAGAGCTTTTCACGGACCATTTCCGGTCCGCCGCCGGGACAGACTCGCTTCATCTCGATCCACTTGATAGCTACTCCCGGATGTCCCGACCGTTCAAGAAAATCGGCGGGGCCGTTTACATGTCCCTTGGTGTCCCGGCCTCCTGCCTGTTTGAGCTTTCGATCCTTTGGCCGGATTTCCAGCATGTGGCCTTTCTTAATCCAGGCCAGGTACTCATACTCCCGTGGCTTCTTCGTCGCGGCAAAACTGCCCACCCAGTAGAGAGTCGATGCCCTGGCATAGCAGACGCCACTGCGGGCACTGCACCAGACCCGGCCTTCCTTTGGCGGATTGACTGCGGTGACCTTCAGTCGCACCCGATACCAACCGCTTGCCGGAACCCTCGTAGCAGGCATCCGGCCATAGAAAGGCTGTTGCGTGGACCATGCGACCACGTCCTGGTGCCCGGGCCGCCCCGCAGGCTCGCGGGAATTTCGACGCTTTTCGTTTCGGCGCAGCTTTTTCCAGTCGAGCATGACCCGGTGATCCGGCCGCGGATTCATTGCCCGGCTGAAAGCCGAATCCAACGCGGCATCCGCGGCTTCGAGGTACTTGCCCAGAAGATGATGAGAGACCTGTTGGGCCGCGGCCACGGTATCGAACCCGTCCATACGCGGGTCCACCGGCAGGAAATCGCGCAGCGGAATGTCGATTCCCAGCAGTTCGTTGACCGTACGCTCGTACTGGAACCGGGTCAGCCGTCTCGATGCCACCCGTCCGCGCCTGGCGATGCGCGCCACATCTGCGGCTTTCAGTTGACTGTGCAATGTTGAAAGGAAAGTCTGCTTCGCCGCGGCTTCGGGCCGGGGCTTCTTCTTGGGAGGCATCTCGTCCCCCTGCACGCGCTCAAACACGCGCTGCCATTTCTGAAATTTGCCCAGGTCGGCGAGGTCGAATTCGAGCGAAAGGAGATCGAGGTCACCCTTCTTCAAGTCAGCGTCATGGCAGTCGGCACATACCCGTTCTAAGAATCCTGTGATCGCGCCGGGCCGTTCGGCCGCAAATGACAACGCCGGGATTAAAACAAGGCATAGAATGGGTTTTGTGAATCCGGAAGGCATGTATTTTTGAGGAACAGATGACAGATCTGGTTAAATCCTGACAAGTATTCAGAGGTCCGCCAAAGCCTTGTTCAGGCCTGTTGCACGGTGTGCGAGTGCTGTTCAGAGCTCTGCAGTTGAAGAAAGAAAAATGGGGCCGATGAAAGAAAAATGGGGCCGATGAAAACTGATGATGGCAATGTGATCTGTTGCGAAGTCGGCATTCGGGATGACTAGACTTGGCTTGAGCTCCCACTCTCGATGCCGTACTTGCAGCAGACAAGTCCGTGCCGGATAATCTGCCATCGCAGTTCGGCCAGGCGTGTCAGAGAGTCTCATCGGGAGGAACATGATGGATGCAGACAATGAAAGTAACGAAGAAAACCTGAAATCCTCCAGCGGCTCTGCCGAGGCGATGGTAGGCGACATTAAGAGTTCCCTGGAGCCGGTCCTTGCGCTCTCTGAAAGGCTGGTGGATTGAGGGAGAAGCAGGAGCGATGGCGGAATGGTGTGAACTATCTTCAGAGGATTCATCTCTCTTAATCCTTATCGTGATCATTCTCATAATCGAATTCTGACGGCCCAACCATCACAGGAAAACCCGATGCACACCAAACAATTCTGTTTACGTTTACTTGCCTACGCCAAGGCATCCCTCTTGATGAGCCTCGAGGGGCTGAATCGAGATGACATCCTCTGGCAGCCTGAGCCCGGGAAGAACAACATCGGATGGAACGCCTGCCATGTGGGGCAGTTCATCGGGTCGCTGATATGGTTTTTTGACGATGAACCAGACTGGGAATGCCTTGGCCCCTTCATCCACTTTGGGCATGGATCCGATCCGGACAAGCTGCGGGACGAGATTCCAGACAAGGAGGAAATCGTCAGGCTGATCCACAAGGATTGGGAGCTCGTCGTCGGTCGATTTCAAGCATTTGAAGAATCCGACTTTGAGAAAGAAGTGCCTCTGAACAACCCTGACGGCGAGACGCTTCTTGACATGTGTCACCGAACCGCATGGCACACCCACCATCATATCGGGCTTATCTGCGCGCTGAGATCCATGCAACGAAAGCCGACGTTTCCCCGTCCGACTTTCGGTTCAAAAGCGCGGCGCGAACTCACAGCCAGTTCCGAGACTCGCTGGGAAGATATCCTCACTGCAGGAGGCGAAGAGTGGGCTTACGAGTAAATGCTGTCTGGCTTGTCCTGGGTCTGTTTCTCGCAGCAGCGGCTCGAACAACAGGCGAAGCGGAGATCAGGGCGCTGAACGTCGAAGACCTTGGAGTGCCGGTGAGCACCATGCGCCGTATGGGCGATTTTCTGGTGCCCAAACCTGGACAAAAGGGGTGGTGGTTCATTACTTCCTACAATCCCGTCCGGAGAAATACTCTCCCGATACAGATCTACATCGTCGATCTCGATGCCAGGAAGGTGAAGATGGTGAAAAGCAATCCCTCCGGCGCTCTGTGCTACAGCCTCAACAGCAAGGGAGTCATGGCTGGGGATGGCAGGTTCTACATGGGCCACTATGCGAAGACCGGTGTCTGGCGTTTTGACCCGGGGGACGGCTCCCTCGAATTCATCGATTTCCCCGACATCAAGGATCGAGTTCTGCCATTTTGTATGCAGGAGGCAGAGGACGGGAAAATCTACATGGGCACGGCATCGGCCAAAGCCTATGTGATTGAATACGACCCGAAGTCCAACCAGTTTCGAGATTTTGGCGTGCAGGGGCCGAAGCATCCATCGCCACGGTATATCTACTCCATGGCCGTCGGCAAAAAGTACGTTTACAGCGCCGCTGGCAAAAACCCTTGGTACCTGGTCGCCACTGACCGTGAGACCATGGAGCAGAAGGTGCTCATCAGCGATCCAGATTACCTCGAGGTCAGTGGAAGAGGAGGCAACTGCACTGCCCGGGTAAGTCTCAAATCGAGATCTCAGAAACCAGCCATAAGGAAGTTGTTCCGCCTTCGAGATGGCCTGGCCTCTGAGACTCAGCCTTCGAAGGGGAAGCCCAGGCCAAAGGCCGCTCCCAGGCCCGAGCTCCTGCTGACACTTGCCCGTCCTAACTCAGAAGGCAAGGCGCAGATTTGGTTCCGCATGCCAGGCAAAGACTGGAGCTACGTTGACCTGGAAGGAATCCAGACGACGCCCTGGAAATCTCTCTCACTGAAGGCATTGCCGGACGGCCGCCTTCTCGGCGCGCCACGAGGCTATGAGGATTTCTTTATCTACGACCCGGCAAAGAACGAGTTCTCCATCCCCGGGAAGGCGCCGTTGAGCGCGTACACCATGCAGTGCCTCGGTGGCAAGGTCTACATCGCCGGCTACCCCGGCACTTACATGGTCGAGTACGATCCTGCCGTGCCCTGGACATTCTTCACCACAACGCCCAAGCACAAAGAACCGCCGCTCAGTTCAGTGGACAGCAATCCGCGAGAGTGTCACCGGTTCGGCAATCTGGTGCAGACCCATCACGCCCGGGCCAGCGCAATCGGCGCCGACGGGTGCATCTACGTCGGTGCTCACGCAGAGCGCCTGCACGTGGGAGGCGGGCTGGTCTGGTGGAACCCCAAAGATCGCAAGCCGGCAGGTCTGCGGAAGCCTTTCCTTGTGCAGGACTGCGCAGGCCTGACTGCGGCACGTGACGGGAAGCTGATCGTTTATTCGAGCACTCCCGTGACCGACCCTCGCGCTAAGAGTGCAACGCCAAAGGAGGCAAAGCTCTTCGTGTTCGATGTCGCCACGAAGAAGGTTACGGACGTAATAGTTCCCGTCCCAGGTCTGCAAAGTTGTGGCCCCGTCACTGCCATCGGTGACAGGATTTTGGGTGTGGGCCGAAAGGCCGGGAGTCATCTTTTCTATGTATTCGACCTGAGCGAGATGAAGATCATTCTCAACAGGCCGCTGAGCTCCGGAACATCCAGCCTGAAGATTGGGCCTGACGGCAGAATCTACTTTCTGGCAGAGAACATTCTCAAACGTCTCGATCCGACGACACTCGCATTCGAATCAATCGGCAGCATTGAAAAGGGAGGGGAATTTGAGTTCCTTGAGCAAGACCTCTACCTGGCCGGCTATCATCTGCGCCGCATACGAAACGTCACAACGCTCGGAGCCTCTAAAGAAGTTGATGGCCGGTAAGTCGAATAGTCGCACATTCCAGTCTGGACGTGCCTGAGTGGGACGCCTAATATCCAGCGCGGAGTTTCGAGCACGCGAGCCAGCATCATGTCCAGCAGCCAACCCAACATCCTTCTCATCTGCACCGACCAGCAGCGTGGAGATTGTCTCGGCATCGAAGGGCATCCGACGCTTCAGACACATAATCTCGACAGTATTGCGCGGGGTGGAACGCGGTTTACGCGGGCCTATGCGGAGTGCCCGAGCTGTATTCCGGCGAGGCGATCCTTAATGACGGGGTTGGCTCCAGCGGCGCATGGGATGGTCGGTTTTAAGTATGAGGATTTCGATCCGCCGCACACGCTGCCCGGCGAGCTGCGGAATGCCGGATACGAAACGAAGCTGGTGGGGAAGCTCCATCTGCAGCCGAAGGGCAAACGATTCGGCTTTGACCATATGCTCCTTACCGACGGTATCGGCGGACAAACGGACTACACCGCCTGGCTGCGAGAACAGGGCGAAACAGCTCCCGACCTCTGTGGTGACCACGGGGTTACTGGCGAGTATTGGGCGGCGAGGCCCGACACTTTGGATGAAAGGAAAAAGCATTCGTACTGGATAGCGTCGAAGACGATCGAGTTTCTGTCACGGCAGCGCGATCCATCGTGTCCATTCTTTCTGAATGTTTCGTTCTTTGATCCGCATACTCCATTCATCCCGCCGAAGGGGCACTGGGACCGATACATTAATCGTGAGACCCCGGCGGCCGCGGTCGGCGACTGGGCGCGCGATTTCGGCGGCCCGCAGAAGGGGCTCGGTCCGTTTGCTCCTCATGCCCACATCGATGACCAGGATTTGCATGAATGCCGTGCGGCGTACTATGCGACCGTCCACTTCGTGGATGACCAGGTCGGTCGCATCCTGAAGTGCGTAAGCTCGTTCCAAAAGGGCCGCATCGTTCCTCGCGACACGCTGATTGTATTCATCTCCGATCACGGCGAAATGCTCGGTGACCATCACATGTTCTCAAAGACCTTTCCCTATGAAGCGTCTGCGCGCATCCCGTTTCTGGTACGTGCCCCGCATCGCTATGGATTCCCGGAAGAGATCATCTGCGATACTCCTGTCGGGTTGCAGGACGTCATGCCGACCATCCTCGATGCGGTAGATCTGCCAGTGCCGGATACGTGCACGGGCAAGAGTCTCGTACCGATCCTTCGGGGAGAATCAGCGCGCGTGCGGGACATCCTCCACGGCGAACATTCCGGCCACGCGGATCCCGATCACGCGACACAATTCCTGGTTAGCGATGAACACAAATACATCTGGTACACTCATTCCGGTCGCGAGCAGTTGTTTGATCTCGAGAATGATCCGGACGAACTGAAAGATCTGGCTTTGACCGAAGACGCCGAAAACAGGCTTCAGCCGTGGCGCGACAAGATGATCGAATTCCTGAACGGCAGGCCGGAGGGCTTTACGGATGGCAAGAATCTGCTCCCCGGACGGCCGCACGATCACGTGTTTCCGGACTACCAACCGGACAGTATTTATCCGTTCCTATGAGCCTGCTACACGCCAGTTTCCCCCGAGGGCATATTGCCCTGAACGGAACTCGGGGGCTCCACACTCCTGGATCAGAAATCGAGGGAACCCATGGCTGAGCTACTGAGTCTGGAAACGGTCTGCGCGGACG
Source organism: Planctomycetota bacterium (assembly GCA_030740295.1). The sequence continues at coordinate 11,253 of JASLXP010000518.1, forward strand.
GTTACCACAACGCGTTCACAGACCTGCTGGGATGGAAAGGACATTACTACCTGAGCTTCCGCACTGCGCAGCATCATGGCTGTCCGCCGAACGGCGATGTGTTGATTATGAGATCGGAAGGGCTGAAAGACTGGGAAATCTGCGCCCGAATCGATACCGGAGCCGACGACCGCGACCCCAAACTCATCGATGCCGGTGACCGCTTGGGAGTGGTCTTCGGCACGTGGTATCCGAGATGGGGCGACGGCACGCGCAGCATCACAGGCGAGCCAATGGACCTGATCTCCCACATCTCAATCTCACGCGATGGTCTCTCGTGGTCCGCGCCAAAGCAGGTGTATGGCGTCAACTACTGGATGTGGCGCATTCTCCCGCTCGACGACCAGTTCTACTGTGCGGCCTACCATTTTGGGAAGCGGAGCGATCGGACGATGCGGACGGTCCATCTGCTCCGGAGCGACGACCTCTTCGACTGGACCCTCGTCTGCCAGATGCGTTCCGGCGGCGGGTCGGGTGAACCGGTCCTGTACCAGACGGAGCCAGGAGTCCTGCATTGTGTCATTCGCGCTATCGAGCCCCAAAACCATTCCTGGCTGGGCAGGAGCTTTGCGCCGTACACGGAATGGAGATGGGAAGACCTGGGCGTCATGATTCACGCACCGGTCGTCCTGAATGTGTCTGGCCGATGGATCGTTGCCGGCCGCTCGCAGGAATGCGATCTGCCGAAAGGCACTTGTGAAACGGACTCCGGGCACCACTGCTCCGTCTGGGAAATCCGAGATACAAAAGCGCACCATCTCCTGACCGTCCCAAGCGGAGGCGACTGTTCCTATTCCGGCCTCGCCGTCGGACCGAACGATGAGGTCGCCATGAGCTACTATTCCCAGCACGAGCGTATGCCGCTCCCCCACGAGCCACCGGTGCCTTCGGATGTCTTTCTGGCCAGGTTCACTCTCTAGCCCCAGAACAAGCGCGATTCTTCGCATACTGTTCGTGGACAAGAGCTTCGGCATAAGTCGAGAAGCAATTCAAGTGAAACAACTCTTTACGCCGAAGGCGTTAAACAACGTAGCCCAGGGCAAAGACGCCCTGGGAACAGTCACACGCAAATGTGAATGCCAACAGCGCAAACTCCGGCCAACCTGGAATCGC
>JASLXP010000519.1 GCA_030740295.1 Planctomycetota bacterium
CTTCCGATCGGGAAGGGCTTCATACTACGGCGTCATGGATGGCGTGAACCTGTTTCGGGCAAGCGGCTGGACCAAGCTGGACAATAAGCCGTATCAGACCCGGAACGTAAACATAGGTTGGGACAAGCCCGGCCACATTTACGAAATACGCTCCCACCGCTACCTGGGGCACACCAGCGAAATAGAACTGCCTCTCCGCCAGGCCACCGCGCTCCTCTTCGCACATCTGCCGTACACGATTACCGGCATCCAGACAGCGCGACCGGCTCAGGCCGAACGCGGAAAGCCGCTGCCCATCAGGTTGCACGTTGCGGTGTCAGAAGGGGAAGCGGAAGAGCATGTTTGTCGAGTTGGAGTATCCGATGCAACCGGCAAAGCGCGACCGGAGTACTCAGAGAGAGTGCTCTGTCCGGAAGGCCGGGGGGAGTTTGTGCTGCCGATAGCGTTCAACGACCCGGCTGGAAAATGGACCGTTCGAGCCAGGGAAGTCGTGTCAGGAAGTGTGACAAAAGTGTCAGTGGAGGTGAGATAGCATGATGAGAGAAGCGCTTCGCAGAGAAAACTGTGGCGCAGACATCCTTGTCTGCGAAATGGCAGGCAGAGATGCATGCCCCACTATCAGAATCCCTCTTCCCACGATGGTCCTTTTCGCCTCCCTGGCCTTCCTGCCTTTGACAGCCAGCGGCCAGAACATCATCGACCTGCTCGACCTGCAACCGAAGGAACGGACGGAAGCTGTAAAGAAATTCATCGAAACGAAAGCAGCCGACGCGCCGCTGTCTGAAGTCATCGGTCTCTTCGATCCCGATCTTGATTTGGGACCAGACGAGCTTGAAGCAATTTACTTCGTTGTAGTGCCGCGCATGGAGCGAAAGAAGCTTCCCGCTCTGTCCAGCCAGGCACGGAGGATGGAGCCCGGCGTGGCTGCACCGGCTTTGAGATTACTTGGCAGATCCGGCAATAAGGATGCGTTCGAGATCCTGACCGGGCGCGTCGAAGACAAGACGCCCGAGATAGTGATGGCGGCTGCCGAGGGTCTGGGTTATCTCGGAGATAAGAAGGCCGTCGCACCTCTGAGGCCCCTGGTCACGGGCCTCGCAGCCACGTCTGCAGTTTCAAAGAAACCGTGGAATCCCAACAAGAGGCAAGCCATCTCAGCCGCCCTCGCGCTAGCGCAACTCGGTGAATGGGGGCCTTTCGAAAACGCTCTGAACGAACTGGGGCTGGCGAACGGCAGCCGAATTCGCTCCACGTGGCACGCCTGCCGAACCACTTACAATTCCCCGGACCAGTGCCGGGTCTCCCTCAAACACGTCCTCATGGTGAAAAGCTGGTTTCGTTTCGTGCTGCCCTGGCTGGAAGAACTGTGCCGCCGCCATCCGAAACAATTCGCGACCGCGGTCGGAAACTGCCAACAGCCCTACGCTCTCGACATGCTTTACGGTGTCATCCACAGAACCCTCAACAAAGGCAATGTGTCTACAATGCTTCCGCTGATGAACGGCATCTCCAACGAGATCAAGTCCCTGTATCTCGACCTCGGAGAACCGTTCTTCGATGCAGCCACGAAACAGAAGGTCCTGGACAGCATCCGCGCACATGCACAGCGCCCGAACGACGTCCGGGCCCGTCTGTTCGCCGTAAAGCATGCGCACTGGCTGCCCGGTGAAGAGCGCGACGCTATGCTGGATACTATGACCGGGGACGAAAACGTCTGGGTACGACACGAAGCCACTGCAAGAAAGCGTTAGATCTTGGAGAACATCCAGCATGCCTGACAAACCCAATATCCTCGTCATCATGACCGACCAGCAGAAGGCTACTGCAAGCCACCTCTATGGCAGCACATTCTGCGAGACTCCATCGATGGCGCGGCTCGCCCGGCAGGGAGTTCTGTTCGAGCAAGCATTCACCCCGCACCCGCTCTGTGTGCCCGCGCGAATCTCGTTCTGGACATCCCAGTTCCCGCATACTCATGGCTGCCGGCGTAACCAGGCCCTGATGCCTCCCCATGCCGATCACGCTTTCAAGATCTGGAAGGAGGCAGGCTATCACCTTGGTCTGATCGGTAAGAATCATTGCTTCGAAGAGGAGACCGATCTTGCCCTCTTTGATACTTGGCTCGAAATCTCGCACGGGGGATTGCCGAAAGACGACTCGGCCAGAGGCATGAATTGGTACCGGCCAGGCGAGGGAATCCGAGCTGCTCATGAGATGCGCCGGACCATGCAGCCGCAGAGCCCGCGTTTCGGTTATGCCACGACTGATTTCCCCCTCGAAGATTATTCGACCGGTCTTATCGCCGGCCAGACCGTGCGATTCCTTGAAGAGAATTCGGACGAGCCTTTCGCGCTGTGGGTATCTTTCCCAGACCCGCACGAGCCATGGGTAGCGCCGGAACGATACGCGGCCATGTTCCCGCCGGACAAGATCGATCTCCCACCGTGGCGTGATGAAGAATTCGATGATGCCGCGCCCGAACGAAATCGAATCCTCCACAGTATTCTGGGCATGGAAGAAGATTCGCTCGACGACGTGTACGGTCTGATGTCCGTTTATTACGGCATGGTCCGTTTCCTCGACGACGGCCTCGGCCAGATCATGGACGCGCTCGAACGGCTCGACCTCAGGGAGAACACTATTGTCGTGTTCTGTTCCGACCACGGCGATTTCATGGGCGAGCATCGGATGCAATGCAAAGGCGGTGTTTTTTACGATTGCCTGACCCGCGTGCCGCTGATTGTCTCGTGGCCGGGTAATGTGCCGGAGGGAGTATGCGAGCAGGGCATGGTGAATCTGATTGACGTTGTGCCGTCTCTGCTGAAGCTTCAGGGTCTGGACGTCCCGCGCACGATGCATGGCGAAACTCTTCCCACCGTGACCGAAGCCGAGCCCCGTGACGAGACATTTTCAGAATACGGGGCCGGCGGTCCACCGTTTCGCGTGACCGATCTTGAAAATCTGCCACGGCCATGGGGACGCCGCGCGCTGATGCAATCCCTGCAATGGCGGGAGGCCGAAGGCAGGCGAAAGATGGTCCGCACTCGCGACTGGAAATACGTGCACGACCCCATGGGCGACCTTGATGAGCTCTACGACCTGGCCAACGACCCCTGGGAACTCACTAATCTGGCGGCCGAGCCAGCTCATCTGGAAACTCTAGCCCGGATGCAGCTCCGCCTGGCTGACTGGAGCATTCGCACGGAGGACGCGCGGCCGGTACCGTTGCCTGACTGAAATCGGCCAGCCTGTGAGATCAGGCTGGTGGTGCCCTGGCGACGTAGGATGGGCGTCTTCGCCCGTCTTGGGCTGTTGGGCAAGAGCCGGCCGTGTAGCGGCGAGGAAAGTTAGTTCGAAACCGGCGGCGGCTCGATCCTGGTCCACTATCATCCGTGCGCACACGGGCAGCAGGACAGCCATCGAGCCTGTCCACGCTTACAGCAACTCAAACTACCGGAAGTACTACGCCAGGAAGTTCCTATGCATCTTCTCAGAACCAGTTTCTTTGCAGCCACTGCAATTCTCCTCGTCACCTTTCCTCTTTTCGCCCAGACACTTGAACTCAATAAAGGCGACCACATCTGCTATGTTGGCAACACCCTCGCCGATCGCATGCAGCATCACGGGTGGCTGGAAACGCTGATTCAGGCGCGTTTTTCGGATAAGGAACTCGTCTTCCGCAATCTCGGATTCGCCGCGGATGAGGTGAATAACATGCCGCGATCAGGCGGCTTCGGCTCGCACGACGATCATCTCAAGCGCTGCAAGGCCGACATCATCTTTGCCTTCTTTGGATACAACGAGGCCGCGGCAGGCGTCGGGCAATCCTTCAGCTTCAAAAAGAACCTGCAGAAATACATCGATGACCGACTGAAGCAAAAGTACAACGGGAAGGTTGCGCCCCGCATCGTTCTGTTCTCGCCAATCGCTCATGAAAACCTTAACGATCCAAACCTGCCGGACGGCACGGAAAGCAATGCCCGCCTGAAGGTCTACACCACTGCAATAGCTGAGGTCGCGGCCAGGAATGATCTGCCATTCGTCGATCTCTATTCACCCACCAAAAAACTTTACGAGAGTGCAAAAAAGCCGCTGACCCTGAACGGCATTCATCTGCTTGAGCATGGCAATCGTGCCGTAGCCGAGGTCATCGAGAAGGCGCTGTTTAAGAGCGAAGGTCCAGTCAGCGACGACCTGCTTAAGAAGATCAGAGCTGCAGTGCTCGACAGGAACCTGCACTGGTTTAACCGCTACCGCGCCACCGACGGCAACGACGTCCATGGAGGAAGGTCACGTCTGAGATTCGTGGACAAGCAGACCAACTTCGAAGTGCTCCAGCGGGAGATGGAGATTCGTGATGTCATGACTGCCAACCGTGACAAGGTCATCTGGGCCGTTGCCAAGGGCGGCACGGCGAAGCCAAATGACAACAACACTCCCCCGCAACTTGTAGTGAAGCCGAATCGCAAAGGCCCCGGACCCGATGGCAAATTCATCTATTTCGGCGGCGAAGAGGCTATAGACAAAATGAAGGTCGCCGAGGGGATGAAGGTCAATCTGTTCGCCTCTGAGGAGGTCTTTCCTCGGCTCATCAATCCCGTGCAGATGTCCGTCGATACCAGAGGGCGTGTCTGGGCATCGGCCTGGACGACTTATCCGATCTGGCGTCCCGATTTGCCGCTCAATGACTGCCTGCTCATCTTGCCTGACGAAGACCGCGACGGTAAGGCGGACAAGTGCATCGTGTTCGCCGACGGCCTGCACAATCCGACAGGTTTTGAATTCTGGAATGGCGGCGTGCTCGTAGCGAATGCGCCCAACATTCTTTACCTGAAAGATACTGATGGCGACGACAAGGCCGATGTGAAGATTGTCTACCTGAGCGGCATCGATTCCGCAGACACGCATCACACATCAAACAATTTCGCGCTCAGTCCCGGCGGCGATTTTTATTTTGCCGAAGGCGTCTTTCATTCCACCAACATCGAATCGCCATGGGGCAAGCCGTATCGGATGCGCGCTTCGCACATGATGAAATTCAATCCCCGCATCCACACGGTTAATCGCCACTTCGGCCTCGGGCCTAACCCGCACGGTGATGAGTTCGATCGCTGGGGAAACCACTTTGCCAGCGATGGAACGAGCGGCACAGGCTACTACATCGCTTACCCGGGCGAACGCTCCATGGGCCAGTTTTATCGTAAAAGCTATCGTCCCGTACCGGCCATCGGCATCCTCGATAGCAGCCACTTTCCAGAGACGAACCGTGGCAATCTCATGATCTGCAACGCCATCGGCTTTCAGGGCGTCGCCCAATACAAGTTTAAATACGAGGGCGCAGTCATTAAGGCCGACCAAGTCGAAACGCTCTTGGTTTCGTCAGATAAGAACTTCCGCCCCACAGACGTTGTTATCGGCGACGACGGCGCGCTCTACATCAGCGACTGGCAGAACCCGCTCATTGGACACATGCAGCACAATATTCGCGACCCGCATCGCGACCACGAGCACGGGCGCGTCTATCGAGTCACCGCTGAAGGACGCGACCTTTTGCCATCGGTCAAGATTGCCGGCGAGCCGATCGGCAAGCTGCTGGATGTCCTCAAGCATCCGGACAACGGCCCTCGGCACCGCACACGCATCGAGCTCAGCGCGCGCGACAGCAAGGCTGTTACTGATGCCGCGGCCAAGTGGGCGAAGCGATTCGATCCAAAGAAGAAGGAGGAGTGCCATCACATCCTTGAAGCGCTTTGGCTGCACCAGCAGCACAGAATCGTAAATGAAA
>JASLXP010000520.1 GCA_030740295.1 Planctomycetota bacterium
TGCCCCTTTGGTAGTCCTTCATTACTTCCCAGCCCGCCGGGCTGGGCTAGGCAAACGACGGGGCTTCGCCCCTGAAATCCGTAAAGACACCGTCTTGACCTACCAGGCAGGCACAGATGATCCACGCCACCGTCGTCGACGACATGAACCATGAATGTTGATGGATTTCTCAGTTCGCTGAAGGGATCGTCTGACTATGCAGGTCAGATCGTACACGTGCATGAGGAGTCAGAACGAGAGCCGGTGTGGGCGACAGTTCCCGAAGGCTTTGACGGGAAAATGCAGAGCTTTCTGGCCGGCCTTGGGGTCACTGAGATTTACCGGCACCAGTCGGAAGCGATACAGGCAGCACTCGATGGCAAGGACGTCCTCATAACGACAGGGCCGGCAAGCGGAAAGAGCCTCTGTTACCAGGTGCCCATCCTCCGAAGCTTGCTGGAGGCTCCAACTGCGACGAGCCTGCTGGTCTTCCCGGCCAAAGCCCTCGCACGGGACCAGGCGGCTGCGTGGAACCGGGGCATCGGGTCAATCTCACCAACGACCGATGTGAACCGGCCCGTCGCAGTGCCGTTTGATGCGGATGCTTCCCGTGGTGAAAGGCGGTCAGCTCAGGCCGCGGCCAGGTTGATTGTTACCAATCCCGAGATGCTGCACCTGAATCTGCTTCCCAGGCACGCGCCCTGGAGCAGGCTTCTGACTGGGCTCAAGTTCGTCGTACTTGACGAAGTGCACACATACACCGGATTCTTCGGCGCGAATATGGCCAATGTGATCCGGCGTCTTTTGCGCCTGTGCGAGCACTATGGTTCCAAGCCGCAGTTCATCTGTTCCTCAGCGACGGTGGCCAACCCGAAGGAACTTGTCGAAAGGATCACCGGCAGGCTGATTCACCATGTCGCTGAAGATGCCAGCGCGGCCGGTACAAAGACGTTCGTTTTCTGGAATCCCCCCCCGCATCAAAAAACGCGAATGGAGGGGCAGGCGAAGCTCGAACGTCGAGGCCCATGAGTTGATGATAAACCTCATCCATCAGCGTATTCCTACGATCTGTTTCAGCAAAGCTCGCAACACAGCAGAGATGATTTATCGCTACGTGCGTGAATCACTCGAGAAAGATGCTCCCGGACTGGCCGATCGCGTCGTTCCGTATCGCGGGGGATACTCAGCAGCCGAGCGGAGGGAGATGGAGCGCCGGCTTCGCGAAGGCGAATTGCTCGGCGTGAGCGCGACGCGGGCCCTCGAGCTTGGCATCGACGTGGGCGCGCTCGATGCCTGCATCGTCGTTGGCTATCCGGGCACGCTGAACGCTTTCTTTCAGCAGACCGGTCGCGTCGGTCGCGCCGGGCGCGATTCGGTCTGTTTCCTCGTCGCTACTGATACGGCCATCAACCAGTACATCATGCAGCATCCGGAGTTCATCTTTGGCCGGCCCATCGAGCGGGCCGTCGTGGATCAGGACAACCCTTTTGTGGTGCTTGGCCATCTGCAATGCGCGGCCGCAGAATTGCCAGTGAAAGAGAATGACACGAACAGCTTCGGTTATGCATCCGGGCTGGCGCTGGATGTCCTCGAGGAAACGGAGAAAGTGCGACTGATTGACGGCGCCTGGTACCACGCTTCATCCGACCAGCCTTCCCGTGACGTCCGCCTTCGCGGTTACGGCGACGAGAGCACCATCATCATGGATGCCGACAGTGGCAAAGCCATCGACCGGCTGGACAAGTTCCGCGCACTGCGAATTTTCTATCCCGGCGCGGTCTACTTTCATCTCGGCGACACCTACGAAATGGTCGAACACGATTTCGACCGGAACCTGGTCCGCGTCCGCCGCAGCGACGTGGCCTATTACACTGACCCGGTCACCGGCACCGCGGTTGACCATGTCGACGCAGTGCTCGACAAACGGCCCCTGGGCACGGGGCAGGCGTGCCTGGGAGAAGTGTTTGCCGTCCTCAGCACGCCGATATACGAGAGAGTTCGCTTTTACACCCTCGACCGCATCTCCCAGCACGATACCGACGTTCCACCGGTCGCTTACGAAGCCATGTCCTTCTGGTTGGAGACGCCGCCTGATCTGCCCATCAAGGTGGCTGAGCTCGACATGGATCCGGAATCAGGAATGCTCGGCATACTCTATTGCGTCAGCCGCATCCTTCCCCTCTTCCTCACCAGTGACGCGAACGATTTCGACTGGTCCGTCGGCTGCAGGAACACTCCCTGGCACACCATGTTCTGGTATGAGTTCTATCTGAGGGGCATCGGTCATTCGGAGCAGTGCTACGAACGCCTCGATGAAATCCTGCAGGTCGCTCTGGAGCATCTTCTCACCTGCGACTGCGAAGACGGTTGCCCTAACTGCACGTCCAGACTGATCACGCCATACCACGTCCGCAACATCGAGCTGGGGGAAGGCATCGTTGCCAGCCGGAAGACAGCCATCGTTGTTCTGGATTCCCTCCTTACCGGCAAAGAGCCGTCCGAATCCTTCGCTCTGCTGCAAGCCCCACGGAAGAACCGCGGCCAGAGCTTTCTCCCGGCACTCCAGGCCGACCGCCACCAGGAAGAGCCCCATCGCCTGCCTCTCAATGACCGCACCAGAAACCTGATGCTTCGGAAGCTCGAACGGGCAAGCCTGCCCCAGCAGCCGGTCGATCATCCGATCGATTTCGAGCTGAAGGTTGGTGATCCTCCAAGGCAGACCTCGGAAAGCCTTCCTGAGAAGAAACCGGAAACGGACGCCCAAAAAGCCGGCGGACAGCGAGGCAGTGATCTGCTTACCCCCGATCTACGCCGCAAACTCGGTGCGCTCGCAAAGGAACAGGCAGAACCGGATACGAAAGGAGATGCCCCATCGATTTCGAGCTGAACGTCTGGAAATCCTCCGAGGCAGAAACGCAGAAGATTGCACAGGATTAAGACGAGGAGACGTCGAGCAAGATTCGCGGTGCCTCACGGCCCAGGGGCCAGACAACATTCTTCCCTGCGAAATCCGGGACAGAATCTAGAATGCCGCGCTGGCCTTGGCCCTCAGTTGCGGGCCGAGCAAAACGCAGTGAAGCCTTACGCCAAATATCACCAGGAGCGCAACGACCATGCGAATTCGATCAGCTATGACTGTTCTGTCATCTCTCGTCTGCCTTTCCGTCATGACGTTATCGGTGCAGGCCCAGGATGCGACCGTCGATGCGATGCGACAGGTCCGCAGCCGGGAGCTCGCCGAGCACGTCAGCCAACGGGCCGCGAAGAAGCTCCTCGATGAGGCCGGAGTGAAACTCGGGACATGGCGCAGGATCGGCCCCTTCCGCGACCAGGGACCGCTGCTTAACTGGATGGACAATGTCGCCTCGAGCTACGCTTGCGTGTTTGATATCGAGAAGGACGCGTTGGCCAACGCCGGGCTGCCGCTGCTCGACAAGGAGTATCCGGCACCCAACTTCCCCGCGACGCCTGAAGCCATCCGGCCGTGGGTCAGCCATCCTGAATGGATTGACGGCTACTACCAGCAGCTTCCCCGTGGGCCCGCCCCATCGGCCGGTGAAACACAGTACGTCTATCGTGAGATCACAGCAGATAAGCCGGTCGAGGTTAAGATCGACTGCATCATCCGTGCTCCCGAGAGTGACAGGCGAATGGGAGCATACGGCATGGAGCATTGGCGCCGCACCGGGCGATACACCTGGTGGGTGAACGGCCAGGCCATACTGAAATGGGGCGGCAAAAACTCTCGCGGCGACATGCCGCAACGGGCCACCGTGCGTCTCGAGAAGGGCAAGAACCACTTCCTCGCCAAGTTCACCAACAACCGCCATGCCTACGGATTTGCGTTCTCTCTTTACGGAATGCACCCGAATCTCCGCCATGAACGCGGGTTCGAAGGGTTGTGGCGCCCGCTGGAAATCAACAAGACAACAGACCTGGCCTTCTACCGTGACCCGGCTCCCCTGCCCGAATGGTTCGTAAAGAAGGACAGTTGGCTGGAGTCTCTTGTTGAAACACGAGACACACTGCTGGAAACGCGCGGAGCTGCACGGCAGTTACAGTCAATCTGGCCTGCTCTCTACGGGGCCTTCAGTTCGCCGAAGGAACGTCGCGAGATTTCCCTGGCGAGCATGATGTGCGGCAAAAACAGCAAAGACCTCATTTCCAGGAAGGGCGGAGCTATCGATTCATGGCTGGCATCGAGGTTCATTGATTATGGGCGCAGAAACGTTGGACTGCGGCCAATGAAACCTGGAAGCGAACCGGCGCGGCAGACCATCGAAAAGGTCACGGAGCTTGTTTACTACCGTGATTCACTGCAGCGGCTCCTGGCTTTGAAATTCCATCCTGAGCCGATGGCCGGAGTGGAGCACGCGGCCAGGGATACCCAGGGGCGGATTGTCCCGGCTATTGAGAAGTCGCTGGAGAGATACCCCACGTCTCCCGCAGGTGACCGTCATACCGCACGGTTGGCAGAGCTGGAATCGATGGTCGAGCCGCTGCTGGAGAAGATCATCGCCACGGACCAGCCGATGTCCGCGGAGG
>JASLXP010000521.1 GCA_030740295.1 Planctomycetota bacterium
CCCAAAACTTGGAATCATCTCGAAGCAGGATGGCCTGGAAGGCCGGCGGGTGGGGTATGTCAGTAATGGTCTGAAGGTCTTCCTCGACATGCTCGAAGGATTCTCCATGACTCGGCGAAATGCGAGCGAGACTGCGAGCAAGACCATCGACGATGTCAGTGCAATGGCCATGCTGGAGACAATCCGTCGGATGAACACGCTGCTGGATCGCCATGAGGTTCTGTATCGGGAAACACTCATCAATGATTCCTTCCTTCCCGGTCGCTTCCGCCGGGATACGGCGACCCCGCTGCGGGAACAGTGGAAGCGAGAGCTCGCGAATACCGTCGGCAAGATTCTGGTTCGCTTACACCGTCATGACCTGAAGTCGGGCACGCTCGACAAACGTGTGAAGGCACTCCTGCAAAAAGCTGTCGCCCGCTACGAGGCCGACGAATACCGCAGCTTCATGTTCCGATTCAAAACGGGCGAGCTGAAGATTGGAAAGAATCGCGTCGTTAATCCGGGCTTCGAGAGAATCGATAAGAAGTCTGACTTTCCTCCGCACCTCGAATGGACGGCCTCGAAGGCGTTCGGCTGGGCCTCGTGGCAGCACGCCAAGGGGATGGGCAGCTTCACAACATCCGACAAAGTTCGCCGATCCGGCAAACGCTCGGGGCTGATGCATGGCATCGGCAACGGATGCTACATCACAACCATCCCGAACGTGAAGAGCGGCCAGATGTATCACGTTGAGGCGTTCATCAAGAACACCGCGCATGTGACTCGGGAGAACAAGCCGACCGTCAAAATGGAAACCCGCTGGCGTGACTCGAACGGCAGATGGACGCTGCGCGGCGTCAGCTTCTCCGACGAGAGCTCAAAACTCGACGAGTGGGTTCGCCTTGAAACCATCGCAAGAATCCCCGAAGGCGCGGCCTCAGCCGTTATTCTGATCACCGCCGCTCCACTGGAGAACGACGAAGAAGTCTTCGTTGACGATGTTTCTTTTCGGTTGCTGGAGAAACAATAGGCCGCCCTAGACAGAGCCTATGAGCCTCCCATCACGACCGAACGTTGGAGCAAAGAACTTTTGACTCGGATTTGAGCGCACCTTAATTCTGCCATTCGGATCAGCGTGCAGACCCGACAGTTAGTAGACCGGGACGCAGACGATTTGACGGATTTCAGGGGCAAGGCCCCGTCTGTTTGCCTAGCCCGGCCCGGAGGGCCGGGTAGAAATGAAGGACGACCGAAGGGGCAACGCCCCGACCATTTGCACAACGGCCTCTATGCAAACGACCGGGGCTTCGCCCCTGAATACGAAGAGTTCCATTTCAAAATCCATAATAATAATCTCGTCTTGGACTACGAGTGCCTTAGATGAGCGCCGCGCCTAAGCAAGAGATAGAGGGATCGGATATGAGCAAGCGTCATACAACTAATTTCCTGTTGTCCGTTCTGATGATCGGAGCGCCGTTGGTTGCGGAGGAGATGATTCTGTCATGGAAAGGCCATGAGAGGGTCTCGCGTCCGCGTCTCTATATCACGAAGGGCGATGTGGCCCGTCTGAAGAAGACCCGTGCGACATATATCGAGAAATCCCTGAAGAGATTTAACTCCCATGCAGGGCTCGAAGGGAACGGGATGGACAGGTTTGTTGTTAAATCGCTGTTCGGTGCGAATCCCCATGTCCATAAGTCTCTTGTCGTCGAAACCATTTCGACCTTGTCGATGACGCTGTCCGGGATTCAGGAAACCCTCAGATGGGGGAAGGGGCCTCATGTCATTGCCAGACGTTTCGGTGAGGCCGTTGGTCTCGCAGATATTGCTCTCTCGCTCAAGAGTATCACTCCTGAGGATCGTGCGAAGATTCTCAGCCTGGCCGCCAAGATCGGATACCAGGTCAATGATCCCGGTTACTGGACAGTTGGAACCAAAAAGGCCGGCTATCTGCCCAATATGACCAGCTCTGCGTATGGCTATCGGGCGACCATTGCCTGCCTGATCCCATCACATCCAATGGCGAAGACATGGCTTGAAAATGCCATGAAAGAGATCAGGCGGGAACTTGATGAGTGGATGGATTCCGCCGGAGGCATGGTGGAGTGCCCCCACTATTCCATGGTCATTTTCGATCAATGGCTTGGCGCCTGCCTCGCTGCCCACAATTCGGGATTATTGAAAGACAGCTTTCTGTATGATGAGCAATTGCGCAAGGCCATCATGTGGTTCGCCAATATCAGTACGCCGAGGGATCCGCGGAATAATAATCTGGGTCGACTGCCGACCATTGGCCATACCTACGCCAATGAACGCACCTGCGCGTTCGGCATCATGGCCGGTTTGTGGAAAGACAAAGATCCTGAATTCGCCGCCCAGATGCAGTGGATGCACCTGCAGCAGGGCTCCTTTATGCAAGCCGGAATCCTCAGCTATTACGCGGCGCTGAACGGGTATCGGCATTACCTGGTTGATCCAGGCATAAAGCCGCAAAAGCCTAATTGGAAGAGCACGGTTTATCCCGAGACAGGCGTTCTCATGCGAAATACCGTGGGGGATCGTGAAACCTCTCTTTACATGATCGCCGGCCGCAACCATTCCCACTACTTCAATGATTCCGGCAGCATTGTCATCTGGGGCAAAGGGCGGGAACTATCCCACGATGATGATTACCAGAAACGCCGCAGCAAAGATTCACGGTCTGCGCACAGCATGGTCGATAAGCCGGCGACCTATAATGAAGAGCGGGTCATGGCCCTGACCGAATTCAAGAGCACCGATGATTTTGATTACACCAGCGGCATCCGACGCGGTTGGCAGCGGCAAATCGGTTTTGTGAAAGACAAGGATCCAATGGCGCCCAATTACTTCATCGTGACCGACACAGTGGATGAAATATCATCCCCGACCATCTGGCGGCTCTATCTTCTCGCCAGGGATATCGTTCCCCACAAATCCGGTGTTACCGTCATCGGCAAAGATGACGTGGACATGGACATCTTTTTTCTCCGGCCCGGTAAGGTCGTCCCGAAAATCAAGCTGGATAAAGAGCATATCAGCATTGCGATCCATGAAAGTGGCAGCTTGTCCGTTGTTCTCCACCCCAGGATGAAAACGGAGAAAGCTCCCGAGGTCACCGCTATTGCCGGCGGCAGAGGCGCCAAGGTGGTCACGCCTGCAGGCACCGATTACGTCTTCCTCGATCCCGAACCCTTTTCTCATGAGCAGGACGGGATATCTTTTGAGGGCAAGGCGGGTGTGATTAAGCTTCGGAATGGGAAACAAGTCAGATCGACCCCAGGCGAATGTGTTGTAAAGGCGGATTGGCCGGGAGACAGGCAGCTTCGCATGATTCGCTGGCCAGGCCTGCGATACCCCAGGTTTCCGGACTACGAAGATTTACAGCCGAACACGGGCAATGTTCTCGTCCTGAATCAGAAGGAGCCGGCTAAGGCAGACGATTTCAAAGTCGTGCCGACACTGGGGAAACCAAAGGGTCCAACTGAGGTAACCGTAAACTGGACGAAGAAGGCCCTCGACCTCACCTTCATCTGTGAGGATAAGGATCTGCACACCGGAGAGAAGGGCCACGATAACATCAAACTCTGGCGCGATGATTGCGTTTACATCTGGCTGGAACCCGAGCATGACCACGGCCTTGAAAACTCAAAGAAGATGATGATTCAAGTGACTGCCGATGGCTTCTGCCATGATACGCGTGAGGGCGACCAGGAATTCGACGTTAAGAAAATCAAGATCAAGACAACCCGCAGTACAACCGGCTGGACGGCTCAGGTCAGCCTGCCCTTTAAGGGGCTTGGATTGAAAGCGCCAAAACCTGGTGATGTCTGGGGAATTAATTTCAGCCGCATCGATCAACCCGGAAGGCTGGATCATGAACTCATGCAGACCTCCTCCTGGGTATCGATTGGCTATGTCGGGGATCTGTTCAAAACAGCCGATCTCTGGGGACACCTGATCTTTGCTGAAAAAGGTGAAGCGGATTCAGCGGCCGCCAGAAAAGCCATGAACGCCACGCACCAGAAAGTTATGGAACGTGCCTACAGCAAGGAATACCTGCTGCAAGGCCATTGATTTAACCGGCGAGTCATCGCCTCTCTTCAGAAGCGCCATGACTGGCGTACTACTACGAACACGATCATCGACTCTCGGCGGGTCAGGCGTTCGTAGTCGGCTTGAACCATTGCCGCAGCCTTAAGATTCTTTTTCACGAACTGAATCGACTATGTCCGAAAACTCAAATCTCGACCAACGTCTCCGCGTCCCCTACTCCATCGGCACCGGCATTCCCAAAGGCGGCGACGCAGAGTTCGAGGGCTACCTGCAATCGCTGCGGGTCCAGGGCTTCTGCGTCATCGAGCGGGTGATTCCCGAAGACCAGGTCGGCGCGGCGCGTGAGAGCGAGCTGCGGGGGCGCGAGTTGTTGCAGAAGGACGGCGAGGCGGAGCGCCGCGACGGCATCAACCAATGGGCGCAGATCCCGGGGGAGTTCCAGGTCTCCGCGCCGGCGGGCTCGGTCCTTATGCAGGACACGTGTATCTGGCACTCGGGCGCGCTCAACCCGAACGTGCACGAGCGCACGGCGGTGGTGTGCCGCTACGCGCCGTGGTGGCTGTCGGGCAACGAGTTCGGGAATCTGCACTCGGGCGGGCACACGCTCCGGACCTACGTGCCGCGGGAAGTGTACGCGAAATTCTCGCCGGAACTGCAACTGCTCTACCGGCACCTCGCCGAGGGCGAGGAGGATGTCTTGCAGCCCGGGAACCAGCACTCGGCGGCCCGGGCCCGGGCTTTGCGCGGGGCCGATGGCTCCCGCGACAACAGCCACGTGGTCGCCGGCGCGGTGAGCCGGGAGGAATGGGAGCGAGCCAGGAGCGAGGGATGAGCCTGGCGAGTTCAGAACAAAATCTCAATGTCCCGTCCTTATGCGCGCATGTCTTACCCGCATCAGGCTGATAACCAACCAGCGACGGCTCGTTTGTAGTAGGCGAGTTATCGCCGTTCAGGGCGACGAAGTCGCCCAAGAGCGCCATGACTGGCGCACTACGAACACGATCAGCGACTCTCGGCGGGCCAGGCGATCGTAGTCGGCGAGTCATCGCCGCTCTTCAGAAGCGCCATGACTGGCGCACTACGAATAAGATCATCGACGTTTGGCGGGCCAGGCGTTCGTAGTCGGCGAGTCATCGCCGTTCAGGGCGACGAAGTCGCCCAAGAGCGCCATGACTGGCGCACTACGAACAAGATCATCGCGCTCGGCAGACGACCGTTCGTAGTCGGCGAGTTATCGCCGCTCTTCTCAGAAGCGCCATGACTGGCGCACTACGAACTAAAACAGCATGACCGCGCTCTACAAACAGTTCTAGCAATGCGCTACCATCTACCTTGAGGCCTTGAAACCACTCCTTGAATTCCACTGAATCCTCATGGCCAGAAAACTCAAGTCTTACGAATACCGTCGGCTGAGCGAGGAAGAAAAGGAGGTAGTCCTCGAACACAGGAAGGAAAAGGGGCATCCCTGGCATTCGCCTCCTCATTCTTCCGACGGTGAGAAGTGGTACCTGATCACAGCTGCCAATTACGAACACCAACACATCATGAAAACAGAAGAACGGCGAGCGGACTATCAGCGCAGGTTGCTCGATGGTGTCGAGCAGATTGGGGGCGAGGTCTCAGCATGGGTCATTCTACCGAACCATTATCACCTGCTGGCAAAAGTGTCGGCTATTGAGGTTTACGGCAAGATGGACGGCGATATCCATCGAGGCACTGCCACGGAGTGGAATCGAGAGGATGCGACGCCCGGCAGAAAAGTCTGGTTCCGATTCTCTGACCGCGAGGTCAGGAGCGAGCAGGCATTCTTTGCCTACTTCAATTACATCCACGGCAATCCCGTCAAACATGGCTACGTTCAACGTGCGGACGAGTGGAGTTGTTCAAGTCTGCATTCGCATCTGGATAAGATGGGCGCTAAATACTTGAGGATGCTTTGGAGGTTATATCCAACGTTCGATACCGGAAAGGGATGGGATGATTTCTGAGAAGCGCGTTCGTAGTCGGCGAGTCATCGCCGCTCTTCAGAAGCGCCATGACTGGCGCACTACAAACACGCTCACATCACGAACACCTCGTTCATAGTCGGCGAGTCATCGCCGCTCTTCAGAAGCGCCATGACTGGCGCACTACGAACACGTAAACACGCTCACATCACGAACACCTCGTTCGTAGTCGGCGAGTCATCGCCGCTCTTCAGAGCGCCATGACTGGCGCACTACGAACAGGTAAACACGCTCACATCACGAACACCTCGTTCGTAGTAGGCGAGTCATCGCCGCTCTTCAGAGCGCCATGACTGGCGCACCACGAGTACGTAAACACGCTCACATCACGAGCACCTCGTTCGTAGTCGGCGAGTCATCGCCGCTCTTCTCACAGCGCCATGACTGGCGCACTACGAACAGGTAAACACGCTCACATCACGAACACCTCGTTCGTAGTCGGCGAGTCATCGCCGCTCTTCAGAAGCGCCATGACTGGCGCACTACGAACAAGATCATCGCGCTCGGCAGACGACCGTTCGTAGTCGGCGAGTCATCGCCGCTCTTCTCAGAAGCGCCATGACTGGCGCACTACGAACAGCCAGCAAAGTGGTCGTTCTCCCTCTTCCAGGTATGACTATTTGAAGGTCACAGTGCCGAAGTACGAGGGCACATGGAAGTTCGCGTAAGGGAGGGACCAGGCTGTGAGCTGCGGCTGCGGCTGCGGCTGCTCCTCGCCCTTTGCCTGCCGGTTACGGCAGATATTGAATCCCCAATTCTCACCCGGTTTCGGTGCCGGTACTTCCAGGGTTGCGAATGGAATGGCGAACTCCACCACAAAGGCCTCGCCACCCACGTTCACGGCCGACTTCCAGGCGCCGTTCCACTTCAGGTCGCCATATGGGCCGTGGGCAGGCCCGCCAATGGCGTCGTACTGGATGTTCTTCAGGTTGGCGGAGAATTGGTGATAGGTCTTGCGGTCGAAGGTCGCATCGACGAAGACCTCAATGCCATCATCCTGCCAGGTCTGGCCGTCGCGCTCCCGGACTTTTGCCGTGATGGCCTCGGGCGACTCCTCGGCCGCCGTCACGCCGACGTACAGGGCCTTGTCATCATAGGCCACCACGAAACGGGTGTCCTGATTGGCTGATCCCTTGCCCCGGTACTCCACGAACCCGGCCGTAGTAGCCCTGGCCTTGCCATACTCACCGGCGGTGATCCTGCCGTCCCCGACGGGCGGACGTGAAATCCGGGCGGCCGTGGTCGTGCGTCTGAGCAGCGGCTGCAGCTTGCGGGCAACCTTGAGGGGTTTCTCGCCGGGTATGCTTAGCTCGGCCTCGATCACAGGAACCGGCACGAGATTGGCGCGGTCGAATACTGCGGTGGCTTGCAGCAGCGCCTTCCCTTTAGCCGGAATCCTGATTTCACCGGTTGCGGGCGTGAGCTGCCATTTCGTGTCCTTGTTGACCCATTCATAGGTGACCCGCAGTTCCTCGTCCGTGGGGTTCTTGAGGGTGTTTTTGATGACCACCTTGTTGCCTTTTTCGGGCAAGTCAAAACCAGCCAGGGCGACGACTCCGGGGAGGCGCCCGTAAGCCATGATCCGCTCGTGGTCCACGATGGAATCCCCATACAAGCGCCCGTCGGATGCGACAACGACACTGCTGACCAGTTTGCCGACCACCGTTGTCACCATGAAATGATGAAAACTGCCGTGCGCGATGCCACGTCCTTTTCGAGCCGATACGCCGCCGCCGCCGCCACCCGTCACGTAGTACTGGATGCCGTCGTGTTTGCCGTAGTTGATGAAGTTGTGGAAGTGACCGGCGTAAACGGCACGGACCTTGTACTGGGCCAGCACCGGGTGCACTTCCTTGTCCCAGTCATTGTCTTTGACGCTGCGGATACGGAGACTGGGCCACAGCGGCCTGTGCAGGAAGACGAAGGTGTGCGCCGCGTCCTGGTGCTTTTCAAGATCCTGCTTAAGCCAGTCCAACTGAGCGCCGGTAATCCGGCCCGGATTGCCTTCAACGTATTCTTCGGAGTTGAGCACGATGAAGTGACCTTTCCTCCCATCGCCCGCCTTGTAACTGAAGGAACGGTAGGCGGGGCCATAGCGTTTCGTGTAGGCCGCGTAGCTTGGCAGATCCCAGATGTCGTGGTTCCCGGCCACGGGGTGAAAGAGGGCCTTGATCTTGCGGGTCACCCGGTCGAATTCGTCCCATTCCGCTTTGAGCAGCTTGGGGTCATTGATGGGGCCGCAGATCATGTCGCCGAGGTTCACCACCAGTACCGGTTGCGGCTGCAGCCGGTTGATCTGGTAGATGTTGTCACGGAAGGCTTGGGTCTGCACCGTGGGCTTGTCTGATTTGGAGTCGCCGAGCACCACAAACGAGTAGGCGTCTTCGGTTCCCACTGTCGGCTGCGGCAGCTCCGCACAAACGGCAACCGGGGCGACTAGGACGACGAGGGCAACGAGCTGGATCTTCATGGACTTCTCCCTATCCGGGATTTGGTGCTTCCGTCATCATCTGTTGTTGACTTGTCCGTAAGTTTCTTCACCTCAATTCAGAAAGGAAGATCTCAGGGCGCACCCGGAGTGGCTGCAGAAGGAGCATCTTCGCTACTAACAAGACACTCAACAAGAAGATAACTTCACATTTTGCAGTGACTGAATCTTCGGTTGGCGCGTGGCGATGTTCTCGGTGAGCAGGCACAAACCAGCTCAGGCGGCCCAGCAGTGCGCGAGCTTTCTTCAGCCGATCACATCGGCGGCGATGGCCCAGACTGCCTGTCTCGCACAGGGCACGCGCACGACCTTGTGATTATCTTCCTTCAGCACAGACGATCCGCGTTGTGGGGGTAGCGCCCGCCGCGGTAAAGAGGTACAGCTTGCCGTCCTCTTCGATGAGAAATGGATCGGCGACGCGGCCTTTGGGTAATTGAGTCAAGCATTTCTGGTCAACCAGAAGCTGGGGTTGCCCGGCCTGGGTCAGCTCAATATTCACTGGAGATGCGTAAATGGGCGTATACAGTTCGTCCCCGTGTGTGTGGCCAGGGGAGGCAAAGTCGACGTGGTAAGCCATGAACCATTGGCCACGCCATTCGATCAGGCACGGCGACCAGGTGTAGGTGCTTCCCGGGACATCGGCAGGTGTAATCAATGGTTTCGGGTCGATCGTCCAGTGGCGGGCATCGTGGGATCTGGCGATGTAGAGACCATGCCGACTCGGGTGGTACTGAACGATCGTCTGAACATACCGGCACGTCTGGGAAATCTCATGTCGGTAGACTCGGTTGTACGAAATCGATTCGGATGGCGGCAGATCATCGACGGTCAGGGACACACCCTCGTATGTCCAATCAATGCCATTCTTTGAAGATGCATACCGCGTGGTCGTGTTTTCGCCGTGGAAGAAGCAGAAGAATTGAGCTTCTTCTTCAATCCAAAGTACATGGGGACTGGAGACGTGACTCACGCGGTAGTGCGGCGGCCAGTCTCTGGGAATGATGGGATTCCTGTTGTACTCGGTCCACGGTCCGGTCAACGCCGGGGCCGTCGCGACGCATATGTCTGCCGGTGGACCGTGAGGGGCGTAGAACACGTAGTACCGATCAATGGGATTACGGATATGTTTCGCAACGTCAACCACGCATGGGAAAATCACTTCACCGGTGGGGTTGTACGAGCAGTCGGCGATATCGATGACGACATTGGCCGTATCAAACGAAGGCAGCCCCACCCGATCAGGCCGTCCGGCGTGGTCTGGGGTATCGTCATTCACGGGCGAGTCCTTTGTGCATGATGTTATTGACGGGTTGCCCACGAAATCGGTCGGTTATCTGTGCAACTTACCTTTGGAGAACGCTAACCATTCAACGGGGGGCGTTCAAAAGTGTTAGGTGGCGGTACGAAGACGGAGTTTGAGCACGGGTTAGAAAGCTACCCGTGGCACAGGAATGCCTTGCGGTCTTTACCTGGATAGGGTCCAATCGGAGATATAGTTCCTTTTCGGGTGGGAGAATATTTAGCATGAAGATGATCGTTTGCTTGTCAGTACTTTACCTGGCCGGAAGCACGTTTGGCCAGGCGGATGAGCTGACTTTAGCCGAGCACGGGAAGAGCGATTACGTCATTGTCACGAATGATGATGTAACCGAATTGGGAAAGCTGGCCGTAGCAGAATTCAGAACACATTTTGAGAAGGGAACAGGCGTAAAGCTGGGCGTTGCAAAGGAAGGTACGAAACGAATTATCATCGGGCTGACAGATGAAGTGGAAGAGATGCTCGACGAAGAAATCCTGCAGGACCAGGAAGCCATCATTAGAACGAACGGTAACGACCTGATCCTTGTCGGCGGGGGTAAGTACGGAACCATCTATGCGGTTTATAGTTTTCTTGAGAGATATCTTGGCGTCCGATGGTTTTCCATGCATGCGAACGGAACGTTGATTCCACGGCATCAGAAACTCGTGGTGGCAAACATAGACGACAAGATCGCGCAGGTTTTTCAGTACCGCATGGAAAGAGACAATACCTTTGAGTGTTCCGGGAATGAGATCTTCTTTTTTCGGAATCGAGTGAATCTGCGCGAGGGGAGGCAGCGTCCTGACCTGTCCTCATTGAAGCTCAGGGGGCCACAATGTCACACCTTGTTTTCCTATATTGGGCCTGAGAAGGACTATTTCCCCCCGGTCTTTGACTTTGACTGGGAGAGCGACGAGGAGGAAAACCGGGTCTATTTTGCGGAACATTCCGACTACTTCTCATTGAATAGTCAAGGAAAGCGCAACAAGCGCATGCAGCTCTGTTTCAGTAATCCTGAATTGAGAAAAGAACTGACTCGCAGGCTTGAACTGCAGGTCAACCGGCATGGCAATACAGGAGTCTTCAATATCTCAGCGCAGGATTGGCCCGGAGTCTTTTGTCATTGTGATGGATGTGACGCTCTCACGAAGAAATACAACTGCACGGGCGGGCCCATGTTCGATTACTTGATCGAGGTGGGAAATGCCTTGAAGGACAAATATCCGGACGTCTATGTTTCCACACTGGCGTATCGGAAAGGCCAGTCTGAATCCCCCCCGGAACATGTCGAAAAGCTTCCAGACAATATCGTCGTCATTTTTGCACCGGTGGACGACGATGTGACCAAGACGTTGGATCACTCGAACAACAGGGATACCTATAGGAACCTCCAGAAATGGACCGCGATGTCACACCAGGTGTGGGTGTGGTATTACGTGTGGTACGGGGGGACAGCAGGGATTGTTGACCGTGTAGCGAAAGACATCCGATTGCTGCAGCAGGCTGGTGTATCCGGAACCTTCTTCCAGCATGTGGAAAGACCATACGGCCTGCATTTCAGCGATCTATTGACCTACATGTGCCTCAAGCAATACCAAAGCCCGGAAGGCGATCCGCGTGCGCACATGCAGGAATTCTGCAACTTCTATTATGGAGAGGCCGCCCCGGAGATTATCGCATGGCTGGATGAACTGGAACAGCACAGGAAGGGCTTGAGGAAAAAGCTGATCGTCGGCGCGAGCGCATTCGATTGGGGATATTTCACGCCGGAGAACATCGTCAAGACGGAGCGGATGTTCGAGAAGCTCGAAGCCAGAACCCTGGAGAGCCCCGTTATCCATGGAAATATTAGAACGCTTCGTATCGGAACGGATTGCGCCCTGCTGGAGAACTTCCCTTCTGTCAGGATGAAATATCCCGACTATGCGGGTAAATCAAAAGACGTCTATCAGAGAGTAGAAGAGAACTTCTATGATACCCTGGCACGTCGCCGGGCAGGGACGCGGCGCGGCAGCAAGCCCCAGTACCTGAAACGTGACTGCAAGCCTTTCCTGAACCGCCTCAGTGACAGCATGACGATTGCGGAATTGGACCCGCCGCCTATCCCGAAGGAGTTTGCAGATCGCGGGGATCGAAGATTCATCCGAATGATTCCCAAGTCAGGAAAGATAAAAAGAGAAATGAAGGATGCCGCGTATGGTTTTGCCTATGGACGACCCGTATCCGAGCCCGAGAAGAAATTCCCGTTTGGGGTATACAGTTTCGATGACCCGAAGCATCCGAAAAGACGAAGCGATGTCAGACTGGCTAAGGGGGATCTGAAGTTAGACGGATTCCATTTTTACAGCGCTGGAACGGTTCAACTCTCCGGTCACTGCATTGTGTGGGCAACACCATCCTGGTACCTCAACTGCCACCCTGGACGATATTTTGATGCAGCCGATCCTGAAAAGGAATGGGATATTTACGTGTCTCTTAAATTCGTAGGGCCGAGCTATGAACTGCCGGCCGAAGATGGTAAGGATGCTGTGTTTATGGATCAGGTGATTCTCGTGGAACATAAATAGTTCCTGATGCGGATTGGCGTCACTGCGTAGCGTGGATGCCAATCTGCGCTGAAACAGTCGCTGGCGCCCATCTGACACCGAATCGACAATCCGGCCTACCATAGAACAGCAATCCGTAACAGGAACTGATTAGCGTTGCGCCTCCCGAGTTCTCGGAAACATAAACATGGTGAGGTTTGCTGTCCGCCGGAAGGCGCCGCCCCAAGAATAGGAACTAGCCGCCCTGCACCAAGTTCCCATTAATCTCCCTTGCCGGGGCGATGGGCCAATTGATCCAGCCGTTAACGGAGCGACGAGGACGACGAGAGCAACGAGCTGGATCTTCATGGACTTCTCCCTATCCGGGATTTTGGTGATTGCCGTCATCAACTGTTGTTGACTTGTCCGTAATTTTCTTTTCCTCTCCCGCATAAGCCAGCTTAAAAGTGATCGCAAAGAGCCGTCGAGAGATTATGCCCCTGAAAAACTCATTTCTCAGCGGTTCGTGCACGACGGACACTCCACACTATCGAGTTCATGGGCAACCCTTCGAGAAATCCTGAGGAAGTTCGAGAACCGGTAATAGTCTGACCCCATTGGGGATCTTCCCAGCCGGCAAAGTAAGGGCATCCAATGACATTGTGAAACATGAGAATTCCACGTAAAAAAGTGAATTGCGCTCCCCCACTCTCCCATACTCCAACACTCCATTGTTCCTCCTCTTCCTCCTCCTCACCCCCTCAGCCGCAGAGCCCACGCCGCGCGCCTTCACCACCGGCCGTCTCGCCATCACCCTCGGCGACAACGCGCTCCCGGCCCAAATTTACATCCATCCCACAGGCGATGACCTGCCTCTCGAACTCCGCACTAGAAAAAAATCCGCACCACTTACGGATGCCCAGCTCGTCCCAATCGGCCGCGGCCCCCAGCTTGCAGCCCCCATGCGGCTCGAAGCCATCATCAAGGGGAAAAAGATAGAGCTGAAATCGACAGCCCCCGCGCCCATCGAGACCTCCAAGAATAATTTCTACTCCCGCGCCACCCTCACCGGCGGCGGCGTCACCGCCAAGATAGATGTCGCTTACACGCCCGGCGGCCGCATCATTCCCAAGCTCGCTTACAGCGGCGGCGAGGTCGATTCACTCTCGCTCATCATGCAGCTCCAGGGCATCACCGATACCGTCGTCCAGGGCCAGGCCCCATTCGCAGGCACTGATTACACCCTCTCGGATGACGAAGGCATCCTTTGGGGCAACGCTCGCCCGCAGACGAGTCAAGCGAAGCGAGACGAATCGCCCCTCACCCGCGGTATTCCAGGCGTACTCAATCATCTCTTCTTTGGCAGCGGTGACCGAGGTTTTACGTTCCTCTCGAAATCAGCCGACGGCTGGACAGTCACCCCCGTCGCCCCGGTCATCACTCTCTCTCGCGATAAGGTTGGCAACGTCACTTTCCGCGCACAGCTCGTCAACCACCCCACCAAACTCGCTGGCGAAAAGACCGCCTCATTTACGCTGCTCGTCCATCCCACAAAGTCATCCGCGCCCGATCGCCGCAAAGCGTCCTGGCTGACCTGGCCCTACAAGAAGTCCACGCCCGCAGACCGCGCCACCGAGCAGGAGTGGGTCGTCGAATCCATCCTCCTCCAGGCCAATGCCGGTGGCGATGCCAAGTCCGCCGAGGCCACCCTTGCCGATACCTACCCACTCTCACTCTTCCGTTATCTCGCCGGCACACACACAGGCCTGCCGGTACGCCTCATCACCAATTCGCGCAGCCTCTCCACTCCGGGCCGCGTGCCCGCTCTCGATCGCATGGCTATCGGCCGCGCCTTGCTCCACGACATCGGATTCGATCCCAAGGGTGCCGTCCACCTCGCATCTCTGGGTCGGCTCGTCAGCGGACTCGCGGAATTTGGCTACTTCGAGTCAGACAACAAGACCGAATTCATTCCTTACTGGCGCAGCGGCGAAGTCATCCGCTACGGAGAAACATTCGATGCCAACGACGCCTTCGAGACCACAACCACCGACCCCATGGAACGCGTCCATGTCTCCGTCTGGCGCCGACCCGGCAAAGCTCTCATCCTGATCGTCAACGAAGGCACCAGGCCGGTCCGCGAGCAACTCTACGTCCCCGGCGCTAAACGTCTTTTCGGCGGCAAGAATCGCATCCAGCGCGGGGACATCGTCGACCTCTGGGATATGTCCCTCATTCCCGAAGACAGCGACTGGTCATACAAGAAGGTTCGTAACGAGAAGATTGGTACCACCGAGAAGGGCGCGCCAAAGCGTGGTAAAAATGTCTCTCCGCCCCCCTTCCTCATGGACGCCGAAGACAAAGGCGGCGTTGCCCAGTCTGTCGCCGTCAAAGGCCAGGAGGTCTACCTCCGTGTTTTCGTCCCTGCCCGCGGCCTCAGGCTATTGGTAGGAGGGAATCTGAAATGAGGCATCCGATCCCTGTGCGCTCCGGCTCCCAGCCGGCTGTTCAATCAGATCTTACTGCTTCGGGGCCGGCTGGGAGCCGGCGCGCCCAGGGAATGACCAGCCAGCTTGTGGGCTTTCTCTGCTGCTCCCTGTTCGCCGAAACCCCATCCTTCGACATCGACGAAACCGAAGACACCAAATCCAAGGACCGCACCTACATCGTCGCAGCAGTCGATGACTTGGCGCTCAACGGCATCACCGGCAAAGGCGCCGGCGATGTCGCACGGGCCTTCAAACAGGCCCTCAAAGACAAACCCAAAGGCACCAAGGTTCGTATCACCGTCAGCGTCGCCACCGAGGGCTCCGTCCGCTGGACGTATTACTATCCCCGCTCCGCAGTCGCCCTCGACGAACGGGGCCGCCCCCACGGCACAGAAATGCTCGCCGTTAATGTCGTCCTTACCGTCGGCCGCATCGTCGTCTACCGCGAGATTCCCTGGGTGCACGGTGTCCGGCACGGCATCGAAAGAGAATTCAAAAAGCAAAACATGTGGAAGCCGGGCGGGCACGTCACTGCCGAGATTCCCTGGAAAAACGGCAAGATGCACGGCCTGCGCAAAGGCTTCTACCCCAACGGTAAAATCCAGAGCGAGACCCACTTCGTCGAAGGCATATCAAACGGCCCATCCCGCCTCTGGGATCAGGACGGCAATCTCACCAGCGAAGGCAGCATGAAGAACGGTAAGCGGGAAGGTCAGTTCACCGAATACTGGCCCGGCACCAAACAGCCTTCCCGAGTCATCCACTTCAAGGCCGGCGTCACCCACGGCCTGATCAAAGAGTTCTACCTCAGCGGCAAACTCAAACGCGAACGCTCATTCAAGAACGAAGCCGCCCACGGCGAAGACCGCATCTACAACGAAGCCGGTAAAATCACGCACACCCGCCATTGGTGGGATGGGGACATTGTCAGCAAGAAAGAATTCGAGAAAAGATCGAAAAGTGTCCGAACCGATTGAGCAGGAGTTGGAGTAACGGCTTTAGCCGGGTCTTTGGTCATCGTTGCGCTGAGCCCGGCTAAAGCCGTTACTCCAACCCCGTCCACGAAATTCTGGAAGTTGTATTCCTGCAATTGTTCCCATGAAACACATCGCCCTTATCCTCCTCCTCACCACCATCCAAGCCGAGCCCTGGAAGCACATCACCGAGGCCGACGGACTCCCCACTATGATGGTGCAATTCATGGAACGCCACGGCAACGACGTCTGGGTCGGTACGCTCCAGGGCCTCGCAGTGTTCCGAGGCGGCAAGAGCTTCAAAGTCATCGCGGGAAATGCCGCCTGGGATATCCAGCCGATGGGAAAAGGCCGCTATTGGGTCGGCACTATGCGCGGGCTGATGCTGTTCGGCGGCAAGGCTCAGCCGGGCACCGACCACGCATGGAAAGTCGGAGACCTCCACGCCAGCTTCAAAGGCTACTCCATCGGCTCGCTCGAATCCTTCGGCGACAAATCCCTCCTCGCCTGTGCCGAGCGGCGCAATTCCATCAATCTCATTCAGTTCAAAGACGGCGACTGGAAAGCCATCCCGCGTTTCAAAAGGCAAAGCGTCACCGACCTCTTCAAGACCCGCGAAGGAAAAGTCTGGGCGATCATCGAGACCGACGGCATCGTCGCTGCCGACCCCGCCAGGGATTCCAAAGAATGGACGCACCACCTCAAGGGCCGAAA
>JASLXP010000522.1 GCA_030740295.1 Planctomycetota bacterium
TAAAACTGAGCGAATAAGAATCATCCTCCGGGCGAATGGTGAGGCCGCATTCGATGCCGCGAGCTTCATAGTGACTGAGAAATCTACCGGCGCCGAGCCAGACAGTGGCGTTGAACTGCGCACGAAGAGCTCCGCGGTATCGAACGACGAGAAGGCCGACCTGGAACGCAAAGCCAGGATGTCTCCGGCTGAACTCGCGTGGGAGAAAGTTCTGGAGCAGAACCTCGGTGGCTTTTATCTGCCGCTCTACAAGAAGGCCAAAGCCAGGGGCAGGACGACGGCGTGGGACTTCGTCAAAGATAATTCGGACCTGCCTCGTGTCCTGTTGATTGGTGATTCCATTTCACGGGGATACACGGTTCCTACTCGCAAGCGTCTGGCCGGCAAAGTCAACCTTCACCGGGCACCGGCAAACTGCGGCCCGACCGGCCAGGGTCTAAAGAAACTTGACATCTGGCTGGGCCACGGGAAATGGGATCTGATCCACTTCAACTTTGGAATTCACGATCGCAAAAGCAAGGCAGAAGACTACGCGGCAAGGCTCGAGAAGATCGCGCATCGCCTGAAGGAGACCGGCGCAAAACTAATCTGGGCATCGTCGACTCCGCTTCCCGCTGGCTCTTCTTCATACAGGCAAGGAGACTGCGCCCGGTTAAATGCCGCGGCCTCCAGAGTCATGAAGAAGCACACCATCCCCACCAATGATCTTTACAAAGCGATTCAGCCACACCTGTCCAAATATCAGAATCCTGGGGATTGCCATTTCAAAGGCCCCGGCTACGAGTTTCTTGGCCAACACGTTGCCGACAGCATTCTGAGGGAATTAACCGAACAGAAGTGAACATTCACGATTCACTTCTTCGACGTGTTTCGTTACACGACCTTTGGTTTAATCTCCGCCTCCCCGATGAAAGATGACCCTCTCGAGCGACAGTATCAGCACTCTTTGCTGAGCCTTTTGGTCATCAGGTTTGAACAATATGAAATCGAATTTCTTTATCTGCTCGTTCTGTCAGATGAAGATCAAGGCGGAGCAAGTGCCGGCAGGAAGCCAGGTACGCTGTCCGGGCTGCCGCCAGGTCTTTGATCCCTGGGAGAACCGCGCACCCGCTGCTGCTACCGATACGGATCAGCTTATCGGACAGCAACTGGGCAATTATCGAGTTCTGCGCCGCGTGGGCCAAGGCGGAATGGGCACCGTTTACGAAGCGATCCAGCACGGGTTGGAACGTAGGGTCGCGCTCAAAGTGCTGTCCGCGAAGCTTTGCCACGACAAGCCGTTCATCTTGCGATTCAAGCAGGAAGCCAAGGCCGCAGCCGCGCTCGAACACCCGGGCATCGTACAGGTTTATGAGATCGCCCATGACAAGGGACGTCTGTTTTTCTCCATGCAATATGTGGACGGGGTCTCACTGCTCGAACGTGTACGAAACGGCGGACACATGAAACTGGCCGATGCCCTCGACGCCATGATCATGGTGGTCGAGGGCCTCTCGTACGCGTTTGATCGGGGCATCATCCACCGTGACATCAAGCCGGACAACATCCTGCTCGGGAACGATGGCACGGTCAAGGTTGCAGATCTGGGTCTGGCGAAAAGTCTTTCGGACGAGATTGGACTGACCGCGACCGGCGCCGGTCTTGGTTCGCCTCACTACA
Source organism: Planctomycetota bacterium (assembly GCA_030740295.1). The sequence continues at coordinate 1,660 of JASLXP010000522.1, forward strand.
TGGCCCCCGAACAGGGCAAGGGCGAAAAGAATCTCGGATGCCAGGCCGACATTTATTCACTCGGCATCACACTGTTCGTGATGGTAACCGGGATGCGCCCGTTCAGCGGAAAATCGCCGCTGGACATCATGCTCGCCCATGAGAAGTATGCGATGCCCTCTGCCTGCAAGCTCAACCCTAAGCTTCCGCAGGGCTTCGACAAGCTGGTTCAAAAAATGTGTGAGAAGGTGCCCCAGCGACGGCATCGAACCTACTCGGCCCTGCTCGCCGATATTGAAGCCTTGCACCCCAACCGAGAGCGCCGCTCTGCCTGGGCTCCCTTCGCCGTGCTCAAAGAACGAGCCCAACGAATACCGGCCTGGGCACTTGCCGCACTCCTGGCCATCGTCATGGGCGCAACTATTGGGTTGGCCCGCTGGAGTCAGAACCAGCATCGTGACGGATGGCACTCAGCCAGCGCAGTAGCTCCTGCACCGCATGAAAGCGAATCGAGTGACGGTGCTGGCAATCTTCCCGGAGACGCTGTCAGCCCGGATGAGCTTGAGGACATAAGGAAAATCGAAATCACTGCGTCTGATGAGCTCCCATTTGAGTTGGGTGAATCCGCGGAGGAACTCTCTTCCCCTGATCCCATTCCAGCACTGCCTTCCGCACCGGTCCGGCAGGAGATGCCACCGCCTCAGGTGGCGGATACTGTCAGCAATCCAGGTATCAACGCACGCGCGGCCGGCGCCTACCGGCCGAGCATTCCGCAGGTGCCGATAGTTCAGCCAATCGATGAGCCCGAACAGCGCAAGGCAGAGCAGGTGCCCACCGATGCCATTCTGCTATTCAAAGGAAAGTGCTTTCAGTTCGGCCGTCTCGTTCCCCGGGTGGGCATTCTGGAATTCGAGATCCAGTTCGGTAAAAAGCTGCCTGCTCAGGATTATCAGATCCTCAAAGTTTCGGACGCCGGCTTCAAGGTCGGGCTGCAGAAGAACGGCATTCTCTTTGTGGCACGGACCGTCAAGACCGAACGTCAGTTGACGCTTAGCTCCGGCACGAGAAAACTCGCGGACGGCAAGTGGCATAAAGTCCGGCTGAATTATGGCGCGGGCACTGAATCGCTGACCATTGACGGAAAGGCGAGAAAGGTAAAAGGTCTGCCGATGCTGAGCTCCGACACACTGGGCAGCCTTGTCTGCAATCCAGATCGTCTGGAAGTACAGATCGCGCTGCGTAATCTGCACATCACCCACTGGTTTGCCGATCAGAAAAAAAGGCTGGACAGCCTTCTCGAACAGGACTGCCGTCTGGCATATTCCCAGGGATGCTGGATGCTCGAATTCGCTGCGGACGAAGAAACAAGGTCCTACGCGGCCAGCCTGAAAGAGCGTGCTGCAAAGCGACTCATTGAATTGCAGGGAAACCAGGAAGAATCGAATCGGATTCGGAAACAGCTCAAACGGTTTCCCGGTATGGTCGAAGTCTCCAGCGCGTTTCAGTCCGAAAACGCCGAGCACGAAAGGCTGCCGACTTTCTTTATCGACAGGCATGAAGTGGCTATTTCCGATTACTTCAAATTCTGGACACAGATCCAGCGCACTCGGGACCACAGCAAATGCCATCCTGCCGAACCGAAGAACAAGGATCACACCCCTCAGAGCCGCATCGGGCCCAACAGCCGCGGCGGCCGCAATCTCCCTGTTCACGGGATCGACTGGTTCGACGCCTACGCTTACGCAGCCTGGAAAGGCAAACGCTTACCCACGCTTGCGGAATGGCGCAAAGCCGCGGGCGCACAGCACGGCCGGCAGTATCCCTGGGGCAATAATTGGATCGAAGGAAAAGTGAATCCCAACAGACGCCCGGTCACCGTGAGTTTCTACGCCAGCGGCAAGAGCCAGTACGGATGCGTCCAGATGTCCGGCAATGCGGAGGAATGGTGCGCGGATTCGAAGTCCGGGAAGTATGGCGCAGAAAGAGCCCTGGCAGGAGGCTCCTGGCGCAGCGGCCGATTCGTAAAGACTACCCAGGCCCGCGACCGGCGGATGACGGAGAAGGGCGAGACATTCGGGTTCCGATGTGTGAAGGAACCGGATTAGGTTCCCGTGGCGACGCGCTGTACCAGCCTGATCGATGACTGAAGCGCGAGGGACTTCTGAAGACAGCGAGATGTTCGCTGACTATGATGACGGCCACCGTTCCCCAGCCGGGACGTCACACTGCCATTCCCAATCTGGCCCGGAGCGAGGGCTTGGCCGTGCGGTTCAGGCCCGAGAACAAGTCAACAGCAAATGTCCGAGGAGAGAAGGAACATCATGATGCTCTGGAGAAGTCTCTTTCGGTCAGCTCACGTTCTTCTGTTCATGGCGCCGGCGGCCGTGGGCGAGCTCGTGCGGATCGCCGAGATCGACGTCGTTGCCAACGGTGGCTTCGAGGAGGGAAAGGTTGAAGACCGTCCTGATGCGTGGACGCCTCGGAAAGATGTTCCAGCGGGTGTCCGGCTGACATGGGACACAAAGGATCCCCATTCAGGGAAGCGATGCATCGGGATCGAGAGCACGTACGGCCAGGATCGGCCGTGGTTCTGGTGGGAGCAAGCGGTGAGGCTGAGCGCGGGCGAGACCTGCCGTCTTACCTGCTGGATGCGCACCAGAAACCTGGAACGGGGAGCAGTCCTTGTGCTGTCCTGCCGGGATGCATCAGGAAAGGAGATCGCAAGAAGGCACCTCCGCAGTCTTCCTGCAGGTACGGCCAAGTGGACAAAGGTCACGGGCAAGTTTGTGACGCCGCCGGGCACCGTGAAAGGGAGGCTTCAATTCTCCACGCACGGGCGAGGCCAGGTCTGGCTCGACGATGTCCGAGTCGCTGTCCAGTTGCGGCCACAGATGATCCCGCCGGCAAAGGCAAAGGTGTATCCCGTTGCTCTGGCCGCGGCCACAATTGCTGTCGATGGGCTGCAAGAAGAATGGCGAGAGGCGCCACGGGCTGATGTTCGTGCCGCTTATGCCGTCTCTCAAGCAGAAGCCATCATCATGGACAAAGAAGACTCCAAAGGCTCTGACGACCTCAGTTTCAGCTTCGCCGCCCGTCACGATTCGGCCCGCCTCTTTCTCATGATCGCGGTGCGCGATGACGTGCGCAAAACCGTGAGACCTTACTGGCAGGGAGACAGCATTCAGTTTGCCCTCGATACGACATTCGGCCGCTCGAAGAAGGGCTTCGGCGCGGGGGACTACGCCATTGGGGTGGTGTTGAAAGGCACAGGCGCTAAAGGTGTGATCGAGCGCAAGCCAAAGACTTCATCGTTGACCGCGTCCCACATCGAGGTGGCCTGTGAGACCAGCAGGAGCGGCTACACCGTTGAGCTGGCGATACCGTGGCGGCATCTGCTTAAAGCCCCTCCGAAGCACAATCAGCGAATGGGTTTTTCCATCATCGTCAATGACAACGACGGCGGGGGACGGAAATGGGCCGAGTGGACGCCGGGAATCGCCAGGGAGAAGCGGCCCGCGCAGTACGGCACACTCCTCTTCCTCTCGCAAGGGAATATCGGTCTGTGCCTTGATGCGCCTGCGGAAGGGACAACGGATCTCAGACCTCTCGGGCTTCACGCCACTTTGGCATCACTGGCAAAAGAGGAGACAAAAGCAACGCTTGCTCTGGCCTTCAACGAAGGTGGCGAAGGCCAGGTCGATTCACATGAGGTCGTCATCCGACCGGGCATTACCCGCATCCCGTTGGTGTACGCGGCAGGTTCCGTGGAAGCAGGAGCTCATACGGCATCTGTGTCAGTCGAAGATATAACCAGCCGGGCCTCTTTTCATGTCAAGCCGTTACGCTCAACGATTGCCGAGGCCGAGAGTCGTCTCAGAAGCATCAGGCACAACATGCAAGCGCTTACCGAGCGCATCGCGAAGGGGAAGGCTCGCAAGCTCGACATGGCCTTGCCGGACGTCACGCTTGTCACGGCAGAACATTTTGCCAAGTGGGTCACTGCCGACGCGGCTCGTGACGGCCACGAGGGCCTTGCCCTGCGTGAGGCGCGAAAGCTTGGGACCCTTGTCGAACGCGCTCTCGAGGAAGCAGGGAACATTCTCGCAAGGCCCAAAGCCCATCCAACTGTTCAGCCGCCCAACGTCATGGAGGCGACCATGCACGACGGGGGATGGTACGTCGGCGACCGTCCCGTATTCCTCATTGGCTTCAACGGCTTCGACAAGGAGTTCCTTTCCGACCTCTCACGATTCGGCTGCAACTTCAACACATCGGGCGGGGGCGCGGCGGGGTTGCTTCTGCGGAATGGCCCTGAACCGGACATGGACGCCATCCGGCAGTACAGCACGGAGCACATCCGCAAGGCAGCAGCCCTTGGGATTCGCTCGAACATCCACTTCGGCCATCGGATGCCGAAATGGGCAATCGAGAAGTACCCGGACATCACCGACGCCGAGGGGCACTTCATGTTCTACGATATGGATCATCCCGACGCGCGGCGGCTGACCTGCCTGATGATGGAGAGCGTGGCCCGGGCCATCAGGGAACTGCCTGGCGTCACGTGCTACGATCTCTGGAACGAAGCCGCCTTCAACAGGATGTCGAAGCGCGGTCTGGCGAAGTTCCGGGCAGCCATGCGCAAACGGTACGAGACAGTTGGACGCCTGAACGCGTCCTGGGGAACGGCTTACACGGGCTTCGGCCAAATCAAGCCCGTCACGCGCGACCCCGCGCAGCCCGCTGCCTACACGGACTGGGTGAGGTGGAACAACGCACGCTTCACCGCGTACGTGGCCGAGATGCGTGAAGCCGTGCGCCGCGGCGATCCAAAGGCACTGACCACGGTCAAACTCTCCAATGAGGCCGTCGTCGTGGGTACGCAGAACCACGCGTATCGAAGGCAGCGTACGAGCCGGCACAACCTGGGGGTAGACCGGTGGGCCCTCGCCCAATTGCTGGAGATCCAGGGCTGTGACACACGACCCACACTTCTATCGCCCGACTATGCATTCGCGTGGCGATATCCCGGGATGGCCTATGGCCTCCAACAATCCATGGCGCCGGAGAAGCCTATCGACGATTCCGAGTGGCACGGCGTGCAGACCGTCTATCACGAAGATGTGGATCAGCCGGCCGAGTTTCTGAACGCCGCGTTGTGGTTTTCGTATCTGCACGGCATGGACATGAATCTCACCTGGTGGTGGTCTCGCAAGGGCTCGGAACCGAAGACCCAGTGGTTCGTGGGCTCATTGACGACGCAACCCCAACTGCTCGATGCTTTCGGACGCAACAGCGTCATCGTCCAGCGCTTCGCACCAGAGATAGTAGCGTTTCAGGACGCCAGGCCCCGTGTGAGGATTCTGTTCTCGAAACCGTCTGCCATTCTCGATTTGAACTGTCTCGACACCATGCGCGACGCGTACGAGAGCCTCAACTGGCTTGGGGTGCCATCGGGTTTCGTTACCGAGGAAATGTTGTTGAACGGATTCAGCGATTGCGACCTGCTGGTTATTCCCGCAGCACGCCACGCATCGCCAGGGGTACGAAAGGCGGTGGCCACGCTTGCACGTTCGGGCGTTCACGTAATCCGGATTGGGCAGGACTGCCTGAGCCTGAACCCGCATGGCAAACCCATGGTCCGGCTTCAGACCATCAAGGGCCGAGCCATGAAATCGGGGAAGGAGGTGGGCCCCCTTGTCACGGCGTTCAAGGCCGCTGATATTAGGCGCCAGGCACTCGCCCTCGGCCCCGACGGGATTAGCTCCAAACCCGTCGAATTTCGCACGGTCGAGCACAAAGGCCGACTCCTCGGTTACATCATTGGTCTGGGAAAAGAGCCTGCCGAGATTCGCATCGAGCGCGATGGCCGCCCGGCCCGGTGGCGCAGCTTGTTGACCGGCGAACGGCGCGAGGGAAGCTTGTCCGTGAAGCCGTTCGATGTTGACCTGTTCGTGTTTGAATAACGTTGGCTTCAGTCCGAAGCTGCGGCACTACTCAATCATCCATACTGCCGCACCTTGACGCCGGCCTCTTCCATCAACGCCAACGCGACACTCGACACCGGATAACGCTGGTTATAGACCACCTCGGTGATGCCGCTGTTGATGATCAATTTGGCACAGAGCAGGCATGGCGACATGGTGCTGTAAAGCGTGGCTTCCTGCAGAGTGGTGCCATGGTAGGCGGCCTGAGTGATAGAGTTTTCTTCCGCGTGCGAACACAAACACTCATCGAGACGCGTGCCGCTCGGGATGCTTGAATCGTTGCAGCGCGGGCAGCCGCCTTCGTTGCAGTTTCTGACGCCGCGGGGTGTTCCGTTGTATCCGGTGGTAATGATCCTGCGGTCCTTCACAACGATGGCCGCAATCTGGCGTTTGATACAGTTGCTGCGCAGGGCGACTACTTCGGCGATGCGCATAAAGTATTCATCCCAGCCCGGCCGAGTGGTGGCGACAGGTGCGTCTTCAGAAACGGGTTGTTCGGATTCGCTCATAAGTCGCGCTGCTTGTTCGATTCGCAGAACAGGCATCCGGTGAAGCCTGTGTGGAGCGGCCATAATAGCCTTTACTGATGGTTTCAGCATGCCTGTTGGCCAACGCACATGCCCCCGCTAAACTCGCTGCCGCACGGGCAGGAAACCAAAAAAATCAGGAGGAAGACAGATGACAGCAACTGCGCTGAAATTCGACAGCATTCTGCTGGTCGCCTTTGGAGGGCCTACCAGTGGTGAGCAAAGCTACGATTACGTCAGAGGCATCGTGGGCGACCGCCCGGCTTCCGAAGAACGGATTCGTGAAGTGGCCAGCCATTACGAAAAGCTCAACGGCAGCCCGTTCAACGGGCTCACCTTCGAACAGACTGAGGCCATCAAGACCGAACTCAAAGAGCGAGGATACGACGTCCCCGTTTACATTGGCATGCGCCACTGGGATCCCTATGTCAAAGACGTGATGGCCGAAATGGCCGAAGACGGCCGAGAGGATGCCCTCGCTGTCATCCTGGCACCGCACCAGTGTTTTGTGAGTTGGGACTGGTATCAAAGCACGGTCCAGGAAGCGAACGATGCACTCGAAGGCAAGGCTCTCAACATCACCTACGCGGATCCCTGGTGGCTCGATGAAGGGTTCGTCAACGCCAATGCCGACAACATCAGGGAAGCCTTCTCAAAACTCGGTGATAAGGCCGATAAGGCCAGGCTGATCTTCTCCGCGCATTCAATCCCGGTAAACGGATGCCCAAACTGCCTCTCCGGCGAACGCTCGTGCCCCTACAGTGAACAGTTTGAACAGAGCGCCAAAGCCACGGCCGACGCGGTCGGCCGGGGCGACGATTACATCATCTGTTTCCAGAGCCAGTCCGAATCCTCACGCCAGTGGACAGAGCCGGACGTTGACCAGGTGATCAGAGACTGCAAAGAGAATGGCGTCGAAGATGTGGTCGTCAGCCCGATCGGGTTCCTCGTCGACCACGTTGAAGTGCTCTGGGATCTCGATGTCGAAGCAAAGGAAACTGCCGACGAATGCGACATTCACTACGAACGCGCCGCAACGGTCGGAACGCATCCCGCGTTCATCAGATTAATCGCCGATCGCATCGTGGCGCGATTTGAAGACGAGCCGCGCCTGGATGCGCCGCTGAGCTGAGTCTGAATCGAAACGAATGCAGACCGATTCAGATTTGGGTCGCCCTGGAAAATGATCCTCTACGCTCTTGCAAGTATCTGCGTCCTTTCCTCCGAGCCCTTGTCCTGGCCCCAGTTTCGTGGCGCGGCCTTCGGTGTGGCGGACGATGCAAAATATCCGGACTCTCTCGACCCAGACAAGAACCTCATCTGGAAAGCGGCCATTCCACCGGGCCATTCATCGCCTGTCATTCACGGTGACAGAATCTATCTGACCGGTGTCCGTGAAGGAAAACGCCTCTTCACTCTCTGCCTCTCCGCAGACGATGGAAGAATCCTGTGGGAAAAGGAAGCAAGCTATAAGACGGCCGAACGCATCCACAGAATCGGGAGCCTGGCGCAGCCGACGCCCGTAACGGACGGCGAACGCATCTTCAGTTTCTTTGGCTCGTTTGGACTTCTCTGTTATTCCAGGGACGGCGAACTGCTGTGGAAGTATCCGATGGGGCCGTTCAATGATGATTTCGGCGCGGGAGCGTCACCGATTCTTGCCGGTGACTACGTGGTCCTTTGTCGCGACCAGGACGAAGGCTCGTTTCTGATGGCTGTCGACAAGAAGACAGGCAAGACGGTTTGGAAGACGGACCGTTCTGAGTTTCCAAGAGGCTATGCCACACCCGCGGTGTGGACGGTGAACGGCAGGAAGCAGATCGTCGTCTGCGGCACCCTTCGAGTTATCGGATACGACCTGCGGACAGGGAAAGAGATTTGGACGGTCCGAGGCTTTGCCCGAATCGCGAATCACACTCCGTCAGCAGACGGCACCAACCTTTATGTTTCTGCCTGGGCTCCTGGCGGTGATACCGGCGATCGGATCCGTGTGCCCTCGTATGCCGAGCTCCTGAAACTGAATGACAAGAATGGGAACAGGACCCTCGAGTATGAGGAAGTGAAGACAAACTCAGCCATCAGGAATCGGTTTCGTCAGATCGATCAGAATAAAGACGACCACATAACGAGCGCCGAGTATGAGAGAATGAGGGCTGTCTTTGACAAGGCGCAGAATGTCATCATGGCCATCAGACCGGGCGGTGTTGGGGACATCACCGAGTCTCATGTGGTCTGGAGATATCACAGAATGCTGCCCTATGTCGCTTCACCGATTTTCTATATGGGCCATCTGTTTCTGATCAAGAAGAGCGGTATCGTCTCATGCCTCGCAGCCGCCACCGGCCAGCCAACGAAGCAGGACAGAATCCCCTCAAGAAGCAACATCTACAGCTCGCCGGTCGCGGCAGATGGCAAGGTCTACATAATCAGCGAGAGGGGCGAAGTGAGCGTCATCCGGGCGGCGGCACAGTGGTCAGCCATATCACACACGAGATTGGGCGAACGCTGTTATGCGACGCCTGCGCTGGCCGGGGGAAGGGCTTATGTGAGGACCGAGAAGGGGCTGTACTGCTTCGGCCTCGATGAATGAGATAGGAGGACGGCAAGCCGACCTGCTCACTTATCAACCAGGAACACAAGATACATCGAGCTCGCGTCATTGCGTCCCAGCGTCATGCTTTCGCCCTTTTTGAATTTCTTAAAGTAGAGCTGAAAACTCGTATCATCCGTCTTGAGCTCTTCGATGTCCTCCTCCCAGCCCTTTGTCCAGGGGACGCTGCCGCGGGTATCGACACCCACATAGACGGTCGTATCCTTTTCGATCTTGTAGACGATGTGCTTTGAATCACGGGTTCTTTTGTCGTTGTTGCGTGTCATCAAAAAGCTTGCGCCCAGGAGGTGTTCGGGGATCTCAGAGAACACATAGTTCCTGTCCTGATAGGCTTGGGCGCCCTTTTTCAGACCGAACTTAACGAGCCTGAATCTGTCTTTTGCCGGCGACGGTCTTCCCTTTTTCCCTTTCTTCCTCGGCGGCGCCATCATCATTTTGACTGCGGAAGAGGTAGATTTGATGCCGTTGGCGTAATGTGCCTTCGCCATCAGCCGGTAGTTTTTCGGCTGGACCTCTTTCCACGTAAACGCATACGGCGCCTCAGCCGATTCGCCGACCTTTGAATAATTTGGATTGCTGTCCGCGCCGGAAACGTAGAACTCGACCTTGTCGATCGCACCGTGGATGGCCCTGGTGGCGACGCTGACTTCGAAATCTTTGGGCGCGCTCAGAACAACGTTCGTGGGCTTCGGCGCAGTGATGGCGACGGTCGTCTGGTTGGGCTGTGCCGGCTCTTCCCTGTCATCGATCTGTTGAAGGTAAGCGACGAGCTGCTTCTTCTCAGCATCCTTCAGATCCTGAGTCGACCCATGAATGCCCTTCGGATTTGTTTTATGGATGACGTCCATCAGGGTGTCGGCCAAGCCATCGTGCAGGTAAGGGGCCGTCTCCCAGACACCGCGGAGTGTCGGTGTATCGATGCCCGGCAGCGGGCCGCCCATGCGTTTGCCTGAGCGTTTGGAGATGGTGCCGACATCGTGGAGCACTCCCGTTGCGCTGTCGGTGTAGTCCTTGCCTCCGTGGCATGAGAAACACTTGAGTGTGTTGAAAATCTTCTTGCCGGCGACCGCATCCGCAGTCATCGAGCCGTCCTGATTGCGGAAGGGGCTGTCCGGAACTTTGGCGAGGGAAGTGACGTAGGCGGCCATCGCGTCGAGCTCTCGGCTCTGGCCTTTTTTGGGCCGGCCGAGCGGGTACTTCACGTTGTTGAATCGTTTGTTGTCCATGAAACCTGCACCGCCGAAGGGGCCGCGCATGTCGTGCTCGAAATCCTGAATCTCGTCGAAGTTGGCCGACCAGTGCACGCGGCCATGCCCCGTGCCGCGGCGGCCGTTGAGCTCGGTTGTGTTGCGCATTCCTTCGCCGCGGTTGGTGAAATCGTAAATGCGCGCGTCGTTGCCGCCGTCGAGGTGGCAGCCCGCACAACTGATGTAGTTGTCGCGGTTCATACGGAAGTCCTGCGCGTTGTAGAACACCTGCTTGCCCAACAATACGTTCGATGGCAGCCTTTCTTTGCTAACTGTTTTGATGGTCGCGAGCTGTCTGGCCGTGCCTTCAAAGTTGTTCACGACCGAGGCCACATCGTAGACGGCAATGCTGCGTGACATGAAATCGTGGACGAAAAGGCGACTGCCATCGCTGTTGAGCGCGAGTCCCTGCGGCGAGAGGCCGGTGGACAGAATGGCAGAAATCTGGCGACCATCGTACGCGTCCATGATCTCAACTGTGTTCGTGCCCTGCGTCGCAACAAAGGCCAGATCGCCCAGGGGACTGAACGCGGCTGCAAAGGCCATATCGCGATCGTTGATATCGCGGCGGGCCTTGAGGTTTTCCTTACCGATTTTGAGGTCGAGCACCGAGACAATAGTGCGCACCGTGGATTCGAACGTGGGCGTCTGCCCGTCCAACTGAAGGCCGCGGACAGTGTTGTCCTTTTTTGAAGGTATCCATGCCTGCGAGCCATCCGGAGAAATGGTGATGCCGCTGATGTAGTTTGGCACGCCGCGGCCGGTATCTTCCTTGTCCGGCCCCGGATCGAGGGCGAGCCTGATGCGCCGGGCGACCTTCATGGCTTTGGTATCCACCTCAATGATCTCGCCGTGCTCTTTGGGCGAGATGAATCGCGTGACGTACGCCCGGCTGCCGTTCGCGGTCACTGCAACGCCGCGCAGCTTGCCTCCGATGTCGGCCGTCCCATCTACTTTCTTTGAGGAAGCGTTGATCCGGTAAAGCTCGCCCGTGCCCTGTGCAGCAACGTAGGCTGCATCGCCATTGGGAGCGAAGGCGAGGCCGTAAGGCCGCGAGCCGAAACGGAGCTGAATCGTGGAAACCTGCGTACCGGTGATTCCGTTCAAGATCGTCACTTTTGCATCGTCCTGGCTGACGACCCAGATGTTGCCGTCTTTGGCCTGCGCGAGGGTGCGCGGTTTCTTGCCGACCGGCAGCTCGTTGATCTTCTTCAGGCTCTTGATGTCGCTCATGGTGACGCTGTCGTTATCGGCGTTCACGTTCCAGGACCTGCCTCTATTTTCATCCAGGATGATCGTGCTCGAGTGGCTGGGTTTGGTCGGGGTGGCGGGCAGGTGGATGGTCTGCGTCACCGAGCTCGCCCCGATCCGGCCGCCCACTTTTGCCTGGGCGATCACCGTGAAATGCCCGGGCTTCTTGAATGTGTGCTTGATGCTGCGTGCTTTGGCAAAAGGCGTCGGCTCAGTGCCATCGCCAAAATTCCACGAGATGGTGACGTCGCCTTCGGCCTTTAAATCCGCGATTGCGTATTCAATCTCGCTGTCAGCGACCGCAGGCTTCGCCGCGGCGACCTTCATTGGAAAATCGCTGATGGCCGAGCCGGTAGAGAAACGGCTGACGAATTCCGTATCGGTCGGGTTGCCCGCGTAATCGTGCAGCCCGCCCTTGGTTACGATAACGTCAAAGGTCGTGTCTTTTTTGAGTGGATTGTCCGGCCAGAAATTCACGACGCCGGTCTGATGGCTGTAACGGCCGGTCACGGTTTCGCCTGCCGCGTCACGAATGACGATTGTCTTACTGTTGAGCGTTGAAAGATCGATCTGATCGCTGAAGGTCATGCCGATGCGTGTGCTGGTCGGGAGTCCGGTCGCACCGTTTGCGGGATGAATGCAGGTGACGTCCGGCCCTTTGGTATCCGGATCGGTCGAATGGGGCGCGATGAATGTGCCCTTGCTGTGATCGCATGAGCCGATACCGAAATTGCCGATGACGTTGCCGCCGTCCAAGTCGCTGCCTCTGACACCGGAGAGAATCTTGCCGACGAGTTTGGGCATCTTTGGATCTCGCACGTCGATCATTGCGTAGTTGCTCGAAACGCCCTGATGAATGAATCCGTCCTGGAAGATTCCGTACCCGCCTTTCCCGCCAATCTTCGGCCCTTTGTATTGGCTGATGCGTTTGATCTTGGTGGGGTCGCTCACATCCCAGATCGTGGGTGTGACGTGAACTGCATAGAGTTTGTTGCCGTTGAACATCGAGCTGTAGCCGACCACTTCTCTGAGCGTGTTCAGGAGCTTGGGGTTGTCCGGGTAACTGATGTCGAAGGTCGAAATACCGGGCGTATCCATGCTGGAGATGACAAGAAGATTTCCGCAGGCGAACACCGGCCCGATTCGAAATCCGCCGGTCCGACTGAGCGGCAGCAATTTGACCTGTTTGGGATTAGCGATGTCGCTGGCGTCC
>JASLXP010000523.1 GCA_030740295.1 Planctomycetota bacterium
GTTTCGCCGGAGTTGAGAAGTGCATCAAGATCGCCGGAACCGGACTTTGCCACTGCCCGTTCGATCTGTTCGGTCAAGCCTTCTTCGTAGCGTGGCCTGTCCACGTCCCTGAAAACACCGATCGGGAGCGGCAGACCATCGTAGCCGGTAAGCCCGCTCAGGATCATCGCCAGCGTTGAATCTTCGCAGTGTTCGTCATGGACGAGCAGGTCGGATTTCTTTTCCGGTTGTTCTCCGATGTTGACCGACTCCAGCGTGAAACCATTCAGCACGATGCCCTTGTCCTGCCTGGCGCCATAGACGAGTGGCTCGCCGTGTCGCAGGTTAACTGTGCTCTCCGGCTTTTCGTTCTTTTCAGTAAAATTCTTGAATGCGCCGTCGTTGAAGATGTTGCAGTTCTGGTAGATTTCAACGAACGATGTGCCCTTGTGGTCGTAGGCACGCCGGAGGGTTGCGCCGAGATGTTTGAGGTCACGGTCGAGAGTACGAGCGACGAACGTGGATTGTGCGCCAAGGGAGAGGGCAATCGGATTGAATGGCGCGTCCAGAGAGCCTGCTGGTGAAGATGGCGTGATTTTGAATTGCTCGGACGTCGGTGAATACTGGCCTTTTGTAAGGCCGTAGATCCTGTTGTTGAAAAGCAGGATATTAATATTGAGGTTTCGCCGAATGGCGTGGATAAGGTGATTGCCGCCGATGCTGAGCCCGTCTCCATCGCCGGTGACAACCCAGACAGAAAGATCGGGTTGTGAAGCCTTCAGGCCCGTGGCGATGGCCGGGGCGCGGCCGTGGATGGTGTGAAAACCGTACGTGTTCATGTAATAGGGAAAGCGGCTCGAACAGCCGATGCCGGATACGAACACAATCTTTTCGATGGGCACGCCGAGGTCGGGCAGAAGTTTCTGGACCTGTGCAAGAATGGCGTAGTCTCCGCATCCGGGACACCACCGCACGTCCTGACCGGATTCGAAGTCTTTCTTGGTAAGCTTGGCCGGCGCTGCCGGGGCAGCTTCAATGGCGGCTGGAGTCATGGTTGCTTTCCTTGCAGGGCATCTTCGATGGCCCGCTCGATGTCACCGCAATCGAACGGTTGTGCACGGACCTTGCTGAATCCGATTGCAGATATCAGGTACTCATCTCGGATGATCCTGATCAGTTGTCCTAGATTCAGTTCCGGCACAAGAATTTTTTCGAAATTCTGGAGAATGCTGCCCAGGTCCTCCGGTAGCGGATTGAGGAAGCGCAGATGGACGTGGGATACCGATCTGCCCTCATCCTGCTTTCTCTTGACGGCCGTTCTGATGGCGCCGTAGGTGCTCCCCCAGCCTAGAACGAGCAACTTGCCCTTTTTCGGGCCGTCGATTTGCGTGGTCGGGATTTCCTGCTGGATCCGTCTGACCTTCTCCGTCCTCAACTCGCACATTTTGTGATGGTTATCGGGGTTGTAGGTGACGTTGCCCGTGCCGTCTTCCTTTTCGAGTCCCCCGATCCTGTGCTGAAGACCTTTCGTGCCAGGAACGGCCCACGGCCTGGCGAGCGTCTCCGGATCGCGTTGATAGGGCTGGAAACCTTCGGGATCGACATGGAAACTCACATCGAACGGCGGCAGATCTTCGGATGAAGGAATCAACCATGGCTCTGCGCCAAAAGCGAGGTAAAGATCCGACAGAACAAGTACCGGCGTCATGAATTTGACCGCGATGCGAGAAGCCTCATAAGCGATGTCAAAGCAGTCTGATGACTGGCGCGGAGCCAGGATTGGAATAGAGGATTCACCGGGACGGCCGTAATACGCAAACAGGAGATCCGTCTGTTCGGTCTTGGTGGGCAGCCCTGTGCTGGGGCCTGCACGTTGAATATCAAACACGACCAGGGGGAGCTCAGCGATGAGGGCCAATCCGATGGCCTCGGTCTTGAGCGCAAGGCCCGGCCCGCTCGTGGCCGTGAACGCCAGCGAACCGCCGTAAGCCGCGCCGATGGCCATGGAAACGGCGGCGATCTCGTCTTCAGCCTGAACCGTGCGAACGCCAAAATTCTTATAGCGTGAGGCGACATGCAGGATGTCGCTGGCCGGAGTGATCGGATAGCTGCCGAGGAACAGATTCAGGCCGGACTTCTGACTGGCGGCGACCATGCCGAGTACGATGGCGGTGTTGCCGGTGATGTTGCGGTACCTGCCCGGTCTGAGTTTGGCAGGTGGGATTTTGTATGAAGTGTTAAAGAGCTCGGTGTTTTCGCAGAAGTTTCGTCCGGCTTCGAGGGCGAGGATGTTGGCCCTGGCGACATCCGGCTTTTTGCCGAATTTGTCATTGATGTAGTCGATCGACGGCTGTATCTCGCGTTGGTACAGCCAGAATGTCATGCCCAGTGCGAAGAAGTTTTTGCAGCGTTCCGCATTTTTGTTGGATAGGCCAAGCTCAGCAACGGCGTCTCTTGTCAGACGCGACATCTCGACTTCATAGACCTGGTAGGCATCGAGGGAGCCGTTTTCCAGCGGGTTCTCTTCGTAACCGGCCATCGCCAGGTTACGTGGCTTGAAGTTGTCGGTATTGATAATGAGAACGCCGTTCGGCTTGAGCATTCCCAGGTTCACGTTCAGCGCGGCCGGGTTCATGGCGACGAGCGCGTCGCAATCTTCGCCGGGAGTAAAAATCTCGTGGCTGCTGACGTGCAACTGGAAACCGGAAACCCCGGCCAGCGAGCCGGCAGGGGCGCGAATTTCGGCCGGGTAATCGGGCAGTGTCCCAAGGTCGTTGCCCATCAGCGCTGAGACGTTGGTGAACTGTGCACCAGATGTCTGCATTCCATCCCCGGAATCACCAGCGAATCGTATGGTTACTGCTTCAAGATCCTGAACACTCTTTTCCATTGATGGCTCTTCTGTGACGGTCGGTCAAGCTCCTTCCCTGGAGTTCTGGCTTCTGACAGGGCTGGGGGGCAGATTGACCACCTCTTCTGGGAAATACTCGACCAGGCGATCGATGAGGCGCCGGATGGAGAAAATGCCCACCGGCTTTCCTGTATCATCCACCACCGGAACGCGCCGGTAGCCGCCGGAGTTCATCAGCTCCATGGCGTCCGCAACCATGTCGTTCATCGAAAGAGTTTTTGGGGTCGGCGTCATCACTTCAGTGATCTGCATCTCATCAAGGCCCTCAGCTTCCGAGACCTTCATCAGAAAATCCCGCTCAGTGACGATTCCGGCAATCTCATCGCCATCCATAATCAATGCCGAGCCAACTTTGAGCTTGGCCATCTGATTAATGGCCTGGAGCACTGTCGCCTCTTTCACAATGCACAGCGGAATGGGCAGATCGAGCTCCAAAATCGGTACCTGGACCGCATCTTCGCCTAATTCGCGTTCGATTTCAGCATCTCGGCCTTCATCGAGGCCAACTTCATCCAGGGCAGGGATTTGGTCTGGCATAGTGCCTGTCTTTCGAATGTGAATCGGCTCAGGAAACGAGGTACCTGAAAATATCTTTCGCCGAAATCAGACCTACAGGTCGGTTTTCGGTGTCGACCAAAGGAATATGACGGAAGCTGCCCACGCTCATCTTATTGAGGGCAAATCCGACTGAATCTTCGTAATGGAGGCACTCCGGTTCTCCGGTCATTACGTCCACTATCTGCGTTTGGCTGTGGTCCATTCCTCTTCCAAGGGCCTTGGTGAGAATGTCCCGTTCGGAGAAAATGCCCACCAGCTCAGCGTCGTCGATGATCAGGACACACCCGATGCGGTGTTCCTTCATCACATGGATGGCGTCCGCGACCGTGCTCTTGATATCGAGGCTGATCGGCGTGCTGGGCTCGAGAACGCTGACAGAATCACGCAGCAAACTGGATGTTATCAGGTGCCTCATGGCTGTTTTTCCTGGCGCTGACCGCCTGAGCAGTGCGCCTGAAACTGGTCTGTTTTCTCCCTCGTCAAATCAGCGGCAGGATTGTATTGGCGGCAAAGTCTTACGCAACGCAACATGCTCACAAGAATCTGGCTCAAAGGTGGTTAACGTCTGCCGCCGGCCACTCTGAGGCTCAAATTCGTCCCGGAGCAGCTTGCCAGGATGAGAGGGCACTCCAGGCGAGCAAGTCAAATTCAGGGCCTGCGCACTTCGCAAAGAAGTCATGAAATTAAACAATTCTATTGAAGAATTACCCGGGTGAAGTGATCCGTCACGTGTTAGCAGCTAATCGCATGAGGTCCGCCGCTACGCCTAATCCTTTTGACTAAAACATATTAGAGAAACCCTTGTGCGATGTTTTGCGATTTGCGACTTCGCTTTAAGTTTGGCCTTCCGGTTGCGTGACCAGATCGCCCCCTCTGGAGCGCTCGGCTAGATTTAACTGTCACCAGGAAGGTAGACTCAGTGCCCAGCATCGTTATCGAAAAAGGAAAAGAGAAAGGAAAAGCTGTCCAACTCAAAGAGGAGGAACGAGTTCTCTTCGGCCGAGACAACAGCTGCCACGTTCTCTTTGAAGACACCCTCGCATCACGCCAGCACTTCTGCATCGAGATCACCGAAGATAAGTTTCGCGTGCTCGATCTGGGCAGCCGCAACGGAACCTATCTGAACAGTGATCAGGTCAACAGAGCCATCACTCTGAGCTACGGCGATCACAT
>JASLXP010000524.1 GCA_030740295.1 Planctomycetota bacterium
GCGAAATAATGCCAAAGCACGACCCGGCACATCTCCAGTGGGGAACAGACGGAAAGAGGGTCAAATACCCGAGTGTGGCGTGGATCGAAGTGGATAACGATCACCTCTACGTCGCGTTCGTGAACGACGTCGATCCGGCAAAAGGCGTTACCGGCGGCCGGACGTGGGGCTCGGACGATGCCGTAGAAATCGCACTGGCCGAAGTCAAAAACGGGAAGCAAGACCTACTCCCACATGGACATGAGCACCGGGCACTTCGTACTCTGGGGCAAGGGCGCGCCGCTTGTCATGGACCATGGCAACTACGTATATCACCCGTGGCTCCACAATCGCATCTCCGTAAACCACATGTGGGATGACGATCTCGGGGAAGTCCCCTCCTTCTTTGCCGGCGCCGGCGCATCTTTCGTGGAAGGTCACAGCACCATCTCGCACCTCAGTCTGCGCGAACATCGTCTGCGGGCCTTCGAGGCCGGTGGCGCCCGATACGCATGGGCCGTGAACATCACTGAGCTTCCCGAGTACCGGATGCTTCGGCGCAGTAAGCTGGGCTGGCCGGGCGAAGAGAAGCTGACCCGCGAAGAGTACCTGGCCTATGAGAAGAAGATGAATTTCAACGCCGGCATCTACCGTACGAAGATCGCGGTCGGCGCGGACGATAGCGTTGTCTACGACGTGCTAACGGGGCAACCGGTACCAGTGGGAAAGACGGAGAATCGACGCGAACTGCCGATCGTCATGCCTCGACTCGGCGGCACGCTCCTGATGTTTCTCCCAAGACCGATCGCACAGTTGGAGCTGACCGCGCCCAAGTCCGTGAAGACCGGCGGCTCGGCCCCCGTGACAATCCGTCTGAAAGACGGCGCCGGAGAGCTTGTCCCCGGTGTCATTCCCATTGAATTAGGGATTCGTGGCGCGACCGGCTCGCAATTGCGGACCGAGCATGTGGTAGTGACGAACGGCGAATTCAACCGGGAGTTGATCGTCCCCGTCAACGAAACAGCGAAGCAATGGTCAATCACGGCGTCGACACGATTTCTGAAGGATGGCAGCCAAACGGTTACGGTTCAGATCAAGGGGGGACGCGAACAGTAGTCGTTCCGATTGAGCAAAACCGCAGGCGTAGCTGGGGATTGAGGGGAATGAAACTGGCCATTGGAGCGCCTCGCCTTTTCCGTACACTTGGATTTCCTCGCTTGCAGGACGTGGAGAAACAGCCCCAGACTTTGTACCTGTTTACTGCTCAGCATCTATGGTTTCTTGCATTCAGGATGTCGCGAGGCGCAAGTATTTTGTTCCTCTCATTCAATGACGGGAGAAGATTATGTCCGATCACAGGACAATTCTGTTCGGCACCATAGTGATCGAGCCGAACCGCTGGGCAGCGGACCGCGTTCCCACCTACCGCGTCAGTGACTGGCTGGAACGCATCCGGGATGCCAGATTTGACGGGATCGAGCTGTGGGAGAATCACGCGATGATGGTTCCGGAAGAGGAGGCCGATGCGTTGCGCCACTCCTGCCTGCCGGTCACGGCGTTCAACAGCTATGCCAGATTGGACGACGCTGACAGCGAACGGCGCCAACGGATATCTGAAACAGTCCGGGAGCTGAAAGCCATTGGCGTGAAGTTTAACGTAGGCGCGGACGGCAGCCGTCTGGAGGCCGAACTTTCCAACGCCCAATCGTGGCAAGCGGATATGCCGGAGGCGCGACTCCTGTGCGAGTGCCATTCGGGGACGGCCATCGAGGACCCTGAAACAGCAGCGCGAGTCCTGGCGGATAGGCCCGAGGTCGGGGTGATCGTGCATCCGTTTTCCGTGCCGGACCTGGAACTCTGGTTCCGGCATCTAGGGGACCGCATAGCCCACCTGCATTGCCAGTTGGGGGATGAGAACGGGCGACTGTGCCGGCTGAGAGAAAGGCCCGGCTTTGTCCGCGAACGCTTGGTCATGCTGGATGATCTGGGATTCTCGGGCACGTCCACCGTGGAGTTCACTGCGGGCGTCGGCACGCCGCCGGAAAACCAAGAGACACTGTTCGAAGCCGCTGTGGATGATCTGGCGTTCCTGAGGGAGAATTGGGCATGAGGCTGCTCCATGTCGCACGTAACCAGGCTGACCCGATCTTGTGGTCGGAGCTATTCCGTCGGGCGCTGGCCGATCTGGGTGAGTTCGAGCTGTTAGAACAAGGCGCCAGTCTTCCGGAAGATGATCTGCTCGCCCGGCTGCAGCAGGCGGACGTCATCCTCGGGTCACACGGGACGGTAATCATGCCGGAGGATCTGGTCGGCAATCCGGGGCGAGTGCGATATCTGTGCAACCTGACAGGTTCAGTACGGAATTTCGTCTCTTTGGCGCATGTCGAGGGATGGCTCCCCATTACGAATTGGGGCGATGCGCCTGCTCCCCTTATCGCTGAAGGCGCTGTTTGCCTGTTGCTCGCAGCGCTGAAGGACCTCCACACTCAGATTCTCTCGATGCGGAATGGTGGGTGGGCCCTGGACGAGAGCCGATACGGCGGCTCCCTGTTCGGCCTGAATGTTGGCATTTACGGCCTCGGCGTCACTGGTCGGCGCTTTGCCAAGCTGCTCGAGCCGTTCGGCTCTGTGCTTCGGGCCTACGACCCTCACGTCAAGGAGTTCCCGCGACATGTCACAAGGGTCGACAGCCTTGAGGAACTGTTCAGCCGATCCGAGGCGGTGGCGATCCATGTCGGCCTGAACGACACCACGCGAGGAAGTGTGACCGCGGAACTCCTCGCACTCATGCCCCGACACGGAGTGCTCGTGAACACCGCACGAGGGGATGTCGTTGACCAGGAAGCCCTCTTCGCTGAACTGCGCACTGGCCGCCTCCGAGCGGCGCTCGATGTGTTGGCCGGCTCAGACGACGTGCCGCCAGAGCATCCCGCACGCGCCTGGGAGAACCTTATCTTGACCGGACACGCTATCGCTCGCGACTGGCCGGACAACGGACAGGCGCCTACGAAACTTCTGCCATTGCACAATGTCTGCCTGGACAACCTGCAGCGCTTCCAGGATGGGCGTCCCCTCCGTTTTGTGATGGATCGGCGTCGGTTTCTCCTGAGCACGTAGTTCTAGCTGGGTTACATTGGGGATTTTGCGATGGAGGACACGGAGGAAGATGGCCTGAAGATGCGAATGAAAATTCCAACCGACAGACACGGATATGCCCCTCTTTACTCTTGAGCCGCATGCCTGCTTCGGCCAGCGCCGTGTGAAGGTGTGGTATGGAGGCGGACCTTCGCAGAAGCTGCGCGTCAAGAAGGGCCTGCGCGTCACGATTAGGGCGAGAGTGAAAGGCGAAGTCGAGGAGTCACACGTCATCGCGGACGGCGCTGGCGGCTCCAAATGGGTTTCGTCAAATCTTCCCCTTCCTCATCGCACATCGTGCAGTCAAATTTGAACGATGAAAAACAAGAACCGATCTGGCCCCAGAATCTCATCCCAATCATGAAGCCCTTGCAGGAGCCCAGAATTGTAGCACAATGTGGTATCATAACTGTTTCAGTTCCTGGAGTTACCCGTGGAGGATTCGTACTGCGGTCCGCCGATTGTTATGGATACGAACGTGCTGGTGGCCGGAGCTTGCCGGCACGAGACCAGCTTGGCGTACCAGTTGTTATCGGGCGTGCTTGAAGAGACGCTCCCGATCGTCTTGACCGAACCGATTGTGCTTGAGTATCTGGATGTCCTCACACGACCGACCGTTCGAGCATTAACTGGTCTCAGTCGCCGCCAATCCGAAGAACTGGTTAACGCTCTGGTTTCGCTATCTCACAAGGTGCAGTTGCGTTTTTCGTGGCGGCCTAATTTGCTGGACGAGTCAGACAACAAGTTTGTGGAAGCTGCGATTCACGCCGCGGCCGTGATTGTGACTTATAACGTGAGAGACTTCCGATTCCCGGAATTAGGCCAGCATGGCTGGACCGTAATGACACCCCAGGAATTCCTCGCCCGCTACCAGTAAGGAGAAAGACCATGGCAACCTTATCGCTTCGCATGCGTGACGATTTGAAACAGAAGGCTCAGCAGTTAGCCAAAGCGCAAGGCGTCTCCTTGAACGGCTACATCAACGCCAATATTGCCGCGGCCGTGGCCCAGCAGGAAACGCTGGAGTTCTTCAGCGACCGACTCCGGGATGTGGATCAGGACGCACTCCAAGAACGCGTCTTGAAGTTCATGCGCAAAACTTGCCCTGGTAAGGAACCGAGTATCAAGGAAATCGAACGTGCGGTGCGCGGCTAACGCTGAAGGGGATCGAAGAACGCCTGTTAGTCACCCAAATTTCCACCCATCACCGACGCGCTAATATTAATCGTCTACAGCCTGGCCGAAGCCAGATCGACAGTTGATGGGGGGAGAAGCCCCGTGAAAGGATATGCATGATGTCAGATTCCCTCGTAAAACGTCGAGTTCAGCCGATTTCCGGCCTGAAAGGCCAAGACACACCAGCCCAGGGCAACGCCTTGGGAATAGATATGAAATGCAGTTTTAGCCCTGTAAGGGCGTCACAAATGAATGTATCACAACCCTCTGTTTCGCCCTTTCAGGGCTCATGCCAAAGCATCTCTCCAAACCCAGGGCGTTGCCCCGGGCTGATATGTGACTGCCCCCTTTTACGAACGAATCTGTCAGCTCGGCCCTGGAAGCGCCTTTTCTGTTTCTGCACGGCTGTTGCGATCGCAATTGCCATGAGCCTATCACCGGTGGCAGCCGAAGCCGCCGAGGTATCACTCGTCGAAAAAGGCGCCGCACGGGTGGCCATCGTCCTGCCCGAACAGCCGGCCAAAGACGAGCAGTTGGCCGCTCAGGAGCTGGCGGACCATCTGAAACAGATGTCCGGCGCCGAGGTCCCGATACGGACGGGTAAAGAGCCGCTCGGGGACGCAATGCCGATCAAGGTGGGTCTCTCTTTCGCTCCCAAGTCCGCGGACCTCATCAAGGCGGACGGCGACGACCCCGCTTCTTTCCTCCTGCGCGTCACGCCTGAGGGCGTCCTGCTGGCTGGGCTCTCCCCGGAGGGGACCCTGTTTGCCGCTTACGAACTGCTTGAGCAACTCGGCGTGCGCTGGTTCATGCCCGGCGAAGTCGGCATGGTCGTCCCCACAGCCAGGACCGTGACGCTGAAGTGCCAGGCGACCATCCAGCATCCGGGGTTTGCCGGGCGCATTCTCAGCGACATGGGAGGGAAGAGCGGAAGGACCTGGTTCC
>JASLXP010000525.1 GCA_030740295.1 Planctomycetota bacterium
ACTTCGGCCTCGGTAGCTCCGCAAATGAAATCCCCCGTGTCACGATGATGCACGCCCATCTCGTTGATGGATATGTGATACTCCGGCCAGTGCGAGCGGGCCCTGACCGCGATGTTGTGGGACTGTGATCCGGTGAAGTAATGCATCGCCGCACCGAAGCTTTCTCTGGGCACGACCAGGCAATCCACCTGGATGCCGAAATCCAGCCGTACCGAAGCCCTCGAGCTGCTCTTCGTCAATACCTGATCGACTTCCCAATAGGACAGGAAGTGGCCGATGACCGCATCGCTGTCCTCGCAGATGACGAGGATGTCCAGATCTCCGACCGATTCCTTTCGTCTGCGAAGACTGCCGGCAAGTTCCATCCGCTCGATGCCCGGCACCTCGCTGAGATAATCGAGAATCGTTTCGCCAATCTCCAGCGCCGAATCGAGCCGGAAGCGCCCGATGCCCGTCCGAAAGTGAGCGATCGCCTTCGTCAGTTTCTCTGACATCGTGCCACCGAAACCGGCCACATCTTTGAGCCGGCCATCAAGGATCGCTGCCTCGAGCTCGTCGACGGTTTCTATCTCCAACTCCTCATGAAGCTTCTTTACCTTCTTGGGCCCGAGTCCCTCGAGTCTCAGAAGTTCAATCACGTTGGGATTGACGGCCTGCCTGGCTTCTTCAAGCGCGGCACACGTGCCCGTTCGCACGATCTCCACCATCTTGTCTGCGATGCTCTTGCCGATCCCGTCGACATTCGTGAGCCGTTGCCCGTTCCGCACCATCTGCTCGAACACCAGCGTCGACGACTCGATGGCCCGAACAGCCCACCGATACGAACGCACCCGGAAAGGATTCTCGCCGGATATGTCAAGCAGATTGGCGAGCTCGGTCAGCTTGTCCGCAATTTCTGAATTGTCCATGGCGCTTCTGTGTGATGTGCACAGGCAATTCTGAATCGTGACCCGCAATACTCAACCCACAGCATGGAACGTTGCACCAAAGGCACTGCGATTCAAGGTCACCTCCGGAACCGATGACGCCTGTGTCCCCATGAGACTCACAAAAAAACAGCCGCTTCAAACTTTGAAACGGCTGTTCATATGGAGACGAGGAGATTCGAACTCCCGACCTCTGCATTGCGAACGCAGCGCTCTCCCAGCTGAGCTACGTCCCCATGGAAGGGCGGGGATCATACGCCGGGCGATTGCATCTTCAACCCGGTGGATTGCCGGCAGCGTTGGCCACACATTTCAGAACGAACACCGTTGCCACAGCCTGCTGCCAGATTCTCTCGCCGCCGGAAACACGCTAAAGCGTGCACTACGAACGTCAGGTGAAAAGTGATGACTCGCGGACGCAGCCACGGGCTGCCATGGCCGCAGCTTGTGGCTAAGCCCGCATTTCTCGAGGATCAGACGCCTTGACTGGCGTGGCGACAGGCTGCCAGCCTGTCAGCCCAGAAAATCATGATCTGATCAGATCGCCGAAAGTGACACAGCGTTGATTCGCCAGTTTTATTAAGAACTGAGAAA
>JASLXP010000526.1 GCA_030740295.1 Planctomycetota bacterium
CCGGAGCAGCACACTCTCTTTCGCGGCAATCATGACAACACCGTCATCTGCGATGATGGAGCCGTTGTTGAAAACCTGGCGTCCGAGAAGGAAGGTCCGCTCCGCCCGGATTTCGCCGTCGTTGACGACCGCTCCGTCGCCGGAATTGAAATCCCAGTCGTTGCCGAGAAAACTTTCATCCGAAATTTGCATCGCGGCTGCAAGAAAACGGTTCACATCGACGACCGCGTTGGGGCCGAAATAAATGCCCGCAGGATTCACCAGCGCCACCCGCCCGTTTGCGAGCAGGCGGCCGTAAATCTCCGTTGGATTGGAGGACAGCACTCTGTTGAGCACCCAGGCATCCGAACGGGGCTGAATGAACTGCACGGTCTCATCCGCCGCGATATCAAAACCGCTGTAGTTGATGATCGACCGGTCACTCGCGGTGATCTTGTAGTGCTGCCCCTGAAAATTGAACTGCACCTGGCCGTTAACCACCTGCGGGTTCGCCGGCCCTGCCCATACCTGCGGCGGCAGCCCGATAAACAGGGAAAGGAAACTTAGGAAGATTCGACCTAGTTTGGAAGCGATGCTCTGCTCCAAGTTAATCTCTCCGTGAAAAGGCGTTAATGAATAAGGAGTAATGAATAATGAGTAAGGAGTAAGGTCGTGGCGTTTGGCGTCGTCGCAGATCAGGAGAGAGCGATCTTGTCCATCCGCGAAAGACACCATCAAAAGGCTTACTTATTACTCATTACGTATTACGTATTACGTACTACGCTTTTTACTCCTCGTCCTCAGAATCGGCAAGACCCTTCAGAAGCTCAAAGGTCTTGGGGTGTGTCTCGACCAGATCCGAACAGTAGAGCTGAATGAAAATCTCACCGGCGATACTCGGTTCTTTGCCTGCATTTCGCAGCATCTCACGGGTGTAATCGATCACGGATTGGGCCTCTCGCAGCCAGTGGTTCGTCTTCAGCAAACTACCGAAGGAATCGGGCGATGACTCGAGTGTTTCGGCCAGGCTGTTCAGCGCCTGGATGTCATTGACGATCCTGTTCGCCTCGAAGATGCGGGTGACTTCGTCCACCACTCGAATGCTCCGAATGGTCTGAATTTCCAGAATGGTTGGAACGCTCTCAATCGTTTCAAGGGCAGGCGTTCTGGCGCCAGTCACTCTGATCGCGGTATTGGCGTTCTGATTTACGCCGTTGATGGTGAAGATGCCCGAATCAAGCTGAAC
Source organism: Planctomycetota bacterium (assembly GCA_030740295.1). Next base: position 1,226 of record JASLXP010000526.1, read on the forward strand.
CTGAGCTCCAATCGATACTCCGCTCGCGTCTCGAATCTCCAGGCCGTTCCGGCCGCGCAAAGTGGTAGCGGAGATATTTACATTGCCGCCGTTCGCATCGATGGTGCGCGCCAGAGTGATCGTTTCTCCCGCTGTCAGATTAACACCAACGCCGGAAACAGTGCCTGCATGAATATTACTGCCCGAACTGCCGAGGGCAGAAATCGTCAGCAGACCGCCGGCGATGATGGGATTTACGCCTGCACTAATGAATCCGGATGAAGAAGTGAGATTGATCGCATTGTCTGCCAGCAAGACACCATCAACGAAGACACCGGATGAGCTTCCAACAGCGGAGACCGAATTGAGGTGCAGCGCGTTAGAGAGACGCAGGCCGGCAAAGAAACTGACAAAGCTGTTGGAAAAGACGTTCAGGTCCATGAAGGACGTGTCGCCACCAAGGACAATACTCGATTCGCTGATACTCAGACCCACGCTTTGCTGGATGTTGACCTGCCCACCATCCTGACTCACCGCCAACTGCCCGCCGGACATCGTCACCTCACCAGAGGTCGCCAGCAACTGGATATTGCGGGCCAGGATGTCCGCGTTGTTAAGGTCGAGGACAGAGCCTCTGGTAGATGCGATGAAGCTGTTGTTACCGGCCACATTGATGGAGGTCGTGCCCTGGATATCCACCCGGCCCGCAACATTGTCGATATTGAAGTCACCCCCATTGATTGAGATTGAGCTCGTATTGAAGGTCACCGCATTCGCATCCGTCACCAGGAGACCGTCCACCAGGGCAGAGAAACTGCCGGCGGTGATCCCGACATCGTTGCCCCCGCCATCCAGCGTGCTTGACATGGTGAGCGTACCGGTCGCGGTGACATTAACCCCACCCTCACTGGTGATGCTTCCGATGGTGATATTGTCTCCGGTGATGGTCACCGAGCCTTCGGCATCGATGTCGTTCGTACCGCCTGCAATGTCATCTCCGGCGCTCAGCAGCAGGTCTCCATTGGTGGCTATCCCGACACTGATGGTGATCGTGTTAGTGGCTTCGAAATCCACGTTGCCGCCCTCGATGCCGTTGAAGGCCGAGGTGGCGCCATTGGAAGACGCGATGGTCACATTATTCGCTTCGGTAATTTTGACACTGGCATCGCTCCGGCTGCGTGCGGCGAGTGTTTCCGCATCAATGGCAAGGCTTTGATTCCCAGTGCCGCTGAGGCCCAAGATCCCGTTCTCCGCATCCAGGGTGAGGATGCCGCCGGCCTGGAGGGTCGAGCCGCTGCTGTTGCCTTCTATCTGATCGCCGGAAATGAGGGTGGTGTTGGCCGCGTTGTTCGGATTGATGCTGCTCCAGATTTGCACGTCGTCCGTATTCGTATCGCCGATGGTCAGCAGGCTGTTTGTGTTCAGTCGGTCAAGCTCGGAATCATTGAGGCTGAGGGTGGTGACGAAATCCGTGCCGAGGTCAATGACTCGCGTGCCGTCTTGAGTGGCGGTAGAGAACAAGATCTCTCCGTTGCCCGCTTCAACCGTGGCCGAAACATCTGCGGTATCTGCGCGCAGAACGATGTTGCCGCCACCGGAATTCACATTGCTGCTGATCGTCATGAGCGCGGAGTTGCCCGTGCCGGATTTCAGGCTGACATCGCCGCCGGCCGTATCGACGTTCGCGTTGACGGTGAGGTCACTGCCCGCGCCGCCGGCCGCAAGGGTGACGTTTCCGGTGCCGTGTGCGGATACAGGATTGGAGACAACGATGCTGCCGCCGGCAGTCAATCGTATTTCGCCGTTGCTGCCTGCCGTAGTCAGCCCGATGACTCCGCCGCTCGAGCCGATGGTGACGGCATCGGATTCATTGATGAAGGCGTCGTCCCCGGAAGTAGCAGCAATGGTATTGGTGCTCGTATCAATCGGGTTCGCTGAAGAGCCGATGCCGGTAGCGGATTGAAGGATTGTCGTGCCGGCAGTTTTGATTGCACTCGAGCCGTCAGTGGTGATTGCGCCGCTCTGTGCATCCAGATGGACGGTGCCCGTGCCGTTGCCATCCACGTTGCCGTTAAAGGTGCCGGAATCGCTGCCGATATCTTGGTTCAGCGCGATATCGCCGTTGGCCGCGGTGAGCGTGAGGTTTCCATTCGAATGCGCCACTGCCTGGGCCGCAATGGTCATGGTGCCGTTGGAGGTCACGGTAATGTCGCTGGCGGTCGACTGGAGTCCGGGAATGGTCGAGCCAGTGGTTACCACAACATTGGCAATGGTAACGTCATCCACATCTTCAATCGCAATGTCTCCCGTGACATTGGAAACCGCGGCCAGGTTGTCAGCATCGACACGGATGGCGTTCGTAGATCCGATGCTGTTGTGCACGAAGATGGCGACGTTGGTCGCGGAGATGGTGTTCGCCGTGTTGGTGCTGTCCAGCCCCTGCTGTCCATTTATGAAGAGGGTGTCAATGTTTGCCGGGCTGAGATTGCCCGCGACGGAAATCGCGATGTTGAACTGGTTGCCCAGATTGACCGGCCCCGTGCCCGGGTCGACCACATCAAGCTCTGCGTCATCAATGCTGTAAGTACTCGCCACGGTTGCGCCGAGCGTCATGCTTCGGGTCGGCCCGAAGAAGACGTCCCCATTTGCAGAATTGACCGCGTTACTGCCGCCTCCGGTGTTGATGATGATATCACCGGAATTCAAGAGCACGTTTCCACCGGCGGATCGAATGGTATCGATCCCGAGATTCGTCGGGATGGCAAGCTCCAGCCCGAAAGAAACTGAGCCACCTACCTGCAGGCTGATATTGCCGCCGTTGGTGGAGATGCCGTTTGTGGAGTCAATAGCAGTGATGGCCACATTGGTGTCAAAATTGGAGATACGGATGTCCCCGTTAGCACTGCTCGCGGCCAGGCTGCTGGCGGAGGCTTCGAGGAAGAAAATACCCGCCCCGCTGGAATCGCCTGGATCGCCGATGCTGTTCTGGGCTTGCATGAGCAGCGTGCCGGCGCCTCCGGAGAAATTTATATCTCTGTGGTTGCCGTTCGCGCCGATATTGTCGTTCGCATCGATGATCGCGCCGGATGAGATGATCCTGAGCGTGGACGCGTTCGGCATGGTCAGCTCGCCGGTGTTGGCGGAGCCCGTCTGGCCGGGGTCGCCGAATTTCACATCGCCGGCCAGCAGCGTGAGATCGAAGGACTCTCCACTGAGATCGATGGTCTGCACGTTGAGGTCGCCATTGCCGCCGGCGACACCGATGGTGACGAGCCCGGAAGAGTTGAGGAACTGTACCTCGCTCGTGCCGAGCCCAAGGTTTCCGATTGCGTTGTCACCGAAGGCGATCGAGGTATTCACCACCGAAGGCGCGATGGTGATGTTGCCGGATCCTGCATCCACACTGGCCGCGATGGTGATGTCTGCGGCCGTGATATTCAGTGCGTTGTTGTTCGTCGTAATATTTCCGCTCGGGGGAAGATTGACCGTGCCGCCGTCATCGTTGTTCAGGTCGGCATCGATGTTGACCGCGCCGGTGGCGGTGAGCGCGTTGTCCAGATTCAGCCCTTCGTTGGCGTTCAGGTTGACCGCGCCGGCGGCGTTGATTCCACCCGTTGCACGGAGAATCAAAGTCGCGCCGGCATTCAGAGAGACGCCGGCCGCGACATCCACGTCGTTGTTGGGGCTTGCTGAGAGATCGGCATCGCCCTCGAGCAGCAGGTTGCCCGTGGTCGTGGAAACGTTCGCGTTCACGTTGACCCCGTCTTCGCCGGCAGCATCGAGCGTGGGGAATGAAGAGGGCGAGCCGGAGAAGGTGACCGAGCCGTTCCCACCGGCGAGGAGAAAAACTGTCCCGGAGACATTGGCGAGGTCAGAGCTGGTGACGTTGTCGACGGTGATCCGGGTCTCCAATCCGATCTGCTGGAACTGCACCTGCCCATGGACCACCTGCGGTCCGGAAGGCGATGCCCAGACCTGTGGAGGCATGCCAACAAACAGGGCCAGGAAGGAAAGGAAGATTCGGAGAGCCGGCTCATAGGATCTGGCTTGTCGCGGTGCGCCAAGACCACAATGACTGGAACGTCGTCCCATTACTTCACACCTCTTAATAACGTAAAGAAACCTGAAAATAGATGTTTGTGTCCCCGCGTTCTGTCGTGCGGCCGGCCCCGGCATCTCGCAACGCGTATCCCCAGAAAACACGCCCGGAGAGGTATTTTCTGAAGTAGAGCCTGGCACCCAGACCGAGGCCAAGTATCGTCGTCGATGAGTCCTCCCCTGTAAAGGGGGCAACGATGTTGGAAATGCCCAGATCCAGGGCCACGGGAACCCACTCGATGGAGAGTGGAACAGCATCCAGAACCGGGAATAACACATTCATCTTCACTCGCGGCTCGGATATCACATAGACGCCGGTGTCGCCGCGGACTTCAGAGTTTTCGTAGCCGCGAACCGTGCTGTCCCCGCCAAATGCTAGCTGCCTCGCGCCGGGAAGACGTTCATTGGCATACTGGGCACGAAACGTCTGAGAAAAACTGAGCCATTCATTGATCCGCCAGCGCTGATTTCCATTCCATCGTATTGTCCAGAACCCGGGCGACGCTCCGAGCCGGTTGTTGTCAAAATCGGTCTGGCTGCTCAGGCTGAACACATCGGTCAGATCGTAATGAAGCTCCATACTCACCGAGCCGTTCCAGATGCCCCGGCTCATCCCGAGCGCTGCCCCGATCTTGGTATCAAATAGCCCAAGCTCCGTATCATTTCCGAAGGGGCTGTCGACCTTCGAATCCTGGTAGACCACCCCCGCAAAAATATCCACTGACCAATAATCCTTCTGAATCAGAGCCCACGAGATATCGTTACCCACCAGGAAGCCTTCACCGATAAAGGCAGTGTCTGGCCCGAGCACGTCTGTCGTCTCGAACTGGTTGTAAGTGCCGTAAGTTCGATTGCGCCAATGCAGATCCCAGAGCGGCTGATCGTAGCTCGTGTAAATGTTGAAGTTGTCCCATACCTGCCCGCTCAGGGGCCCGCCGACGGTCATCGTAAGACGATCGTCACGTCCCAGCAGATTATTATGCAGCATCCCAAGGCTGAACGACTCTCCGGCATCCCGATCGAGTCCAGTCCGACTGACCGCCAGATAAACCGTGCGTGGGTCAGGATCGACGACCCGCATCTCCACATCCACTTCACCACTCAGTCCATCCTCCGCCGCTTCCGCCTGCTTCGGTGGCTTAACCACCGCGGCGACCGATCGGCCCGGATGGCGCTCGAGGATCTGTATACGCCGGTCGAGTTCCTTCCGCCGAAGCGGCCCGCCCTGAATCCCGGCGAACAGGTCGTTCCACAGGTGCCTGGATACTTCTGCCGGCTCCGCCGGTGAACGCCCCCTGAAAAGCGACTTCCTGTTTTGCCGAAAAAGAAAACTGACCTTGCCCACCCGCCCTTCGGTGATGCGGATGATGACTTCGCCATCGGTGAACCGTAGCGGGTTCGCCGATTCGATATTCGAGGGATCGACATAAACCGCAATGCCGTCATAGCCCGTGTCGTTGTAAAGCTTGAGAATGGCGGACAGCACTTTCCGCAACTGGATCGCCTGGACCGTCAGACCCGCGTCCGGAATCGGCCACGTCAATTGACCGGCAATAGCCAGCTCGATCTGTTCGTCATTGAGGAGGGAATTGCCATCGAAGCGGACGCTTTTAATCGAGGTGCCGGGCTGGCCGGTTTCAGCCTCAGCGGACAGAGAGGGGATCAAAAGCAGCAGAGCAACTCCCAAGAAGGGAGCAATTTTGTTCAAGGCTCAGGGGGATCGGAAGGGATTGCTTATCCACAGGACAAGAAATGAAGACGGGACGCTTACCGGGCCGGTGAGATCATCACCGGTTGTGGGCATTTCATTGAACTTAGGCTTCGATTTCTTTGGCGAGGAGAGGATGCCTCAGATGTCGAAGCGGGCCGAGTAAGCGCGAAATACCGCAATCAAGACGTGATTCTACTCAGGATAATTTTAGAAGCGAATATGATGCGGGATGAGGGATTTTGGATGCTGGATGCTGGATGCTGGTTGCTGGATACTCGATGCTGGATGCTGGATGCTGGATGCCGGATCCTGGATGCTCGATGCTCGACGCTGGACGCTCGACGCTCGATTGAGGATGCAAGATCCTGGATTCAGGAATCCCAGCATCCAGAATCCAGAATCGAGTATCCAGCATCCAGGATCTCAGGATCTCCCTCACCATTGACGCTAAACTCCCCGCTCCCTATAATCCCCGCCCTTAATTACACACTGTGACCTGGTCTGGCCGCCGCCCCTCCGCACATTTCGACAATGCCGTTCAAGTCTGACAAGGGTGTCAGGATCGAATTTCTTGGCGACTCTGGTCCTTTTTCAACTCTCGGCCAGAGCATCTGTTACAAGATCTCATATGGGGATTCTTCATACTTGATCGATTGCGGCGCGGCGGTTTTTTCTGAGCTCAGCGGCAGTACCATCAACCAACTCGACGGCATCATCGCTACCCATTCGCACGAAGATCATCGGCGATGGTTCGTGGATATGGCCCTCTTCAGGTTCTATGTTTCCAAGCCGCAACGGCATCTCCGGCTGATTGCCTCTGAGACAGTTCTCGAAGAGTTTGTAAAGACCTCCCGGGCCGGCCTCGAGCGGACACTATCCCTGGATTCCAAGATGGTCGTCGAAGTGCCTTTTACCACTTTTGTCGAACCGGTCATATTCGGCCCTACAGCCAGGTATCGCATCGTCAAAACAAGGCTGGAAGGGGAGGAAGGGACGGTCTGGCGCGTCATCGATGAAAGGGGAAAGGTCGTTTCCTCCAGGCGGGCCAAGGTCGTGGTACACCCGGAGGCGAATCGGCCCAGGATGATCTTCAGAGACTTTAAGACGGACCGCTGGGTCGAGCCCGAAGGCTACTATCCGTTCAACGACAAACGCTTTTATACCCAGGATCAGAATCCGTATGTCGACCCTAATACCGGCATCACTTTCGAGGCCATGAAATCCACCGCGTGGCATGGGCCGTCCACCACCTCGGTCAGAATCACCACTGAGGATGAGAATATCTACTTCAGCTCTGACACCGTTTACGACCCGGCCCTGTGGAAGACGATGGCGACCGAAGTGAGACCACAGAACCTGGAGCGGACGAAGAAAGAATTCAATAAGGCCCACATCATCTATGGGGAGATCAACGACTTCATCGAGCAAGCGTGGAGCATGGATCGATACAAGCGAGGCATGGGCCTTTATAAAGACCACGTGCTTGTCCATGACGTCGCGGGGAAGAATTCCATCGTTCATACCGACTACGAGATCATTTCCAACGCGGGACATGAGAAACTCCTGCTCACTCACAGCCCTGACCATTTCGTGTCTCAGTTCCCACTCACCCTCAGCGGCAAGATCATCCGTGTTATAGGTGACCAGTATTTCGAAGAGGTAAATGGCGACCTGTGGCCGTTTGATGCGGATGTCTACTTCAAAGAGTTTTCACACTCTTACGTGGGGTATAAGAAACGTAACGGGCCTTACAAAGTGTGCGTGAATAACGGCCTGCTGGATATCTTTCCGGCGGACGCAAAGGTGGATGGGAAAACGCTGTTCAAGGTGGCCCTCTACGCCGACATAAACGGTGTCTATCTGCCGCGTATCGAGGATCCCAAAGAATCATACATTCGACGCCGCGGTAAGATCTTTCATGTGCGCTATTCAAAGAGAGGCGGGAAGCTGAAGGCGATGGACAACATCCGTGGGCAGGTCTCCAAGAAAAAGCGCAACAGGCTGTAGGGCAGGCGAACGGCACAGAGCTTGAACGTGACATTCGGTGGCAAACCCGACTGATACTCCAATGCCAGAATTCGATAACGTTTTCACTTACGAATCCGTCCCTTTCAAATTCGGGCCGGGCGTCACCAGCGAGGTCGGCGCAGACCTTGAGCGTCTCGATGTCAAGAAATGCCTGGTCATTACTGACCCCCATCTCGTCGGAATTGGCCTTGTCGCGAAGGTCACGGACTTCATTGAACGGGCCGGTATCCAGTACTCCCTTTTCGATCAGGTACACTCTGAGCCGACGGACGAATCCTGGCAGAAGGCCATCGACGCGGCGCAGTCGGATGCTTTCGACGGCTTTGTGTCGGTGGGAGGCGGCTCGAGCATCGATACCGCAAAGGCAGCGAATCTCTATTCATCACATCCAGCGGACCTGTTCGATTACATCAACAAGCCCGTGGGAAAGGGACTGCCCATTCCGGGAAGACTCAAGCCACACATCGTCGTGCCAACCACCGCCGGCACCGCAAGCGAATGCACCTCGGTCGCTGTCA
>JASLXP010000527.1 GCA_030740295.1 Planctomycetota bacterium
ACGAAGGATGAAGGAACACTTTCGTTTACCTTCGCCAGTCACGATCCCACCCTCGCATCGCACCACATATCGAAAAGGTGTTTTCTCTTCGACGTAAAGCTCCTCGATGACCCCATGCGCGGTGACCGTTGCTGCGTCCGGGTCCGCTTCGCGCAACCAGTTTTCATGGTCGGTTGACTCAGGCCCTTTTGCCGTGGTGACCAACACCATCTGTGCCTCACCGTTCGCGTGTATGACCGACTTATCGTCGACGCGGATCGACCGAATAAACTCAGCCCCACTGCTACCGAATTCAATCGTCAGCAAACCATTTGATACGCGATGCACATTGTCCGCAGACTCTTCTTTCCACAGTCCACTGACTGGATTTGCAGGTCGGTCGTTTTTAAGAATCAGGCTCTTCCTCTCCTTTGCCGCCAGCGAGGTCTGCGTCTGAATGCGCAGCCATTTGATGGAACCATCCGGCCAGTAAGTCAAAGGCCGGATGAACGCCGGAAGCTCTCTGCCGAGAAGGGAAGTCAGCCGCACATCCGCCGATTTCACAACACCGCGACCTAACGGTATGCCCGTGCAGACGAATGCGGCTTTTCGGGCTGTGCCGCTTGTCTCATCAATGCTCAGGTATATCTCTTCAGTCCAGGAAATGGATGAGAGCGATAAAACAGCGAGCACCAGTCTGTGTCTTCGCCAGATCATAGGCTCACATTAAGCATGATCGGCGGAAAGTTCACCTCTTTGGTCACTAACCAAAATCATGTAAGATAGTTCGTTCTCACCCAAAGAACCCGTTTTCGCGGCAGGAAATGTCCACAAAAGACGATCTCCTTTTTGCTCAGACAGCAATCCGCAAAAGCCTCTGTACCGACGATCAGGCAAGGGAATGCCTTGATGCCGCGGCAAAGGCGGAGATGCTCGGACAGAACAAGAACCTGTACCAGGTATTTGTTGAAAGGGGCTTCCTGACCGTTGAGCAGGTGAACTACATTCTTGGCAAGCCGGCTGATTCACCTATCGTTACTCCTCCGCCTGCAGCTCCTGCGCCTGAACGGCCACCGGAGAGTGAAGAGTCAAAAGAAACGACGATCAACGCCTTAGGTGATTTCCAAATAACCGGCAAACTGGGCGAAGGCGGAATGGGCGTTGTTTACAGGGCAAAACAGAAGAGTCTGGAGCGGGATGTCGCACTCAAGATTCTTCCGCCACGCCTGGCGGCGGATCAGGAATTTGTCGACCGATTTCACCGTGAGGCTCGTTCAGCAGCGCGGCTCAATCATCAGAACATCATCCAGGTCTATGCCGCTGGAGAAGAGCGCGGCTACCACTACATGGCCATCGAGCTTGTCGATGGTGCGACCACTCTGGACATGCTGGAGCGGAAGGGGCGCTTTCCGGAAAAGATTGCGCTGGGCGTTATCGTAGAAATGGCCAGTGCTCTGGAGCAGGCCCACAAGAATGGCGTCGTGCACCGGAACATCAAGCCTGACAACATCATGATGACCCGGGACGGGGTCTCCAAACTTGCCGATCTCGGTCTGGCCAAAGAATCCGTATCCGCAGATATCACGCAGAGCGGGGCCATCGTTGGAACGCCCCGGTACCTCTCACCTGAGCAGGCCGCGGGCGCAGAGAAGGTTGATGGCCGCGCTGATTTCTATTCGCTCGGCGCGTCGATTTATCACCTGGTGGCGGGAGAAGCGCCGTTTGATGGCGAGAACGCGATGCAGGTGATCGTAAGGCATCTGAACGATCCAGTTCCATCTCTCAAGGCGAAGGCCGAGAATCTGTCTGATGGCTTCTGCGCGCTCATCGAGAAGCTCCTTCAGAAAAAGCCGGAAGATCGAATTCAAACAGCTCAAGAGCTGAGGGCCGCTGCGGAGGCCGTCGACGCCGGGGAATCGGCTGCACAGCCACAGAACGAATCGGCCGTGCCAGCGCCCCCTCTGGCACCTCCAATGCCCCAGCCTGCCACGCTGACGACGGCAGTCGACCCGGAGAAGGCGATCAGGTCCGCTCCCCAGGCATCGCCCGAACAGGCCGCTAAGACTGCAGCACTCGACTTCGGCAGCATGAATCTGATCCAGACTCAGCATCCCCAGACCACCGCCGCTGTAGCACCGGGCGTGCTGCCCTCACCAGCGATGGGGTCGCCAATGATGGGCGCCCCGACAACTGAGACATGTCGGGTACAACTATCAGTGCAGATCGTTACAGCGAAGATGAAAAGGGATACAGCCTCTCCAAGATTCTGGTCCATGCGCTCCTGGCGATCGCAGTAGCCGGCGGAGCCTATTACTTCCTTGTCGCCACTGACAAGGGAAAAGCAAGCATTCTGGGCACGACGGCCAAGCCCCTGACACCCGAGGAAAAGCAGGCACAGGAGCAGGATGCGAGCAACAAACTCAATGACTTGATAAGAAGAATTGACTCCCAATCCCACGAGTTCAAAGACAATCTGGAACTCCTCGAAAAATTCAATGTCTCGAAACTAGGGGATGCCGATCGGCAGAAATTTGAGAGCAAGGTCAACGGGACGAAACAGGCCAGACAAAAGCAAGCGGATGCGGAATTCAAGAAACTCGAAGAGGCAGTAGACAAACTCCTTGAAGACAAAAAATTCATGGAAGCCTATGCCAAAGGGGATGAGTTCCCTGAGCAGATTCTGACGGTCGCCACTCAAAAAAGAATCGCTGAATTGAAAGCCGGTATTAAGACGAACGCACAGGAAGAAATGCGGACGGTGATGTCACAAATCAAGGAAGAGATGGCCAACGAAAATTTCGCAGAAGTCATACGGCTGAAACAAAGAATCTCACTCAAGAGCTTCGCCGAACTCGCCCCTTCAGAGACAGGGATGCTTTCAGAAGCCATTTCCTCCGCGACATCAACTATTCGGAATTTCACCAAGGCGGATGGCGAAATTCGGAGCAAAGCAGCGGCACTCAAGGAGAAGTTAGATGCCGGGGAGTTTTTTGATGCCTTCCAATCAGCAGAAGAAGCGTTGGGAGACCAGGAAATGCGCGCCTCGATCAGAAATATAAAAGGTTCAGAACAATTCGTTTTCGAACTACAGGCCCTGGTGGAGGAAGGCACGGGCATCTACAGCCTGATGAAAACATATCTGACAGCAAAGGTTGGGCAGATGATCAAGTTCCGAAACCAGGATACCCAATTGCACTCAGTCGATTTTGACAATCGCACGATCGAAATGACCTATATCCGCAATCGAAAGAAAATGAATCTTAAGGACCGCCTGAGCCGCCCTTCAGATATTGTCACCCTGGCTGAATTCGCATCCGGTGGTGGCGGGCCGGAATTCGAGCACCGTGCCGGTATCCTCTTTCTTCTGTGTGGTGAAACGAAACCTGCCCGGAAAGCCTTTGAAAATGCAGGCGGGGATGTTCTGGCGCGGTACCAGGAAGAGCTCGCATTCAATGAGGACATCGAGAAATTCAACAGCCGAATGGTGAGAATCGAAGCAACGGATGAATTCCGCATGGGAATTGATGTAAGCAATTGGAAAACTGAACTGGTAAAGCTCCAGAAAATGAAAGGAGGCAATTCTATCAGTCCCGAGTGGTTTCAGAGAGAGACACCGCGGCGACACGTAAAACTGCGGCCTTACTACATAGGCAGGTATGAGATCTCCAATGCCGAGTATGGCGAGTTTCTCGCAGATGCCGGTTCAAATGAAGGTCGCACGTACGCCCACGAAACAGAACCGGAGAATAATTCATACACGCCCGGCACGTGGGAAGACAAAAACGTCGGACGCCGAAAGGCCGACTTGCCTGTAGTCAGCGTCGACTGGTTTGATGCGTACTCCTACACGCAGTGGAGAAGTGCAAAAGATGAATTCGTCACCTACCGCCTGCCAACTGAGGCAGAATGGGAAAGCGCTGCATCATGGGGGCCGGGCTTCAAGCAAGGCCAGAAGCGGAAATATCCGTGGGGATCCAAGATGTCCGAAAGAGCCGGTCATTTCTGGTCCGTTGACGAACAGAAAAATGCTGAATCAGTCTATGCTAAGCCGGTGAGCAGTTACCGGTCATCGGCCTCAAAATACGGATGCCAGAACATGGCCGGTAATGTGTGGGAATGGGTGCACGATTATTTCAGTCCTGAGTACATCCCGGAGCTCGAGGAGGACAATCCCACCGGCCCAACCGAAGGCAAACAGAGAATCCTGCGAGGAGGAAGCTTCAAGACCTCTTATTTCCAGGGCCGCACGACCTCCCGCTTCGCGTTGGAGCCTGACCGGTCTCAGATCGATCTGGGATTTCGAATCGCGGCTGATCCGCCTGACATGATCGGCGTCAGACTGAAACGCTATGGCCTCAAGCCGTAAAGCGAATCCCAAACACATGAGACGCACGTCAAGCCTGCCGCAGCAGTTGTAGCTGCCCTGAGCAGTCTGCCCTTTTTTCCTTCAGAAAACTGATCTACATGAAACCCTACATCCCAATCGCTGCTTTAACTCTCTTCTGCCAGTTTTCCTTTGCCCAGGCCAGGCCTGACGATGGCTTTGTTTCACTATTCAACGGTAAAGACCTCACCGGCTGGAAAATACCTGCCGGGGACAATGGTCATTGGAAAGTCCTCGATGGCGTTATCGATTACGACGCTGGAAGCGAAGCAAAAGGCGACAAGAACCTGTGGACCGCAAAGTCATACAGGGATTTCACCCTCAAAATTGGCTGGCGCATCAAGCAGACCACCGGCATGTATGCCATGCCGGATGTTCTGCCCGACGGCACTTATAAGAAGGACGCGAAGGGCAAGGTAATCAAAACGCCGCGTCCGAACGCTGATTCCGGCATTTACTTGCGCGGCAATTCACGATCGCAGGTAAATATATGGTGCTGGCCGATCGGTTCCGGAGAGGTTTATGGCTATCGCAACAACAAGAAGATGTCACCAGAAGTCAGGGCTGGCGTGACGCCGAAGGTGTGCGCGGATCATCCGGTCGGAGAATGGAATACTTTCGAAATCACCATGAAAGGGGATCGCCTCACGGTCATTCTCAATGACAAACTCGTAATCGAAAACGCACAACTACCTGGCGTACGCAAAGAAGGTCCCATCGCACTCCAGCATCACGGCGGCAAACGCAATGGGAAGTACAGTCCTGCGTCAAGCCTGGTGCAGTTTCGGAATGTATCGATAAAGGAATTATGAATGTCAGGACGCCTTGCCTGCTGCCAGTTCCTTTAACAATTCCTCGTCAATCTTCGCCTTCACTGTACGCCTGTCCAGGTTTAACCTCCTTGCAGCTTCCTCGTAGGTGCCGGTCTTTGCATAGACGAGCGTGCAGTATCGTTGCAGGATCTCCTCTGCAGTGAGATCTCCACGAGTCATCTCAATTCCAAGTCGTTCATGAGTGGTTCCCACTCTTCTCCCAGCCGGGCGGTATTCCCTTCTCACCAACATGTTCCGGACGCACTGCTCCAATTCACGGAAATTTCCGGGCCAGCCATAATCCCTGCCAAGTTCCTTTGCGATCCAGGACAGAACATCAGTGGTCAATTCTTCGGCCGCATCGCCTGCGATGTTGGAGGCGATGAAACGCACGATGTTCTGCAATTCTACCGGCGATTCGAAGAGCTGTTCCTGAAGCGTCGGCGTATGAATGATGTCCGCGCACAGACGGTAATAAAAATCCTCTCGAAAGCGCCCCTGCTGCATCTCACGGGCGAGATCACGATTCGTTGCTGCGATGACTTTGCCGGAGAAATCCCGCTCAGCCGTTTCACCCAGCCGCTGGAAGGTACGATACTGAAGCACACGCAGGAGCTTCACCTGAATCAGCGAATCGAGCTCCCCCACTTCATCCAGGAAAACCGAGCCCAGGGGACGGCACTGTTCAAGCCAACCGACCCTGTCTTCAATGGCGCCAGTGAAAGAGCCGCGGCGATGGCCGAACAGCTCGGATTCAATCAAGGTTGGGGAGAGCGAAGAGATATTGAGCGGGTGAAAACTGGTGGAATAATCTTCTACGAATCGCTGCGATTTTGCGTCGAAGGGAATGAATCTCGACAGCCCGATGGCACGAGCGACCAGTTCCTTACCGGTGCCGGTCGCTCCGATGATAAGGGTGGTGATATCACCCATCCTGTCATAGAAGACTCGCCAGTGGCGGCGCATATCGTGCGTGAAGATCGATTGCCAGATGGCCGCCCTGAGGCGTGCGGCAGACATGGCGCCACCCACGATGCAACTGAATATATAGTGGAAGGCCCTGCGCAGTTGGAACAGCCCTGAGAAAAGATGTTCGAGGCTGAATCGGGCCGGCTGGCCCAACCTGTTAAGATAGAAATCCGCATCCTTTTTGAGCCGCGTAAAAAAGACCACCCGCGTCTCCGGCTCGCCGGCATCCCTTGCCAGCAGGGCCTTCTGAAAATCCTCGTGATAACGATGGTAGAGGAGATAGAAGATCAGGTCCTCGTAGAGAGTCTGCTCGCCTTCTAACAGCGCGATACCTGACTTCAACCGTTCAACCGTGGCGTCCGCCAGTTCCTCGACCTTCACCATGATGGCCGGGATGTTCTGCCGCTCGACGCTCTGATCCGCGCGCATACTCCAGACCGCGTCCGTTTCCGTGAAGTCTCTTCCGAGAATCTTGCGCTCGTAGTCAATCCGCTCCGGCAAAAAGGGATTGCAGTAACAGAGGTCAGAGATGGCTTGCAGTCTTGTTCGTTCGGCCCTGGTGTAGAGTGGCATGGGTAGGCGTAATAAGTAATGAGTAAACGCCAACAGGCGTGCACTGAACGTATACCAAGCATACATTCAATGTCCATGCGGCGAAATTCAGTTTCATACTCACAGACCAAGATTCTTGCCTGTTAACGCCTTAGGTATTCTCCACCGTTTGGATCGTTCCTCGCTTTACGCCCTGGCCTGTCCCGTCACTTTTCCCTACAGGCACCGAGGAATGAGCCATGTCTCCACGAAGAGTACTGTCCTATGCAAAGCCCTCCACTTACAAGGCCGCCGCGGCGCTTCTGTTCGCCATCTGTTGCGCACGTTCACACGGGGCAGGACTTCTGATTGCCGAGGGTGGGCTCGGAGGCGTGCTCGAGATCGTTGAGCACACGGTGGAAGTCACCATCAACAACGGGATTGCCGTCACTGAAGTCAACCAGATCTTTCAGAACACTGAGAATCGGCAGGTAGAGGCGCTCTACACGTTCCCCGTCCCCAAGGGGGCCTCGGTTTCAAACTTCAGCATGTGGATCAACGGCAAGGAGATGATCGGCGAGGTCGTCGAGAAGGAACGGGCCCGTGAAATCTACAACAGCTATAAGCGCGTCCGGCGAGACCCGGGTCTGCTCGAGCAGAAAGACTACAAGACCTTCGAAATGCGCATCTTTCCTATTGGGCCGCGGGCGCGGCAGCGCGTCCAGATCACTTACTACCAGGAACTCGAGTTCGATCACGACTGGTGCACATACGTCTACCCGCTCGCGACTCAATCTCGGCCCAAAATGGATGCAAAGGTCAGGGGCAAATTCGCTCTGAATCTCGATGCAAAGTCTGCCATTCCCATCAAGGCGATGAACAGCCCGAGTCACACGGATGACTTCGAGATCGTCAGCCACAATGAACGGTATCAGCAGGCCAGCCTTGAACTCGACAAGGGCGAACTTAACAGGGATCTGGTCATCGCCTATCACCTGTCGCGCCCCAAGACGGGTATCGATCTGATTGCATCACGGCAGTCCGGTGAGGACGGCTTCTTTCTCATGACGGTCACTGCAGGCGAGGGGCTGGCCATGCTCGACGCCCCTTCGGATTATGTATTCATCCTGGATATATCGGGCAGTATGAAGGACGACGGCAAATTCAAAATTTCCACGCAATCCATCTCTGCCTTTATCAGATCGCTCGAGCCGAAGGATCGGTTCGAGGTAATCACCTTTAACATCACTCCACGTCCGCTGTTCAAGAAACTCGTAGATGCCAACAGCGAGAATCATGGGCGCGCTCAGAAATTCCTTGACAGCCGGGTTGCACGCGGGGGTACCGTGCTGCATCCCGCGGTTCGTGAGGCATATCGTCATTCGCAGTCAGGACGCCAACTCAATGTGGTCATCCTGAGTGACGGCATGACCGAACAGAAGGAGCGGGCCCGTCTGCTCCAATTGATTCAAGACCGGCCTGCAAATACGCGTGTCTTCTGCATCGGGGTCGGCAACGAAGTAAATCGCCCGCTGCTCCAGCAGGTGGCCGAAGATGCCGGCGGCCTCGCCGCGTTCATCTCCAGGGGAGACGACTTCGAGCGCAAGGCAAAGGCGTTTCGGCGCAAACTGCTTCGGCCGGTTGCCTCGGACATCGAGATCGCATTCTCAGGCTCTGAGGTCTATGACCTCGTGCCCCCAAAGCTCCCCAACCTCTATCACGGGATGCCCGTTCGCCTGATGGGTCGCTATAAACAGTCCGGCCCGGTCAAGGTGGACATGCGTACCGTGATCTCCGGCAAGCCGATGCAGAAGACCATCGAATTGGATTTTCCCGAGCGGGACGAATCCAACCCGGAGATCGAACGCATGTGGGCCTGGCATCAAGTGGACGCGCTTCTTAAGAGCGCGGACCGAACCGGCTCACGGGAACGTGTGATCGATGAAGTTGTCCGTCTTGGCGAAGGTTTTTCTATTGTCACCGAGTACACCTCGTTCCTCGTGCTGGAGAACGACGCGGAATACCGGCGCTGGAAGATCGACCGCCGCAACGCCCTGCGCATCCAGCGAGATCGTCGCGCTCAGTCAGAGCTGAAAACCAGGCTCGCAAAGATCCGCTCACGGGCTGCAGCCGATGTCGGTCCCCTGGCTGCTGTTCCTCAGCCCTCGGTAACGCCTCGCATTCCTCCAGCAAACAGGCCGACCGCTTCCCAACCGCAGACTCGCCCGGCCTCTCCGGTGAAGCAGAAACCAAGACGCAGTTTCGATTTCGATTTCGGAGGAGGAGGCGCATTCGACCCGATAAGTGGTGGGATCGCGCTCGGCCTTGCCGGCCTTGCCTTCGCCGCACGCAGGAAGAAGGAAAAGGAAGGCTAGAAATGAATTACACCGTCGGTACTGCGAAACCGAAACGCAACACTCTTCGTCTGCTTCGAGACCCGATGCTCCTCACGCTGGCTTCGGCAATCATCGCATTGCCGATAGCCGGCGGATGGCTCCAACAGGTGCTGCAGTTCGACCGCGACGCCATCCTAAACGGACAGATCTGGCGACTCGTCACGGGCCACTTCACCCACTGGACATTCGATCAGTTCTTCTGGGATACGGTGACCTTTGCCTTCCTCGCGCCTCTATGCGTCTTCAGATCGCAGAAGCGGTTCTTGGCGACTGTCGTGATTTCCACGCTTCTGATTTCGGGGACCGTCTGGTTCTGTCATCCGGAGATCCTCTTCTACCGAGGGCTCTCGGGCATTGATTCCGCCTTATTCGTCCTGCTCGCCGTATCCATACTCAAAGAAAGCCTGGGCGAACGGGACTGGCCATTCCTGGCTCTCGGCTGTGGATTGACCGCGGCCTTTATCGGAAAAACCGCGTTCGAGCTCGTTACGGGCTCGACCATGTTCGTCGACAGTCAGACCGTGAACACGCTTTGTCTGGCTCATGCAGGTGGTGCTCTGGTCGGTGTCGCTGTCGGTCTGATTCGTCCCGGCAGTGCTGGCTCCGATGCAGTCGGAAGCCCGGCCAGAACTCAAACCGTGAAGTCTTCCATCTACGTCAACTGACTATTCAAGATCATGCTGATTCCCATACTGTTCTCCCTCTGCTTCATCGGATTCGCCTTCACGGGTTTCATCACCACCTGCCGCTGGCTTCATTACGCATGCACGCGACAGCAATGCACCCGATGCCAGAAGCATCTGAAGAAATCGTTCGGTTTCTGCCCCGCGTGCGGACACAGCCGCCACGCGCTGGCGATCGAGAAGGAAACTCGAACAAAAAAGGCAGAAGCAACGCGCAGAGTCGAGCCGGCGACCCCAGGGGCTCCGGCCGCGCGTGCGGTCTTGCCAGAAAAGCCTCGTGAGGAACGACCAGAACCAAAGCCCATGTCTGAAGCGCCGAGAGTGCCTCCACCGATCAGGCGATCACCTGTTCCAGCTAATCCCAGTAATCCAACACCTGTGGCTTCCACCCCATCCTCCCACACCTCTCTTGTCGCGGAGCGCCAAGACCACGAGGTTACTTCCACTATTCCATCACTCCAACATTCCAAGACTCCATCATCCTCCCACACCTCTCTTTTCGCGAAGCGCCAAGACCACGAGGTCACTTCCACTACTCCATCACTCCAGCATTCCAAGACTCCATCATCCTCCCACACCTCTCCTGTCGCGGAACGCCAAGACCACGAGGCTTCTTCCGCCACGCCATCACTCCAACATTCCAAGGCTCCATCATCCTCCCACACCTCTCTTGTCGCGGAGAGCCAAGACCACGAGGTCACATCATCTGTCCACAGGCAGGCTGCTCGTCGCAACGGGGCCAAACGCAATTGGCCTGAAATCCTGATCCGGTCGCTCCTCTACATCGGCGTGCTGGGGATGGTAGCCACGCTGCTGACGCTCCTTTACAGCCAGAAGGAACTCATCACGAATACAAAGAAATTCGGTCTGGTGATGGCCTTTACTGCGAGTGTCTATCTGCTGGGAAGGACCCTCTATCTGAAGTTCAAGTACGAGCGGACCGGGCTCGCCTTCATCTTTCTGTCCTTCTTTTTTGTGCCGCTGAATTACTATGCGGCGAAGGCGTTCATGCTGATGGGGCCGGTGGGCTCGGGCGCGAAGTTTGAACTGAGGTTACCACCGGAGCTTGCCGAATGGGGCATTGTGTTCGGAGTGTGCGGGATCATTTATTTCCTCGTGAGTTTGCGCCTGAAAGAGGGCCTCATGCCTTACGTTGCGGTGATAACAGCCTCGCTGGGCACAGTGCTGCTGGTCTGGCATTACAGCCCGCCGTGGCTCGGTTGGGGTGGGGCTGCGTTAACCTGCGCGGCGCTGCTCGAGACATGGAGGAGGGTATCGCCACGGTATCGGATTCCGTTACTGATTCCCGCAACTGGAGCGGGCATCATGGGCTGTTTTGCCTACTTGCGATATCTGGTTCTGTTACCTGAGAGTGGGCTCTTCACAACCGGTATGTATGGGATGTGCGTGAGCGTGGCGGTCCTGGCCCTCGCGCATCAGTTGCGGTGGATGGAAAAGAACTGGGTCACGCCAGCGCTTTTCACGTTCAATCTGCTTCTGTTCCTCAAGCATTTCTCTACGGGCGGGCTCAATTACACGGGCGTGTTTTTCCTTGTCGCATTCGTGCTCTGGGGGATCGAGCGGGCATGGACTGCCTGCACAAAGATCTCGAACGCTTCACCGCTGTGTTTCGACGGTGAGGAAGTCTCCAGGCTCTGGCGAAGTACCTCATTGATGGTCGCGGTCTTCGCCGCGTCATTCGGATTGTTGAGTCTGCTGGTCCACACATTCGCCGGTCTGGATTTTCCAGTCCTGAATCGTGGTGCGGATTGGATGTTGTGGAGCGGGCTGTCGGTGGGCGCGGTTTACTTTTTCTTGCGCCGGGAGATCTGGCCCCAGGGTGTGCTGCTCACTCTGTTGCTCGTGGGAGGGATCGTCTGGCACTGGTCATTCCTGATTGGGCTTGGACTTCATGGGCAGGTGATCTCGCTGCTCGTGTACACCGCCTTCTGCGCATTCATGTGCCGGACTTTCGAGGAGGAACATCAGGACCTCGTCACAGGATTCGCAATCATCGGTCACCTTGCGACGCTGGGGCTCTATCTGACTGTTCAGCTTTTTGTGGCGTCAACCATCTGGCCGCCGGTCGCCGCGCTTGGCAGTGCGGCCTTTCTTGCCTTCCTGGCAAACCGGGCCGAGCGAATCGGGCTGCAGGCAATCAGCAGGCTCTGGCTCCAGGCTATTGCCATCCTCCTCACACATGTCTCACTTTTCTTCCTCGGAGTCTGGGCCTCGTGGCCAAGGGAACTGATCGGGCTCGGTGAATTGCTGCTGGCCTGCGCGTTTCAATGGGCCGGCAGATCTCTTAGCAGCAAATGGACGACACCCATGCGACACGTCTCGGGCGTCCTCATCGGGGTGGCCTGCGTCTACCTCATGATCGACGGCATTTTGGGAGACAAAGCGCTTGCTGCCATGCTGGCCACGCTTATCACCGCTCTCAACTGTGCCGGTGTGGCCTGGAGAGAGAGTGCGGAAGATGAAGGTCAGTTCATCAGCAGGAACGACCTGCGTGTGCTGGCAGTCTGCCTTACGCACACTTCGCTGTACTTCTTCACCTCGTGGTTATCGCTGCCGATGGATACAGCCGGGCTCAGCCAACTGTTCCTTGCCTGCGGCTACCAGTGGCTGGGCAGCTTCGATCGGATGGGCCTCTGGGTTATTCCGCTGCGATGTGTATCGGGAATCATCGCGGCCTCGATGTGCGCTCTTCAGATCCTGGATGTCTTTGCTGGCGGCAGCCAGGCAGTGACAGCGTTGTCAGCTTTTGTGACAGGGCTATTCGGTTTCGGCGTTGCCTGGCGAGATCGTTCAGAAGGAGAAAATGAATCCACAGGCATTGTTGCTCTGCAGCTCATCTCGATGGCTCTGATGCACCTCTCGCTCTTCCTGTTTGGCATCCACGTGTCATTGGAAGTTGAGCGTATTGCGTTGACTCAATTGCTGCTTGCCTGCCTGTTTCAGTGGTTCGGATTCGTACGCCTTGGGAATTGGGTGGCGCCGATACGAAAAGTTTCGGCAGGCATCATGTTGCTGATGTTCCTGGTAAATATCTGCGAATGGTTGGGGGGAGCTACACCATTGATTCCTGCGGCTGCGGCAATCATTACCGCCATGTGCTTCGCAGGTATGGCCTGGAGAAACGCTTCAGGGGCCGAACCCAGAACAGGGAACACTTCAACATGGCAGGTTATCGCCAGCGCACTGACTCATCTCTCGTTCGCTTTTTTCTGTGAATGGGTAGGCATGCCGCTGGAGGAGATCGGCCTCTATGTATCGCTCATGAGTTTTGTCTTCCACATCCTGGGGAGCTTCGGCCCCGTGGGCGACTGGGCCCGGCCGATGCGGAGGGTATCGGCGAGCATCCTCGGCATGCTGTGCCTGTGGCATCTCTTCATATTTATCGAGAGTGGTGCGCCTTTGTCGACAAGCCCGGTCACGTCCTTCCTTACCGCGCTGTGCTGCTTTAATGCCGCCTGGCGCAGCCGGCAATCCGGTTGGATTTATTTAGGCGGCTTGCTCACGTGTCATTCTCTTCTCTTCGGCACACTGGTGTGGGCAGAAGACTGGTTTTTGCTCGCCGCGCTTCAGATGGCGGCCGCGGTGGTATTTCAGATGGTCGCATGGGTTCTGCGATCGAAGGATGCCGGGCTCAGTCCGTATCAGAAGGCATTCGTTCGTCTGTCGTGGCTGGTGATGATTCCGGCGAGTATCTGTTGCGCGCTTTATGCGGAGGCATGGACTTTTGCAATTGCCGCTGCGTTTTTCGCGGGTCTGTGCGCGCTCTTGCAGAAACGTAAATGGGGGACGCTGGCCTTCATTTTTCTGTTTGCAGGAATACACATCTTTGTAGACCAATTGCCCGGGGTGAATCTGATCCAGCCAGACGCCCTGTGGCTCACATTAGGGCTGTCCAGTGCGACTCTGTTGTTATGGGCATTCCTTGGCAAGGAGCGGTTAAAACATTGGTTCTTCGGCGGATTCGAAGTCTCGTGCTGGATGAATTTTCTCGTCCTGCCATGCGTTATTGTCCACATTCTGCTCGGAGAGGAGGGACTGCTGCTGCTGCCCGCGTGCGCAACTGTCATGGGCCTTTGTGGCTGGATCAGCGCTTCGTATCGATACCGGCGAACTTCTTTCCTTGTCTTCTGCTGCGGAGGAACGCTGCTGCTCAGTTACATCAACGGTGCGTTCAGATTCGTTGACAATCTGTCTGTCTTTGCCAGTGAGCCCGCGGCACTCGTCGGTTTCATGCTGCTTGTGCCGATTGTTGTTTTCCTCATGGGCATTCGATACGTGGTCTGGGCGAAGGAACAGGAGAATCCGCCGATTCGTATCTCCTATGTTCCTTTCTGTATTCTGTGCGCGCTTACGACTGTCACGGGCTTTCTAATGTGCGCGTCGAGTAAGACCTTTGTCATGTTTTACTGCGTGGGGTTGGCGTGTGTGAGTGGAGTCGGTTTCGTCATGCTCCATTGGCAGTGGTTGCTTTACGCGGGTCTCTTTCTGTTGCAGCCCGCGTTCTTCCTTGCGCTCGATCACGCCAGCGTCGGGACATCTGCCATGCGAATCTGGGCCATGTTCATGGGGGCGACACTGGTCGGCATCGGTCATCTGAACAGAGAGCATTACGACAACAAAGACAATCCGTTCGTCCAGATGGGGCTGATTGTCTGTGTGCTCTCTTTCCTTTTGGCGTTTTTTATGCCGGGTGTGTTTGAGGTGCAGAGCGAGGCGTTGCTGCAGACAATTGCTGCGACGTTGCTGGCCGCGGCTGTGTTTGCAGCGACCGGATGGGTGCAGTCACAGCCTGCGCTATTCACTTTTGCGGGCCTTTCGGGGCTGATGGCTTACTACCTGATCCTTCTCTACTTCCCGGTCAGGCAGGTCATCCTCTACAGCGTTCCGCCGGGTTTGGGGCTCATTCTCTGGGGCGCGGGGCAGCGGCTCGGACGGCTGAAGAAAGGGGCTGTGCCCGATACCAGTCTCATTCAGATTGGGATGGGCATTCTCTTCGTACCTTCACTCTTTCAGATTCTGTTTCCAAACCAGCCGACTGCCGCGATCATGACGGCGCTTACCGCGAAATGCGTGATTCTGCTCTCGCTCAGAACCCGTATTCGATGGATGTTTTATCTGTCCACCAGTGCGCTTGGTTTGACCTTTGCCATCGAGCTTCATCATCTTCTGCGGGACGTTCACATTCCGCACTGGGCCTGGCTTGGAATCATCAGCCTGCTCTGCATCTTCATCGGTTTCCTCAGCGAACGCCGTTTCAAACAGTTTATGAAAGAGAGAGTGGACGACGCTCAATCACGCTGGAAGGATTTCTTCTTTGAATGGCGATAGCGGCCACGGTCATTCGGTTTCGTAAGCAGTCTCGGTCTGATAGTTCTCCCTTTGTAGTCGGCGATTCATCGCGGAGAGCAGTCAGATGCACGGAGAGTCAAAGCCATGAAACCAACCTGCAGTCTCGTCCTCTTTGTTTTTGCACTTCAATGCGCAACTGCAGACGCTCGTCCGAACATCATCTACATCTTGGCAGACGATCTTGGCTACGGTGACCTGAGTTGCTATGGACAAAGAACATTGAAGATGCCCCACCTCGACAGAATGGCGAAAGAAGGAATGCTTTTCACACGACACTACGCGGGCTCAACGGTCTGCGCGCCTTCACGCTGTGTGCTGTTGACGGGGCTTCACACGGGCCACGCCCGCATTCGCGGCAACGGCCGGGCAGTGCTGAAAGACGAAGACGTCACCATTGCCGAGGTCCTGCGAGACGCCGGGTACAAGACCGGCTGCGTAGGCAAATGGGGCGTGGGGCATCCGCCGTTGAACGACCCCAAACGAAATGGATTCGATTATTTCTACGGCTACATCAGCATGTGGCATGCGCACAATTTCTATCCCGAATTCATCGTGCGTAATGGCGAAAAAGTGCCACTCAAGAACAGAGTGAAAGAGCGATTCAAGAAATCGGATGGCCGCGGCGTAGCTGTCGAGAAAAAGGATTACGTCCCCGACCTAGTAACGGAAGAAGCGCTCTCATTCATCGACCGTAACAAGGCCGGCCCCTTCTTCCTCTACATTGCATTAAACGTCCCGCACGCGAACAACGAAGCGGGTGCTGCCGGAATGGAAGTTCCCGACCACGGTGAATTCCGGGACAAGAAGTGGAAAGATGCTGAAAAGGGATTCGCTTCAATGATCCGAAATATCGATCGTGACGTTGGCCGCGTGCTGGCGAAGGTGAAGGAGCTCGGCCTCGACGAAAAAACACTTGTCATCTTCACCAGCGATAACGGCCCACACCAGGAGGGCGGGCACAA
>JASLXP010000528.1 GCA_030740295.1 Planctomycetota bacterium
CCCGAGACGAAAAATACCCCTGTCTCCGACCACGGAAAACACTCCGGAATCCCTGGCAAAAAAACTTAGTGCTGCGGGGCTCTGGGCATGGGTTCTTTTCTATGCGGACGGACAACGCAACCTGGCCCAGATTGCTGAAGCGGCATCCTGCGAGCGCGACAGGGAGGTCTCTGTCGATAAGGTGACCCAGTACTTTGAGGCACATTCCGAGCTTGGTTACGTAGACTTGGCGGACGAAAGCGAACTGCTGACAAAGTCCCATTTGGTCAGCGACCTCAAATCTCTGGGTCTGACGGCCGGCATGGACGTGATGGTTCACAGTTCTCTGTCAGCCATCGGCCACGTGGTCGGCGGAGCGGAAACTGTGATCGACGCCCTGCTCAGCGTGATTGGCAAGAGTGGTACGCTGCTGATGCCCTCGTTCAATCACCGATCGGCCTACACGTACCATCCATCGGTCACACCGACAACTAACGGCGCTATTCCAGATGCCTTGTGGCGCCGGCTCGGAGCGGCACGCAGCATTCACCCGACCCATGCGGTGGCCGCCATCGGTCCCCGGGCAGAGGAGTACTGCGAGGGCCACCTGGAGAACGGCATCTGGGAGCCCGACAGCCCAATCGGACGCCTGGTCCGCCGCGGCGGATACATTCTCGCGCTTGGTGTTACCCACGAATCAAGCACTGCCTATCATGTGGCCGAAGTATCCATGAATGCCGGCTGCCTCGATCCGTTCGCCAGCCAGGATCGGATCATCGATGAGTCCGGAAAATTGAAAACCGTGCCCGGCCTGGCATGGCGCGGAGGCAGATGCCCCGTCTCACCCAAAAAACTGGATGGCTCCCTCACCAGACGCAAGCTTCACAAAACCGGCAAAGTCGGCAACGCCGACTGCAGCTTTGTAAAAGCCATCGACCTGTGGCAGACGCGGCGTTCACATCTGAGAGGCGTCTGTAGTAAATGCGATATCAAACCCGCGCCGGTGCGCGTGAATGGTGGGGTGTGAATGGTGGATGGGGGGAAGTGAATTGTGAATGGTGAATGGTGAATGGTGGGGCTTGCGTCCTGTCAGCTCATTCGAAGCTGATACTGGATACTGGATACTGGATACTGGATACTGGATGCTGGATGCTCGATGCCGTTAGTTCTCTGCGCGCGTCTGATTTGAAACCGGGGTCATGAGCGAATCGGAATAGCGAGAATCCAGTATCCAGTATCCAGTATCAGATGGGGCAGACAGGTCTTCACTGGCACACCTGCTACCGTTGGCCTGACCGGCTCGAGAGCTGTCGTTGGAGGTGGGGACTCACTCCACCCGCACACCCGACTGTGCCATTCACCATTCACCATTCACCATTCACCCATCCACCATTCACCATTCACCATTCGCCATTCACCAATTCACTTCCCCTCCCCCTCCCCTCCCCCTTCAATCTTCCTCAACGCCTTCTCCGCGGCCCGGCGGACCTGCATGAAGCTGTCATCGAACATGCCTCTCAAAACGGGGATGGCCATTCTGGCTTCCGGGCCCCAGCGGCCCAGTTGCTCGGCCACCATGATCCTTACATGAAAATGATCCACTTCCGCGAGTGGGGTGAGGATTGCTGGCGGAATCCTGCCCAGTGCGGGGGTGTTGACGAATTGCTGCAGAGCCAGACGGATGACCGTCGAGTCCTTCGCTCCCAGAGCATCGAGCAGTGCAAGACGCTGCTCATCGGGTGGGCGCCCAAACTTGGTCATGTTGGAAATAACTCGGGCCCGGACGCCGGCATCCGCGTCCTCTTTCATATTGAAAATCCTATCAAGCACGGCGGGCCCTGGCTTTTGTATCAGAGCGAGATAGGCTTCGATGGCTCTCTCCCTGATCGCGGGATTGGTTTTGTTTAAGGCCTCAATGGCAGCAGATGCTATCTCTGGTGTGTCCCAGCCGTGTTTGATTATCACTTCCCAGGCTTGAAGGCACGTATCAGGGCTCTCATGGCCAGTGGCCTTCAGCAGGTGCGGCACTGTGCTCGCGGGCAGCTCTTCCTGCATCATGAGCAGCCTTAGTGACATGTAGCGGGTCGCCCCATCAGGATCCTCAAGCCTGGGGAGGACGTTTGAAACAATCTCATCCCCAAAATCCGGAAAGGCTCGAAAGCCTCTGAGCGCGGCCTGGCGAACTTTGGGGTCGGCATCTTTGCTGGCCTCACTGAGCACTGGGACAATAAAATCCGCCGCCATTTTGAAGTTGGGGAGATACCTCACGCCGAGGGCACGCAGGCCAGGATCTTCCTCCTTGAGCAGTTCGGCGATGCCCGGGGCGGCATTGCGACACTGGTCACCGAGAATGCCCAGGAATTGCGCTGCACTTATCTTCATTTCCCTGTCGCCGTTCTTGAGTATGTTCAGGAACGGTTTTTCCAGCAGGTCCGCCTTGGAGTCCATTTTTGTATTCATAAGCGAGACTGCTGCGCCCCATTGTTCCACCAGGTTGCTGGATGTGAGACGGGCCTTCACTTCATCCACCTGATCCACCGGAGGGCCGATGCTGCACAAAGCCAAGGCAGCCCGATTCCGCAGGTTCAGATTATCTGAACGGAGATGTTTCATCAGTGTCGGATAAGCGCTCGCCGCATCCGGTCCCATCCGAGTAAGTGCATCCAATACGAGTATCTTCGCCTTGTCGTTTTCGTGCTCCAGTAGTCTCAACAGCTCCGGCAGCACAGGTCTGCCGTAGGCCGCAAGGGCTATTGCGGCTGCCGGTCCCGTGAGCTCATCGCCCGATTCGACCAAGCGAAGAAGAAGAGGCAACGCCATTTTGCTCTCCTCGCCATAAGAACTGATTGCCCTCGCGGCATGCGCAACGACCTGACGCTCACCGTCCCTGAGAAGATTCAACAGAACGGGGCCTGCAGCACCGTCATCGGCCACTGAAAATCCCTGCAAAGCCAGTTGCTGCATTCTGGGGTCGGAGCTGCGGATGAGCTTTGCCAGGCGCTCGACCCCTTCCGGGCCAAGCTTGCCCAGGGCCTTGGCCGCTTCGGTACGAAGCCGGTTGTCCTCTGATTCCATCAGCTTGACCAGCGCATCCGCGCCATCTGAAGCGGCCGCGCCGCAGAGCGCCAACGCTTTTACGCTCATGAGTGCCGCGCCGGGATGGGAGCCCGTTGCCAGCTCTTCGAGCTCACTGACCGGAATGGGCTTCAGGCGCACGATCGCTTCGGATGCCCCCTTGCGGACCGGGCCCAGCGAGAACGAGAGGGCTTGGAGCAGGGCCTCTTTCACCTCGGCCTTTTCCGGCCCGATCTTGCTGAGAGAATGCGCGGAGATGACACGGACGTATTCCACCTCGAGCTTTGCATCGAGCATTTTCTTCAGGACAGGGATAGCCGATTCAGCAGGGCCTCCGATCTGGCCAAGGGCACTGGCCGCCACAGAACGAATGGTAGGCTCTGCGTTGCTGCACGTTTTGATCAGATCGGGGACCGCCGCGGTCGATGCCTTCCCAAGCCTGCCAAGCGCGGAAGCGCATTCCCGGCGGACGCTCATGTCCGGATCGCTGAGCCCTGTCCGGAGGCATTCGACTACGGACGGGTATGCTGCGCGGATACTGGCCAGAACCAGGGCACAGCCTCGCTTGACGGCTACATTATTGTCCTTCATCGCGGCGACGATTGGCTTCACTCCTTCCTCACTGTTAATGGAAGAATTCATGAGCGCGATGAGGATCTTCTGCCGCAGTACCTCTTCATCATCCTGCAGCAGTTCGATCAGTTTCGGAATGGTGCGTTTGTTCGGGCCAAGGTTTATCAACGCCGAAATTGCCCTGCTTTTCTTTTCCCGATCCTCGCTTTCGAGTTCCTCGGCCCATTCATCGGCTGTCTTGCCGTGATAGGAAGGTGTCAATGCCGTAGAGACGTACCAACAGAATCCCGCAACGATAAGAGCCAACACCACAATACCGGATCTCAATTTTGATTCTCTGGCCACAGGCAGCCTCGTGAGGTATTTGCCATCCGCAATCCGTAAAAAGGATGTGTCGCACGCAGGGCAGCAGCATTACCGCGCCGGTAAGAATGTCAATCTGCGAACGCAATGAACGCGTACACAAAGCCTGCTAAGGTCCGCGGTACCGGCCGACAGAGCATATTTTCATTCTGAGAGACTATACGAAATGCCCAGGCTGGTGTTTGAAAAGAGCGGCGTACCGGTGCAATCGTTCGAATTTGATGAACCCCGTGTGACCCTGGGCAGGGGCGCGGAAAACGACATTGTTCTTGCCGACTTGGGCGATAAAAAAATTCATCGTGCAGAGCATGCGAGAATCGAAAGGCGTCAGAGCCACTGGTTTCTCGTCACCCCGCCGGGCAGAAATCCGATGATGGTGAACGGCGCGCCGGGCACGGAAACTCGACTGCGGCACGGCGACGAAGTGCGTCTGGGCGATACCTACCTCACATTCCACGAAGGCCAGAATCAGGAATGGCCCAGGGCCCGCGCGGAGCGGACACCGCAGCCCGAGCCTCTCATTGAAAGTGAGAGCACGATTGTCGATGCCGCGCTCGCCAGAGAGCTCACCTCGGTTCAATCCACTAATCGGCTCAGCATTCTGCTGGAGCTCGCCCGCTGGATTCGCGATGGCAAAGAAATCAACGATGTCTCCGAACGCCTGCTGGACGCGCTTCTGTATTGCATCAAGGCCGCGTCCGGAGTGGTTGCGATGTTCGAAGAATCCGGCGCCATCGTGCCTCTCTCCTGCATCGGCCGGATCTCTGGCCAGCTCCCGGTCAGCGACGCGATGTTGAAGCGCGTACGGTCCGAGTCCAAAGGCGCACTGGCTACTGCCGGCGACACTGAAGTCTTCTTTGCCGGCGACGGTCGCAACGGATCGGCCAGGGGCACTTCCATGTGTGTGCCCATCGAGTTTGAAGGAGAGATCCTTGGCATCATTGCCATAGCGGCCGGAGTGGAAGGATCATTTGGACTCGATGAGCTCGATTTCCTGGTGCTCGCCGCCGACCAGTTTGGACTCGCTTTGTCGAATCAGCGGCTCAAGCGATCGCTCCGCCGTGAGCGAAGAAAACAGGTCGAACAGGCCGCCGCCACGACCACTATCATCGGCAAGAGCCCGGCCATCCGTGAAGTGCTCCAGACAAACGGACAGTTTGCCAACTTCCCCGACCCATCCCAGATGCCCGTGCTCATTACCGGCGAAACCGGTACCGGCAAAGAGCTCGTGGCCCGCGACCTTCATGTGCAATCCAATCACCGAGACGGCCCCTTTATCGCGCTGAATGCCGCGGCCATTCCTGATTCTCTCGCCGAAGCCGAGCTCTTCGGTATCGAGAAGAATGTGGCCTCCGGTGTCGATGCTCGTATCGGCGCGTTCGAGAAAGGAAACAATGGAGTCCTGTTTTTGGATGAAATCACGGAGATGCCGCTGCCCCTGCAATCCAAGCTTCTACGTGCGCTCCAGGAACGAACGATCCAGCGTGTCGGCGGCGACCGTGAAATCCCGGTCAAGGTCTTCGTCATTGCGGCCGGCAACAAGAACCCGCAGGATGAGGTGGCCGATGGCCGCTTTCGCGAAGATCTCTACTTCCGCCTTAAAGGGATCGAGATCCACATCCCGCCTCTTCGTGAAAGGATCGAAGACATCGGCGCCCTCGCTATGCATTTCCTTGATTTCTGGAACGGGGAGATGGCAAAAGAGATCCGTTCGATATCGGATGAAGCTGTTCAGTACCTCTGCCGCTACGAATGGCCGGGAAACGTGCGCGAGTTGAAGACAGTCATCGCACAGGCCGCGTTCCGCTGCCAGAGCGACAGCGTCCGCCCGGAACACCTGCCGGCAAACCTGATGAACATAGAACTGGAGGCGGAAAGTACAGGCGAATTCCTGACACTGTCAGACCTGGAACGCGAGCACCTGGCAAAAGTGTTGAAAGCGGTGAACTGGAATAAGACCAAAGCCGCCAGAATCCTGGGCGTCAGCCGTCAGACCCTCTACGACAAGATTGATCATCACGGTGTAGTGCAGTGACGTGACACCAAGCTTTCCTTTTCGAAAGCCTCTCAACACAAGTCGCGCTGTCGAACAGGAAAGAGCAACGGGCGGCACATCAAGATCGCCTCGAAAGGCAAAAGACTCAGCCCCCTGCCCCGTTACGTAATCCCTGAAAATCGGATAGAGTTCGGCGCTGCTTGCGCGGGTGAGCGCTTCTCGAGTCGCCTTTGGCATGTATGTCTTCGGAAGAACCGGAACCGTACGGATTTAATTTCCTGGTGGGTGTGTTGAATGGGACCCTGTTCATGTTCGGGGTGGCGTTCATGAGCCCTACGACGGTTCTGCCCCACTTCATCAATAACTTTACCGATTCCAGGCTCATTGTAGGGATGTCGAGCTTCCTGCATGTGGGCTGCTGGTCTATCCCTCAGGTCTTCGCGGCGACGTGGCTTGAGCGCTTCCCCAGGAAGAAAAAGTTTTACCTGGCCGGCAGCCTTGGCCGGATCAGCTTTACATGCACTGGGCTCTGGTTCATTTATCGTCTGCATGAGACTGAGCCGATGCTGGGGCTTGCTCTGTTCTTCGCATGTTACGGGCTGGGCATGGTGTTTGGGGGGCTCGCGGGGCTCTCGTTCTTTGACATGATTGCGGGGGCGATTCCAACCCACCGGCTGGCCGCGTTCTTTTCGGCGCGGTTCATCGCCGGAGGCTGCTGCATGACCATCATTGCCGGCTTCATCGTGAAGTCAGTGCTCGGGCAGTCCAAGGGCTTTGACCTGGGAAACTATCTCTTCCTTTTTTCCTTCGGCATAGGGCTTATGTGCGCGGGGATGTCCGTTATGCTCCTGCTGCGAGAACGGCCAGTGGAGGTACCTGCGACGCGTCCCCTCTTTTCTGCACTGGTTCATGCGCCGGCGATACTCAGATCTGATTCGCGATTGTGGCGGCTGTTGACATGCCGGCTGCTCTCGATGTTCAGCCGGATGTGCTGGCCGTTCTTCATCATTCTTGCGACAGATGATCTCGGGCTGGATGAGAGCTTTGTCGGCCTGTCGATGATCGTGCAGACGTCCGGAGCTTTTATTGGCAATGTCGCGTCCGCACTGCTCGGGAGCCGCCTGGGCAACCGGTTCATTATCCGGGCCTGTTCCGCGCTCGAGATACTGACTGCCCTTTACGCAGGGGTTGTCGGCGCATGGTTGCTGAGATCGGGTCAGGCTCTCTCCCCGGAGGATGTGAAGCTGATGATGCTGCCCACCTTCTTCCTGATGGGTCTGGCCTGGCACGCGTACTTTGTCGGAGGCGCAAGCTATCTGTTGGATTTCGCGCCGGAAAAGCGGCGTCCCACCTACATCGCCATTCTGAACACCTCCATGGGCCTTGGAACTTGTGCGCCGGTCATTGCCGGTTTCATGTCCGGCTGGATCGGGCTGGTCGGCGTGTTTTTCGTATCCGCCGCTTTCGGGATTGCCGGCCTGTGGAATTCGTTAAAGCTGGAATCGGGGAAAGGTTAGAGGAAGGCGAGCCTATTCCTCTTCTTCCTCGACTACTTCCCGATATGAGAAACGACTTTCGACCGACTCGTGATGCAAGCCGTTGGCCTGGATGTGCGGGTAGATGAAGTAATTCAGACGGCGGGTTCGAGTCTTGGGGACGTGGATGTCCCTGCCAACAGAAAACTGAATGCGGTTGGCATCGAGGCCGGTAAAGAATGCTTCCTTCTTGTGAGGGTGCCTGTGTGCTTCCGACGCATCGATTGGCAGCCAGCCGCGACCTTCAATGAAGAACTCACCCCAGCAGTGGTAGCCTTTTATCTTGCCGGCCGCGCCTTCCGGGATGGGGAAGCCCATGATGAACCGAGACGGAATATTCACTGACCTCGCCTCCCCAATGAAAAGGGAATGAAAATCGGTGCAGTTTCCTTTCCGCACGTCACAGGCATAGCCCGCATCCCCTCGCCCCCAGCCTTTGCCAGTTTGGTCGTACTTGACGGTGTCCACAATGTGGTCGTAAAGCAGACGTGCCCGGGTATGCGCGTCTTCCTCGGTACCGATGATCTCCCAGGCTTCGTCCGCCAATTTTCCAGCCACCGGCACGAGCTTTCGGGGGCTGAGGTATCGTTTCCGCACGATTGGTGAGAGTTGTTCATCTGCTCCCTCGCTCCAGGAATCGTGATACGCATTCCGGGTAACGTTAAAAATGATGTCGACAGAGACCTCCTCCTTTCCCATCTTGGCGTAGCGGGAGAGGTCAAAGTGCATAAACGCATTGTGATTCTCGTAGTCGCGATAGGTGGAATAATTCACCGCCCCGACGCTGCTGCGCAGCCTGTAGCTGTTCAGCTTTTGCAGCGCGGTATTCTGTGGCATGGGTATCCAGACGTGCAGGCGCCGCGTCTTCGGAGGTACGTCTTTAATGACGAAGCCGTAATTGAATTCAATGGTGCGACTCTTGGGGCCGGGAACTTTCACCATTGCTGTCTTCGCCGCAGGGACATCTTCGGCGGGTAACTGGATGACGAGCGATAACGCAAAAACAGGCACGGCGTGCAATCTAAACCGCTTCACGGGCTATCTCCTGATGATTCTGAAATGAACTTCGGTTAATTTGAAAGGCGGAAGATAAAGAACTCTCTACCAACTGGCCAGCAGAAAGATCCACCTGATGTCCTACATCGAACAGAACAAGGCAGCGTGGAAACGCCTCAGCCGAAGCACTCGTATCGCTACAGATGAAGAATGTCGCAATCCGCTCGGGGCGCTCGACCCTCGGGGCTGGCTGCCGGACAGTGTGGACGGCCTTGACGTGCTTTGTCTGGCTGCCGGGGGCGGACGCCAGTCTATCCTCTATGCCCTTTCCGGTGCGAAAGTGACTGTTGTCGACGTGAGCCCCGCGATGTTACAGCTTGATTCGCGTGAGGCGAGGAAGAGGGACGTTGAGATCAAGACCGTCTGTGCATCCATGGAAAGCCTGCCCATGCTGGAGGATGCCCGCTTTGATATCGTGCATCACCCGGTAAGCACCTGCTATGTGCCTGACCTGACGCCGGTCTATGAAGAGGTGTCCCGCCTGCTCCGTGACGACGGCATCTACATCGGCCAGCACAAACAGCCTACGATCCTGCAGATCGCTGCAGCCACCGTCCGCGGCGAGTACGCCCTGGGCATCGAATATTACCACCGCGGTCCTCTGCCGGACGCAGCCGGCGCCATGTATCGGGAGAAGGGGGCCACGGAGTATCTGCATCGCTGGGAAGACCTCATCGGCGGCCTCTGCCGCGCCGGTCTGTGGATAGAGGACATGCGCGAACCCTACTGGGGCGACCCTTCAGCGCCGCCGGGAAAGAAAGCCCATCGCTGCCGGTACGCCGCACCTTATGTGAGAGTGAAAGCGAGGAGGAGGCCGAGGGAAAAGCCGGAAAAAGTGAGCATAGTGAGATGAGATCGGATCGAAATGGTTGACCGAGCCTATCTCAACATATGCGCCTGAGCGCGAGCCCAGAAGCCGGAGTAAGCATTACGTAGTGTTCTGCGGACAACTGCCTTAGACTGGCCTGCTGGTTTCGAGACTCGCGAACGTTTACCAGGGAGGTATAGGGATGTTGAAGCTTGGCATGCACACTGACAATTGGCGTACACTCAGCGGGTCCCTCGAGCAGGCGGTGGCTGCCGCCCAGAACTTGGAGTTGGCCTACATCGAGTTCGGAGTCGTCGACGGCCAGGATTTCATTCAGGGGCTCGGTTACGCGCCAACCGTCTCGCTGGACGCCAACCCGATTCGCCTGCGTCGCTATCTCGACGAACAAGGGTTGCAGGTCTCTCAAATCGACGCCGGCTACCCCATCTCGGGACCTCTGGGCGCATCTTTCGGGGTCCGTTACGCGCAACGCGCCATCCAATTCGCAAAGGCCATCGGCTGCCCTTGCGTCGACACGACCGATGGCCAGTTCAAGCCTGACGGCTACAGCGACGAGGAAACCATCGCCATCACCATCCAGAACTACCGGCAAATTCTGGAGTGGGCCGAGGACTATGAGATCACCGTCAACATCGAGCCGCACGGGCCCTTCACCACGAATCCGGATGTGCTCGCACGGATCTTTGATCATTTTGATTCGCCCTGGCTGGGCTTGAATTTCGATACCGGCAACACCTTTATCGCCGGTCAGGATCCGCCGGCCTTCCTGGAACGTTTTCTGCCGCGGCTCAAGCACCTGCACATTAAAGATGTGTCGGCCGATATGGCGGCCGACGCGACGGACGATTCCACGGGCATCGCCATGTCGGAATCGCCCATCGGCTCCGGGATCAACGCCGAGAATATCAGCAAGTGTCTCCAGCTCATGAAGGCCGCAGACTGGGACGGTGTGCTTTCTATCGAGTGCCTGGGCACGGAACAGATTCTCGCATCCAGCACTGCCTGGCTGCGCCGCCAGATCGCGGCAGAAATCGACTGACTGAGGCCAGACTGTCAGAAGGCTGAGTCGCTCGGTTCTTGCCTGCAACACCGTTGCTCGATCCGACTCCCTGGGACTGAGCGCGGGCTCGCCTGACGCGAATGTGCGATTTGGTCCCGACACGCCTTTCTGATGAAGGACTTGACAGCTTGCGGGCGTCGTAGCTCTGGCCTCCAGGCCGGAGTTCCTTATCCTTCGTTAGGGCCTCCGGCTCGCGAAGACGCCGCCCCGGAGGGCAGCGCTACAATGGCTCGCTCTGCGAGTATGATGTGGATGATTGACTTTTTACGAGGGAATCTGACAACATGCTTAAGCCATTCAGACGGGTCGGCCTCGACATGCTGCTCATGTTCTTCGCCTGTGTTTTTGCAGCAGGCAAAATGGTCACCGCCGAACAGGAGCCGAGCTGGCCCCAGTTCCACGGGCCGGACCGTGACAACGTATCCTCCGAAACGGGTCTGCTGAAACAGTGGCCGGCCGGCGGCCCCAAACTCCTATGGACGGCCGATGGGCTGGGAGATGGCTACTCGAGCGCGTCCGTCGCCAACGGTACGATCTTCACGGCTGGTGACCACGGGGAGCATACGACCATCACGGCCATGGACATGCAGGGCAAGATCCTGTGGCAGACCCGGAACGGTAAGGCGTGGAATGGGTCTTATCCGGGCTCTCGGGGCACCCCAACGGTCGAGCTCGGGCGGGTCTACCACGAGAGTCCCCACGGCGACGTCACGTGCCTGGACGCCAAGACCGGTAAACAGATCTGGACCGTCAACATCCTCAAACAGTTCGGCGCCAAGAACATCCGTTGGGCCCTGTCCGAATCGCTCCTCATCGATGGGGAGCGTGTGGTCTGTTGCCCGGGTGGTCCGAACGCCAGCGTTGTGGCTCTGAATAAGAAAACGGGCGAGATCGTCTGGAAGTGCCCGAGCACCGGTGATCTGGCTGGCTACGCTTCACCGATCCTCGCGGAGTGCCAGGGGATGCGAATCATCATCACGCTCACGTCTCGGGCCATGATCGGCGTAAACGCAGACACCGGTCAACTGCTGTGGCGCGTGAAGCACGTATCCTATGCCGACGAGAACGTGCTCATGCCGATCTACCACGACGGCCATGTATCCATCAGCACTCTGAAAGCCGGCTCCGTGAAGTGGCAGATCGCTATCCAGAACGGGAAGGCGTCGGTCAAGGAGGTATGGCGCTCGAAGGCGATGGACAACCACCACGGCGGCGTTGTCCTCATCGACGGTTACCTCTACGGCTCCAGTTGTATGTACAACAAGTCGCAGTGGATCTGCATGGACTGGGCCACTGGGGAAAAGCAGTACGCGGTTAAAGGCGTGGGCAAGGGGGCGCTCACTTGCGCGGGCGGCCTGCTCTACACCCTGAGCCGCGGCGGCAGGATGGGAATTGTCCGACCTACTCCGACCGGACACAAGGTGATAAGTTCCTTCAAGATCCCCGCTGGCGGCAAAGGCCCGAGTTGGGCCCATCCGGTCGTCTGTGGCGGTCGTCTGTACATCCGCCACGCCGGGTTCCTTTACGTTTACGACGTGCAGGAGCATGATTGACTGGCTCGTATTTCTCACCGACCTTCTGCTTCGCTCACCTTCAGACGTCCGAGCGGACGCGCACCAGGCTGCGCGCTCGTGCGGGATGATCGCTGTAACAGGGAAGCGTCAAATGAAACAAGTGCGAAACATCTTGCTCGTTTTGCTGTGCTCGGCTGCCCGAGGAAACCGGCCATGAAACCGCTGCTGCTCTGTTACGCCCTGACCAGTGCGTTCGTCGCCACTTCGCTACTGCGGGCTGCCGAGAGCCGGCCGAATGTGTTATTCATGATCTGTGACGATCTCAACGACTGGGCCCTGCATCCTCCGGGGCACCCCAAGGCAAAGACACCGAACATGGACCGGCTTCGAAAGCGGAGTGTGAACTTCACTAATGCCCATGTGGTCGTGCCGGTGTGCGGGCCTTCGCGAAAATGCCTGTTCGCTGGATTGTACCCTCAGACGATGAATGATTACGGTTTTGCCAGGTGGCGTTCGGTTCGTGGGCTCAAAGGCTGCGTGCCGCTTCCACTCCATTTCCGCAACAACGGATACAACACTTACGGCACTGGTAAGCTGCTGCACGAGGGGGCCGGCGGAGATTTCTACACCGCGTACGGGATCGCGCCCGACTACGGCCCCTGGCCCTGGACGGGAAAGGGCAAGCCGGCCAACACGCCTCACCCGGCGCAGTATGAGACGTGGATCAAGCATCTCCCCGTTCACATGCATCGTGATCTCAACTACGGCCCCCTATCCAATGTACCGCACTGGCAGAAAGGGGCGCTCCCGGGGATACCCGGTGCGAAAGGATGGTACTATGAAAACAGAAAGCCATTTCGGTACATGAATGATGAAGACCGCGACAGAACGCCGGATGAAATATCGGCTGATTGGGCGATTGACATACTGAAGAAGAAGCATGATCGCCCCTTCTACCTGGGAGTCGGCTTCATTCGTCCGCATACGCCGCTCTACGCTCCCAGGAAATACTTCGATCTGTTTCCCCTGGAGGATATTCAAGTCCCGCCGTATTTGAAGGATGATCTGGCCGATTGCGCTTCGGTTCTGCGCAAGAGATGGGGATGGGGTTTCAAAAAGTATGACGCATTGACTAAAGCCGGCGGTGTAAAAGCGTGGAAAGAATGGGTACAGGCATATCTGGCCTGCATGGCCTTTGTGGATGATCAGATCGGCAAAGTGCTGGACGCTCTTGAA
The DNA here is from genome assembly GCA_030740295.1 of Planctomycetota bacterium. Next base: position 13,217 of record JASLXP010000528.1, read on the forward strand.
GCGAGTCCCTATCGCGATAAAACGATTGTGGTTCTGACCGGTGACAACGGATACCACGTGGGCGAGAAGAATTGCATCCAGAAGTGGCATCTGTGGGACGAGTCCACACGGGTTCCGCTCTTCGTTTATCTCCCAGGGGGACGGGGAAACGGCCGGAGTTGCAGTCACCCTGTTTCATTGATCGATGTCTATCCCACGCTGACGGATCTGTGCGGCCTTCCCGAGCATCCCAATAAGGGCCGCAGTGACATTCGTCTCGAGGGTCATTCGCTTCGACCCTTTCTGGAGAGCCCTCAACGTGAAGAATGGAATGGGCCTTCGGTGGCCTTGATGGGCATCCGGGACGGCAATGCCAATCCACATTTCTCGGTTCGTTCCCGGCGTTACCGCTATACACTTTGCGGCAATGCTGAAGAGGAACTCTACGATCACGAAAATGATCCGAACGAGTGGACCAACCTTGCTGACAGATTGGAACATGGGGAAACGAAGAAAGGATTGCGAGAGGAATTGATGGCCATTCTCCGTGCAACCAGAACACCAAAGGGCTTTGGTGAAGATCGCTAGTCTCGAAAAGCCTCAAATGAAACCGGCACGAAACATCTTGCTCATGCTGCTGTGCTCGATCACCGTCCTCGGTTCAGCCGAAGTTGCGCCGCGCGAGCCTTTGAAGGTTGCCCTGTGGTTGGGTGGTTTCGCTCACGATTTCAAAAGCGTTGGCGGTATCCTCAGCGAGGCGTTGCCACGACAGCGTCCGATGAAAATAAGCACCGCCTGGAACGGTGATTTTCTCGATGCGCCGGAACGCCCCGACGTCATCCTCATGTACCACTGTCATAAGTCGACTAAAGACATATTGACGGAGACGCAGAAGGACAAACTCCTGGCAGTGGTCAAAGAGGGAGTGGGTGTTGTCGCATTGCACGCCTCCTACTACTCCTTCTTGAAGTGGGACGAATACCACAAGTTCTATGGCGCTCGCTTCATCAAACACGGCAAGTCAGAGGCGCGGTTACGAGTGACCCCAATCGAGCAGCACGCGAT
>JASLXP010000529.1 GCA_030740295.1 Planctomycetota bacterium
ATTACTTCGGCGCCGGGCAGCGATTCAATCCTGACAAAACTCGGTCTGGGATACGCACTACGCGGAAGGTAGAACCTTTCCAGCATCAGCCCGAATTCATAGGGCTCGGACAAGGTCGGCAGGAAGAAACAAACAGCAGAGAGACAGCTTACGAAAACCCATGGCAGGAGCCTCCGGTAACGGACCAGGCCGGCAGTGTGGTTATGGCTGTCAAGTTTCAGCGTCTCTGCCGCCAGCTCATCGATGAATTCCTTTTCTCCCGCGCTCAGATCACTCTCGTCTCGATTCAGGACATCGACGAGAGTGGAGTACCGTTCCTGAAGGGATGGCCCGAGCCCGGCCTCTATGGCATAGGCAATCTCTTTCGCCGGGCACTTTCTCAAAAGGAGCGGAAGCAGCCGAATCGAAGCAATAAGGCCGATTAGGCCATGCACGGCCACCACGAGGCGCTGTCTCTCTTCCAGCGTCAGGAAGGAAAAGCGGTCCACGTGAATCGCGATCCACACCACAGCGAGGTAAAGGACCATGCACGAGAGGAACACACACACGGCCTTGCAGGCGCGTCTGCGATAGTAGTATCGCAGTATTCCGCAGCGGAGCTCAGGTGGCAGTTTTTCAAGCTTTGAGAGCATGCTCAGATCAGACTCCAGTATTTGCGGAGAACCCACTCGATCGACAGGAGCAACAGGAGAAACAGCAGGGCGAGTTGGGATGACCAGATCTGTATGAGGTGCCGGTGCATTTCAGTGCGTGCCTTCAAATTCATGCCCGGAATAAAAACTTCCATCTCGCTGAGTGGCCGGTAATCTCCGCCACTGACACGCGACAGATTACGCAGGTAGTCGGCCCGCTGCGCCAGTATTACCAGTTCCTCGTTATCTGGCAGAACGTATAGAGGCTCCTCGCCGTTGATTCCCTCTTCCCTCACCGAGAAATGACCCGGTGGCAGGGGCGCGAAGACACTCCTGTAAAGCTCCTGAGAATTCGGCACAACCTTGGAACGGGCAATCACTGTCCCCTGGTCATCAAGAACCGATATCTCTTTGCCGGATTGAGAGCCCCATGCCTGGAAGGAATCCCCTTCCTTCAGTGTGTTCTGATCGAGGAGCGTGCGCGAGCTGTTCGTCCTGACCGCCCAATCGATCAGGTTGATGAAGATGGCCGCGTGGCGCTGAAGATGCCGCCGATTCAGACACTTCCATAGCCGGTCGCTGTGCAGCATGAACACTTTGCCTCTGCCCACCGGCCGGCAGGATATGATGGGACGACGGCTCTGCTCATCGTGCAGGAGAACCAGCGAACCGGGTCTGAGGGAGCTGTCGACGAACGGCGCCGACGCCAAATGTGAATGGAATGAACGTGTCAGCGGATGAAACGCCCCAGCTTCGGTCAGACGCAGGTCACGAAGCGACTTTCTGGTTAGACGGTTCTCCACTGAAACTGCGGACGGCTTCAGCGGGAAGAGGTCCTTCACAAATGCGGGGTAAGCCTCTGCGTCTCCCGGGGCGAGGAGAACGAGCGTCTTCCCGCTTTCCTTCACAAGAGATTCGACCTGCTTCCATTCGCTGTCGTTCAGGGCGGCAGACTCAAACCTGCCCAGCATGACCAGGTCGTAGATGTCGAGGATCTCACGGGTGCTCGGCCACGATCCTTTGAACAGGCCGCGCTCGAACTTCCCGTCTTCCTGCACGGCCCGGACAATGCTGTTGGCATCCACGTAAGGGAGACGGCTCATGATGTTGACCACAAATCGCGTTTGCCAACGAGGCCTGTCGTCCAGGAGAAGGACTCGAATCTTCTCGCGGCGCACTTCAAGAACAAAGGCCCCGGCATTGTTGCGATCCTTAAAGGCATCCTGTTCCACAGATTGAAGCTCGACCGAATAGTGCTTCAGCCCTTCGGCGGTTGGCATCACGGGGACGTAGACGATCTGGCGCCCCTCCTTCACTTCGATATCTTTGGCCGCGATCTCCTGCTGCCCATCGCGGATAAGAAGCTTGCTGGCCGTGGGAGATCTGACCGCGGCCTTCACGAGCACTTCCACGGAAAAGAGTTGGTCCTTGATGCCGATGGGCGGTGCCCTGACCTCAGCGACAGCCAGGTCGTAAGGTTCCTCCAGGTGGCCCACCCCGGCGCAGAAGATCGGAACGCGTTTTTTGACATACTGCTTCAGGACGTTGCTCACCGGCTCGTCGCTCATATCCAATCCGTCGCTGATGACAATGACACTGGTCAAAGGAAAAGCGGATGACTCGGTGATGATGTCATGCAATCGGCCGCGGAGGTCCGTCCTGCCTCTCACCGGCTCGATCACGCGTGGGATGCCGCCAGGGCCGACCGTGACGGCTTCCCCTTTCATCAAGTCCATGACCTGAATGTACTGTTCCGGCGCCCACTTTCTGACCTCAGGGATCAGCTCGGTGACTGCCCTGTTGACTAGATCGAGCCGCTTGCTCGATATGATCTCGTCACTCAGTTCCGTAACGGAACCGCCGCCCTTGCTCAGAGAATCTTCATCGATTGCCCTCTGCAACTTCTGATATCCGGCAACCAGTCGGCCTAGGGCATCGCATACTTCGTCCGGCGAAGTGGCTGCCGAAGGAGATTCTGTTCCCAGGTCGGCAATTGCTTCCTTGAGTTGGTTATTCTCGTGTTGGAGGGATTCGTATTCTTTTCGGGCTTCCGGTGAAAGGCTGTCGAGTGGCAGCCCTGCCTCGCCTTCGCTGAATCTGATGAACAGGGCCGTCGAATGGTCCAGCAATGCGCTGCCCGCCCTTTTGATGAGTGGGCTGTCCTCGCCGTGTTCTGTCACTTCACGCTGAAACTTCCGGACCTGTGCCAGCAGTTGCCGGAGATGCAGAGAAGATTGGTGAAAGCCGGTTCGTTGGTCGTCAGCCTTCACCTGATCGGGATTGAGGAATCGCGCGAGAGCCAGTGTATCGATTGGAGGCATCGACGAATCGCTGACGGTCATGCTCTCGCTGTTGTCCACGAGGATGAGAATTCTGCCGGGAAAGAGCAGCCTTCTGACGACATCCAGGCTCGGCATAAAGACGCAGAACAAGACCAGGCCCAACAACGTAAGCCTGAGCAGGCAGAGGACGGCAATCCTCCGTCGGGGCAATCTATTGATTTCGCGATAATAGAGAAGCCAACCTGAACCAAGCAGCACGGGGAGCAGGACAACAAGCCAAGCAGGAGATATTTCCGACGAGAACTGCAGGGCCAGGTCGAGCGTTTGCGAGGGCTTCATATGGCTGCCCTCGTAAAACGCTTCTGATACGCCAGCTCCACGAGCATCAACAGCAGCGCTGCTATCAGGAAATAAGGATACGTCTCACGTCCTCCCCGGCCGGCGAGGAGCGCACGGGTCAGCTCCGCGCCGTCCTTTACTTCGGTCACGTTCCACTTCTCAATCCATTTCTGTAACAACGCGCTGTCTACCGGTGTCAGGTCTGAATCCAGGCGCGGCCCCTGAACTCCAAACCATGTGTGGCGAACACTGTTGCCCAGAACGCTGATGAGCTTGCCCATTCCGCTGCGCTTCATGCCTCTGGGATAGACTCCGGTTTCCTCTGCACCCGTCCTGGTTGTGGAAAGGGGGATCGGTGTTTCTCCCTCAAACTGGAGCGCCAGCGCGTCAAGGCCCTCGGGGGACGGGATGCGATATCGGACTGGCTCGCCCGTCTTGAGTGTTCGGGGATAAATTTTGCCTGCCGCGGCTTCGCGGAACAGCCGGTAAAGAAAAGGAAGATATGTCTCCCTGACGGGGAGCGTGTTATCCAGGCCATTAAGACCCGACGCCAGCAGCAGCACTCGTCCCAGTTGCACCTTCTTCCTCATGAGAAGCGGACGGTGATCGTCGAAGCGTATCAGGATGTCTCTGGGGTCTGTCCGGTCCTCATCGTAGACCAGGTCGAACCAGTGGAAGAATTGTGCCTCACCGATTCGACCCGCTTCATGGGTGGCAAAGGCCCTGAAACCGGCATCACCGAATCCATGGTAGCCCGGCCGTTTATATTCCCTGGTAGAGGGATTGAAATCCCAGACCGGTTCCTCTCCCAGCTCGGCGGGAAGGAGTCCCGCCGTCCCCAGCACGGAATTCCAGGTCTGTTTATCTACCCCCAGCCCGGCGACCAGTACAAGCCCTCCGCCACGTTTCACGAAATCAGAGAGAAGGGCGGCCAGTCCGTCTTCCAGTGTCCTGCTTCCCTCGATGAGGACAACGTCCTGGTCAACAAAATTCTCCGGTGTGCAGGCGCCTTGCTGTAGAGAAAAAACGAGATGGGCCGGTTTGATTTCAAGTACGTCCTGTAGGAGGTCGAGTTGCACGAGAATCTTCCACGAGGTCTCGTGGGGTTTGCTGTCTTCGTCCTGAAGCAGCAGGACATTCAGTTCGTCCTCGACCTCGAGACCGGCGGTGTGCATGTCATCGTAGCGCAGCACATCCGCGCTGAGCCGTGCCGCGGCGTAATGAGACCCCGAAGACTCGAAGCGCATGTCGAAGAAGGTCTCACCCTCCAACCCCGGATGCAGAGAGACTGTCTTTTTACCAACCACCTCACCATCCTGGAGGAATTCGATCACGACGTCCCGGGCCCGCTCCGAGAAATGCTTCACCTTGACAAAGATGCGCGTGGGATGGCCCTTGAGAGAACGCTCACAGGATGCTTCTACTTGGGTGATAGCGGTGTTGGCATGGGAAGGAATCGGAGGATTCAGCCAGTAGGTGTTGCGGGGGGCGCCGCCTGCGGTGGCATCCGCCAAGCCCTTCCAGGTCAGGGCCTGGTCGTCAGCCAGGAGGAACAGATCGATGTCTTTGAAAACGAATCGCTCCCTTGTCTCCAGGATGGCCTTCACAAGTGAAGCAGGGCTCTCGCAGGTTTTCAGTGCCCGCAGCTTTTCTGCGTGTTCTTCACTTTTTCCAATGACCGCGTACTCCACCAGCCAACCCGGTTCGTCGTCCATCACGTAGAGTGACCAGCTTTCTCCCCGGCCCCAGGACGACATGAGCTGCTCCAGTGCTTGCAGGGCTACGTCCCACCGGGTCTGACCGGTATTTCCTGTAAGCATGCTGTACGATGCGTCGAGGATAATGACGCGATGGACACCTGAATGAACGATCTGCCGCTCCCGGTGTTCGTGCATCACCAATCGCGCGAAGCCCAGTATCAGCATCAGGGGGATCAACACTCGCAAGGCAAGCAGGATCACATGCTCGTTGATGATCTTGCGTTTGAGCTTCAGGAGGGCGCGGTTGAGGACGTACTGCGCACCCCAGCGATACGTGACCGGATGCCGCCGCATCCAGTAATAAATGATGACGGGCAACAGCGACAGGGGCACATACCACAAGACCGATGAGGCGCTCCAGGACACGCTACCGTCTCCCGATTCTGTTGCGGTATTCCAGGTAGCCCATGAGTGCGGCGTCGGCCCCCTCGTGTGAGTATGACGTCATCAGATGGATGTCCTGGCCCTTACTCCACGTCTCCCACTCCGACATCACCGACTGGTACTCTTCGGCGTAGAGTTTCCGCAATAGAACCGTATCAATCTTTACGGGCTTGTATGCCTGCTCCAGGTCAATGAAGTTCACCCACTGGCTGAATGGAAATGCCTCTTCGTGGCTGTCACGGACGTTAACGACCACCACCTCATGGCCCTGGTGATGAAGCCTGGCGAGCTCCCTCTGCACGGGCTCCGGCTCGTACATCATGTCGGAGATGAAAATGAGCAATCCTCGCGAAAGGCTCTGTTCCACGAGCGCACCGAGATGTCTGACGGTGTCGTCCTTGCCTTTCGCGTCATGGGAGATCAGGGCGTTAAGAACCTCAACAAGATGCAGACCCGATGACCCCAACGGACGGTGGATCCGTTCCCCTTCGGACAAAGCAAGCATGCCAATGCGATCTCCCTGCTGAACGACGAGATAGGCCAGGCACGCGGCCAGGGAAATCGCATGAGACGTCTTGGTGTGCGGTCCGTTGGCGGCCAACATCGAGGCGCTGAAATCGAGGACCAACTGCACGTTCAGACACGTGTCCTCGCGGAATCGTCTGACATAGAAACGGTCGTGCTTCGCGGATGCGCGCCAATCGATGTGGCGGATGGCATCGCCAGGCTGATAGAGCGTGTGGTGATCAAAGTCGACACTGACCCCCAGTCGCTTGCTTCCATGCGGGCCATGGAGAAGGCCATCGACGGTCTTCCTGGCCATAAGCTCCAGGTTCCGCAGGGCCTCTTTGCTTTGGGCCGGAAGGATGTTGTCGAGCGTGGGGGGCATTGAGGGAATGCGTTTAGTTTCTTACTTCTGTACCTGCGTGGGGGCTGCGCCAACTCAGAGGCTTGACATTCTTGTCAGTATACTGTTTTCTAACGAATGATGATTCTCATGCGCAAATAGGTTTTTTCAGTGACTCGTTATCAGATCGGTTTGGGAGAGATGTTATGGAATATGGGGAGCTTTACTCAGAAAAGGTTTTTGCCGGAAGAAGAACATATTATTTGGATGTCAAAGAGAATTCGTCGAGCGACCGCTACCTGGTGATCAGTGAATCCAGGCCACGTGGTGATGGCACTTATGAAAGAACCAGGGTTGTCATTTACGAAGAGCATGCCTCCGCATTAAATAAGGCATTCAAGAATGCAGTAAAATTTATGATGTTTCAGGATGATGACCGCGAAAAAGCCGAGCCTCCGAGGCGCGAGGATCGTGGCAGAGACTACGAGGAACCGGTGCAGGAAACCGATTATGAGGACCTTGATGAAGGTGCCGAATAAATAGTGCAGGCTTCCAGACCATCTCGATTGGTGGAATACATATTTTATAAATCTGTTTAAAGGAGTAGAAGATGAGTCGCATTGAATGGGAGAAGATTAAAATCAGTGATGCTGATTATGAGACGGCCGGCGTCTTGGATGTTAATAACGATGGCGTGCTGGATATCGTAAGTGGCGGATTCTGGTACGAGGGACCGGATTGGAATCAGCATAAAGTCTGTGATGTCAAAAAAGAGCATGAGTACTACAACGACTTTGCCACCATTCCCATGGATGTTAATGGAAATGGTTTCATGGACGTGGTGTCATGTAACTGGTTCGACCGGGAGATATTCTGGAGAGAAAACCCTGGCGATGGTGGAGGCGATTGGAAGACGCACCACGTCGATGAATGTGGAAATTCTGAGACGGCCATTGCCTGGGATGTGGATGGTGATGGCGAACTGGAGGTCGTTCCTAATGCGGTGAATGGGCCTCTTGCCTATTACAAATTAGCTAAAGATTCGGACGGGCGTGGAAAGGGGGAGTTTGAGAAAATAGTTATATCTGAAGTAAACCAGGGGCATGGGCTTGGCTTTGGTGATGTTACTGGGAATGGCAAAGGAGATTTTGTGGTAGCGAACGGATGGTGGGAAGCACCTGAAAAGGAAGATGGAACCTGGACGTTTCATGACGACTTCGAACTGGGTTCAGCGAGTGTTCCCATTCTCATCGAGGATATTAACGGTGACGGCACCGCTGAATTAGTCGTTGGAAATGCTCATGGATACGGTCTTGACTATTACACCCAGGCGATTGATGAGGATGGTGCAAGAGAATGGACAAAGCACCCTATTGATCCCTATTTCTCGCAGTATCACTGCATGATCTGGGCAGATATTGATGGGGATGGCCAGAATGAAATCGTCACCGGCAGCCGATATCGCGCTCACAACGGTAATGACAGAGGCGAAACCGATGAAGTAGGCCTTTACGTTTTCAAGTGGCACGGTGAGGGGTTCAGCAAACAGGTAGTCGACCATGGCCGCGTGCCAGATGCATCAGGTGCCGGGCTTTATTTTGATGTCGCCGACATCGACGGAGATGGTAGACAGGACATTATCGCTCCAGGGAAGGAAGGGCTGTACCTGTTCAAGAATAAGGGATGGGCCAAGGGTGAGGCGCCGGAATAAGCGCCAATTAGAGACGCGACAATAGGCCAGAGTAGGCATCCGGCCGGATGGTATTACAGGAAGTAAGACAAGGTCGCAGCATCCCTTCATCCTGCAGTTGTTCAAGAAGCAGGCCCAAGGACAATTTGCCTACATCAGCCTCAAGCAATTGGTCTTTGAACGTGTTCAGAAGAACACTCGATACCTCCTGCACGCGCTCGATGTGCTCGCTGTTATAGGCCTCGACTTCGATTTCAAAATGGTAGACCTCCTGTCCGGAAATCTGGTAGGTCACCCTGTCCAAGACTATTTCGCCTGCTTCCTGTTTTTTGGTTTTGAGCACTAATGTGGTTCGCTCATTCATGCGGTCATGGATGATTTGCAGGCCAGTTGATTTCATCGCGTCCACGGGATGCTCTCTATCGGGCACGGGCCGCTGGTGATTCACTCCAAACTGCTCCAATGCCCGATAAACCGATTCAATCGCGTTCGGCCAGAGCCCTTCGATTTCTGTCCGCTGCGATTCAAATGTTGGTCCTTTTAGCCCAATCTTTACGGTGCCAGACAGCCGCAATCTCAAAGCGATTCTTCTGTCGGCAAGTCTTCCATCCCCTGTGTCGAAATAGACGTCTCGCTGCGTCTGCGTCTTCGGGGTACTTACGCTCAGGCCCGCGATTTCCTGTAGGTCTTTCAGTTGATCAAGTGTGCTCTCTGGACTTGCCGCGACCACAATGAGCGTTTTTTCATATTCGATATCAGGCATTCAGAGTTCCAGAATTTCGTAGCGCTTCTGTAGATAATTGCTGCCAATGTTCACTGAACGCATTCCATTCATTTCGTACACATGATGAAGGTGTGTATGACCGCAGAAGTGATGCCTGATCTCAGGATACCGCAACAACAGTTCCCCAAGGCTGCGGCTGCCCATGAAGGCGTTGCAGAAGCCCCAGACCGGCCCCTGCCTCTGAACGCGCATTTCTTCGAAAGCGACCATGTGAGTGACGGCTACGATGGTGTCCGCCCTTGGCAGCAGGCTTTGGATTCCTTCCTCGAGAGTGGCCAGGCATTGGGCGTGAAACTCAGTATCACTCATGCTCATCTTGACGAATACGCCATCGTTCCAGCGCGCATACTTTGGGTGAAAGTTCTGTTCGAAATACTTCTGCGGGATATCCAGATCTTCGTCTCTGAAGCTGTAGTCATACCATCCGATACTTCCCGCGATACCGACACCACCGATGACAACAGGTGCCCCTTCCAGGTATTCAAAACCAGTTTCTTCTGCCCAGGTAGCAAACACGTGCTCGTAAATGGCATGTGAATCTCCATCTCGGGTCCACAGGTCGTGATTGCCGCAGAGAGCAAGTTTCCTGCCCGGGAAGTCGGCAAACAGTTGGAAGCAATCGTGAAAGAGCTCCGGGTCAAAGGCGGCGTTATCACCGGCCAGAATCAAGGCATCTGCTCCCAGGGAGTTTATTTCCCTGGCCATTTCACGAGCGGAAGCGTCGCCGGTTGCATTCTTGCCAAAGTGGAGGTCTGCTGTCAGGATGAGCCTCATCGGTGATAGCCTGTCTGATTGCTGTTAAACCGGACCTTTAATATCTAAACTGGGCTGTTAGAATTCCCTTTTCGCCGCAAAGGTCATACATGAACGTTTCAAGCTTTCTGACCGTTGCCTGCTTCCTGCTCAACGGTGCCTCGGCAGATATTGTCATTCTTAACAACGGTGGCAAGTTCGAAGGTAA
>JASLXP010000530.1 GCA_030740295.1 Planctomycetota bacterium
CTTCAATTGAAGATGGCTTATTGCGTCAAGCTGCTGGGCAGGTCGTCCGGCAAAGCAGTTTCAACCGATGCTCGGACCAATGTCACGGCTAACGGTTCCGATCGAAAACTTACCGGCGAACAACTTCGCCAATTCGAAGACGTCATCAAAACCGTCAGTTTCCAAAAGCCGCCCTTTCACACTCAGGGATCGAGCCAGCCTCACGTGGCCGCGGATGATTACACGCTGCTTCCTCCAACGTCAGACCCGATGGCTCTGAAGCCGCCGGTCTGGAAAAAAACGTTGCCCGGCTCACGTCGGGATTTCTTCGTTTACACCCAACCGGTCGTAACGGATCGCAGCATTATCTACCGCCACAAGAACATCATCTACTGCCGCTCAATCCTGAATGGCGAAATGCGCTGGAAGAGCGATCTCGGTGGCCGCGTCATCTGGCAGGACTGGAACGCGAGGCAGTATCCGCTCGAAGACCTGCTGGTGCAGGACGGCATGGTTATCACACCGATGTATAAGATCGGGGAATCACTCGTAGCGCTCGATGAAGTGACCGGCCAGATGAAATGGGCTTACGGCCCGATGGTGGCCTCTACGCCGCAGGAGGCGCGCATGCGATTCGGTGCTGCTCCCGCGGGCGGGCCGAGAACGATTTTCGTCAGTTACATTCTGGATAACATTGAAGGCCAGACCCACATCGATTCCGAATACGGTTTGATCGCCTTTGAAAGCACCACGGGCCGAATCCTGTGGAGGACGCCCATTTGCACGCTGCGGCCCGGCAAGTTCGCCGGCGCGTTCCGCATGAGAAGGAATCGCATCCGCAGCTTCAATTCTCCGCCGCTCTATCATCAGGGCACCGTTTACCACACCACCAACGCGGGCGCCATCGCCGCAGTCGATGCTCTTTCAGGACGCATCAAATGGCTCATGCGGTATCCCTACAGAACCGGCGTACACGATGCCACTCGGCAGTACAGCAAGCTGAGCAAGATCCATGGTGGAACAGAATACGTGCGGCCACATTTCTCTATGTTCTGGCTGAACCAGCGGCCCTTGCTGGTCGATGATTGGCTGTACGTGCTGCCCGTCGATTCAAAACTGATGTACGCCATTAATCGGCGCACGGGCGCCGTGAAGTGGAGCAAGGGCAAAGTCAGCGAAGGGTTCAATTACATGCTGGGGACCATGCAGACCGGCGAGCTGGTCATCGCCGGCAACGGCCGCAACGGGCCACAGTTCGGCAGTTCCCGCCCCTCTGGCCCGCCAGTTCATCTCCTGAATCCCGACACAGGAGAGACGGTTTGGAAATCGCCCGACCTTGTGCTGCGTGACGAGAAACCCGTCATGAATCACTATATCTATTACTCGCCGGCCTGGTTCGGCATCAACACGCGCTGGTTCGAGCTCGCCGCCCGGCCGTTTATGACGGCAGACGGCAAACTCTACGTGACGAGCTGGACCGATTGCAGCGTGTACTGGCGCCCCGGATGCCATGTTTTCAACCTGGCCGAGGTAAATCTCAAAAGCCGCGAAGTCACACAAAAGCGCCGCTACTACACTGGCGCACTCCTTACCCACTGCCACGGGATGATCACGGATTCCGCACCCAAGGACCTGGAACAGCACGAAAAGCTGCCCGCCAAAGACGATAAGATCAAACACCGCATCAAGGTCATGAAAGAAATCGTTGCTGATACCGTGCCCGTCAATCAGCACGGAGCGTTCATGCCATTCTCCCGGATTACCTTCAGCCGTTATGGCATCCCCTTCGAGCTGCGCATGGGGCCGCGGACAATCCAGATGGTCTACGACATTGGCGCGGTACGGCAGTCCCTCGGCAGGAGCAACGATCCAGACGCCCGATTCGCCAAGGCGGAGCTGGCCCTGGCGGACGCCAGACTCGATGATTCGGCGAGCCATCTGAGGCAGTGCCTTCTTGCCATCTCGTCAGAAGACCTGGACTTTCGGGCAGCCATCAACCAGCAACTCTTCCAGGTTCAGCGTGAACTGGCACGTTCCGCGATCCGCGCCGCGCGTCCTGAGCAGGAGCTCGCAAACGTCCTCGGTATGAGCAGGACAGCCAACACATTGGCTGAAGAAGTCGAAACACTCTTTGCACTCTCCGAAGCGTACGAGCGTAAAGGCGACATTCCGTCGGCGGCGCGCGCGCTTCGCAGCATCATTTCCACTTACGGGCACTACGAGTATCCGGTGCCGGCGTTGTTCTCAGAAAATCGCTCCTCAGTTGAAAGAGCTTCAGCCGGTGTCTTCGACCGCTTTGGCGCGCTTTCAAAACTCAGCATCCTCGAAAAAGAAATGACCGATGCCTTAAACCTGATGCGAAACGGCCTGCCTCTCTATTTCAGCACGCTTTCGCCACTGGAGAAAACGCTAACGCTCCGGGCAGGCGAATTCGCCGCGGCCAGGCTGGCAGAGCTTCAAGAGCGCTCCCCGGATTTTGACAGCGCGTTTGAAAACCAGGCAAAGGGAGAACTCGATGCCAGCTCGCCAGATGAGCGGCTTTTCCGATTGTGGGAGTTCCCGGGAACGGAGGCCGGTCAGTCCGTGATCGATGAGCTGTTCAACGAATCCGAAAAGCAGAAAGGGCCGTCCGCCAGGTTGCTCCGGTGGCGCCTGGCCGATGCCGCACGCGTCAGCCGGCTGGCCGTGCCCAAGGCGTACAAAGCAAGCGTCAGCGCGCCGGCAACCACGCCCGCTCTTTCTTCCATCCAGTTTCCGATTAAGGAGCAGAAGCTGAAGCTCGAAGGCCAGGATGGTACAGCCTGGCTCGTCCTCGAAAGAAGGGGCCAGCGCGCTCGGCATCCGGACATGCTTTTCATCGGCGGGCGGGTTCGAAAGCGATTCGACAATAAATTCATCGTAATGACTACGAACGTCAAGACTGGTGGAATCCTGTGGAAGACACCGCCATTTCGCCTTAAGGGAAAAGGAGAGGAAGCAGGATTTTTTGAGGCATTTGTTCACGATGATCTGGTTATCGTTCACGGACTCTATGATGTCATCGCCTTCCGGGTGTCGGATGGCAGGGAAGTCTGGAGATATCGGGTCCCCTTCGATTTTGAGATAAAGAACGCGGTCATGAGTGGTGACCTTCTCATCCTGGCCGGGAAGGCCGAGACCATGGCGATCTACTTGCCAACCGAGAACTCCACCGGTGAAGTGGCCTGGCAGGAGAAAGAAGAAGGCGACATTTACGCTCCGCCCTATTTCCAGGGCGACCGGCTGGTCAGCGTGCGCAAACTGCCGTTCGCCGTCACAGTCCGATACCGCGCGACTGGGAAGCTGATTGGCCGTCTTGCTTTGCCGGATTTGTCCCTCCATGAAAAACACCCGCTCCTCGAAAAAGGACCGGCCGCCCTGCCAGTAGCTCATGATGCCAACCTGCTGATCGTGACGGACGGCTGGTACTACATCAATATCGACATCGAGAAAATGCGGGTCATTTGGAAGCGCCTCATCGACCAGAATGACCCAACCCGCGAGCCGGCGATGCGTTTCGCCCTCGAGGGGGATTACCTCGCTGTGACCAAAGAAGACTTCGATCAGAAAACAATCTACATGATCTCCAGCCGCACTGGTGATGTCTTGTGGAACACCGACGTAAAGGTCGGTGACACCCCGCGGCCCATGTTTTCCATGATGATTCAGAGGGACACCCTATACGGCCTGCAGGTGCATCCCGGCCAGGGTTATTACTGGTCAGCCATGAACTGCCGGACGGGCAAGCAGGTTTTCAAGACCGAAGTGAAAGGCTATCAGGCCAGGCCTGAGGTCCGCCTGGTCTCTGGTTTCTTCGGTGAGCACGTCATAGCCATGGTGAAGGATCGCCAGGATTTCGAGCTAAAAGTCCTGGGTCTTACTGACGGGAAGGCAGCCCACACATTGAAGGAAAAAGGCGTCGGCACCTTTGGCGAACACGGCCGCGTCTCAGCAACCATCCAAAACGGAACACTGGTGCTCCTGAGCAAAGACAGCCTGACCATGGGAAGACAACGCCCATAGAATCTGTTTCTTTAGAGAACCTTGTCGCGGAGCGCCAAGGCTACGTAGTGCAGTCACTCCGTGACTGCTTTC
>JASLXP010000531.1 GCA_030740295.1 Planctomycetota bacterium
GAGACTGCCGCGAACATGCCGTGACCGGTGAACTCGTTGCCATTCTGATCGGTGAATGTCATTCCCTTGGCTTTAGGATTGCGGCGGTTGCCGGAAGTGAACGAGACAAAGAGTAGCGGTCCTTCATCGAGCCGTTTCAAAACCAATCGCTGTCGGCCCCCGATCGGCGGGAAGGGACTGTCCTTGTAGGACCAGGTCTCTCCCAGGTCGCCAGAGATGCTGATCGGCATCCGACCGTTTATCGTGTCGCCGCGTCCCAACGCAAGCAGGCGACCGTCGCTCAACTCAGCAACCTTGGCATGAATACCGGCGATCGTTCCTTCACCTTTGCCGCCTTCGGTAAACTTCGGTTTCGGTTTGCCTTCGCCCGGATCGCTCCAACTTTTGCCGCCGTCATGACTGATGTGCAATGCAGGCACTGTCGTGCGCAGGCAGATCAGGCCGATTGGGATAAACTTTCACTATCGGAAGGTGTCCCGGGGCGGGCGACAACCAGCCGGTCTTATCTGATGAGGCCAGACACCAGTGCCCCGACGAGACGACCGAAGCGAGTCGAGTCATGACCCACCAACACCGTAGTTAAACCACATGAATCTCAAACCTATCCTCCTTACCTTCACCCTCCTGCTTGTCTGCAGCTTCGCCACCTCCGAGCCTCAACCCGTCGCCGCCATCCAGCTCGGCGCGCCATTTCGCGACAACGCCGTCCTTCAGCGCGACATGCCCGTCCCAGTCTGGGGCTGGAGTAAGCCCGGCACGAAGATCACCGTCGAATTCGCCGGCCAAAAGAAAACCGCCTCCGCCGGCAAAGACGGCAAATGGATGCTCAAACTCGACCCCATGAAAGCCCACGCCACGCCGCGGACCATGACGGTCTCTTCATCAACCATCAACCATCAACCATTAACCATCTCCAACATCCTCGTCGGCGAGGTCTGGATGGCTTCCGGCCAATCCAACATGCAGTGGAAGGTGGGTAAGAGCACCTGCTCCAAGCTGAAAGTCGAAGCAAAAGGCAACGTCGCGCCAATCCGCGAGTTCGAGGTGACCAGCGTCGTTGCGATGCTGCATCCGATCGAAAAGGCGGACGGCGCGTGGAAGAACGGCGACTACGGCAATTACAGCGCGATCGCTTTTGCCTTTGCCCACAAACTCTACGACGAATTGGGTGTCCCTATCGGCATCCTGAACTGTTCGTTCAGTCAGACCGCCATCCAGGCATGGGTGCCCCGCGTCGGATTCAAGGATGCCAAAGACGAATACACCCGGGCCATCTACAGGAGAGTTCTCGAGACCGATCCGACCACACCCGAACATGAGGCCGCCTGGAGCGCGTTCTATCAGAGCATCGAAGACACCCTCAAAGCGAACGCAGAACGAGTGAAAAAGGGAGAGGCGCCTGAATCCGTTTCCACCAAGACACCGGGCAACATGAGCGGCAACCGCGACGCTTCGTGGCTGTTCAACGGCCGGCTCAGTCCGGTCGTGCCTTACGCCATCCGTGGCGCAATCTGGAATCAGGGCTACGCCAACATGGGCGAAGGGCTTCCCTACTACCACAACCTGCATAGCCTGGTGCGCGGGTGGCGGATCGTGTGGGGCAAGCCGGTTTTGCCGGTCTATTTCCATCAGTTTTATTGCCCCAATCAAAAGGGCGAATGGAACAACAGTCCCACCATCGGCAGCACCGCCGAGATGCGCCTTGGCACCTGGCTCGCCCGCGACATCCCCAAAGCCAAAATGGCCAGCCGGCTCGCCCGCTACATCCCCAACGCCAACATGGCCAGCCAGATCGATGTCACCGGCGGGATACATTACCGGCACAAGGCCGTGCCCGGCCAGCGCCTGGCCCTGCACGCGCTGAAAAATCAGTACGGCAAAGACATCGTCGCCGACGGCCCGATGTTCAAATCCTACACCGTGAAAGGCGGCAAACTTATAGTGGAGTTTGAACATGCCGAAGGCGGACCGGTAGTCGCCGAAACCGGCAGCAATGCTATCGGCAGAGGAAAGGGCGCCACCGGTTTCGCCGACCCGAAGATCATCGAAGACGGCGACGATAGGGTGAAGCTCTTCTACCTCGCCGACGGGAGCCGCGTCTGGCATCCGGCCGCGATGAAGATCGAAGGCGAAAAGGTCGTGCTTACATCGTCAAACGTGAAATCTCCCCGCGGCGTCTCGTACGCCACCGGCGGCGTAGGTTTCCAGCCCAACCTTTACAACAAGGCGCTGCTGCCGATGACGCCGTTCATCTACTACGACAACAGACTCGTCACCAGTAAAACCTGGCCGGACGAGAAACTGAAAATCGCGGACGTCGTGCCCAACCCCAATGCCGTCGGCAAGAAATACGAGTGGCGCAAGATGCCGCTCCTCAGCCCGCAGTTCCGTGACAACGCTGTCCTCCAGGCCGGAGTTCCCGTCACGATCTGGGGCTCCGTCCTTCACGACCATGGATATGAAGCCGAAGGCGAAGCGGTCATCAAGTTCAGCTTCGCGGGCGTTGAAAAGACAATCCCGGTCACCGATGACTCGCCCCACATCGTCACCCTGGCGCCTGGGCAGTCACGATACCCGGTCGGCCCCAAGGAGTGGCGGGTCACCGTGCCGCCCATGAAGGCCAGCGCCGAGCCGAAAACCCTGAAGGTGACGTTCCTGATCGATGGCGAAGTCGCTCACGAGCGAGTCGTCGAGAACATCGTCTTTGGAAACGTCTGGTTTGTCGCCGCTCCGCCGGTAAAGCTGAACGCTCCAATCACCGAAAAATCCGCCGCCCCCGTCCGCATGATGAGGCGCAAGGCCAAACGCTTCAGCTCGCGTACCCCGAGCCGTTACAGCGTATGCGTCTCCCGCACCCCGAAGAACCGCTTCGCCTGCGAATGGATGGCAGCTTCAGGTTTCGCCGCCGCCCTCGGCCACAAGATCGGCAGCAAGACCGGCAACCCGGTAGGCATCATCTTCATGCAGAGCGCCATGACCAGCATGGGACGAGGCAAGCCGTCGGTGAATCTCATCGGATTGAAGAGCTGGATTCCCGCCGAAGCACTCAGAAACGCTCCCAGCCTCATGGGCGACTACAGGAACCTGGCCGCAGCACTCCCCGGCAATCCCTACTACGACGCAAACGTGCGCCGCTATATCGCGGCGTGGAAAAAATATTGGGGCGAGTACATCCCAGAGATGATCGCAACAAAGGAAGTTCCGGACGGCGTCGCCTGGGGCAGCTACCCGGCCCTGACCAGTTCGATCACCAGCAAGGCATCGGAGGTCTACAACGTAATGGTGCACTCGTTCACCCCCGCCGGCCTAAGAGGGATCATCTTCCTCACCAGCCCGGCGATGGTCACCAAAGACGAGGGAGCCAACTTCGGCGAACAACTCTCCGTCCTGGGCAACTCCTGGAAGGAAAAGTTCGGAGGCAGAGATCCCCACTTTATCTACACGATCCCAGGCAAAGCGCTCGCCCCAAAAGTCACCCAGTCCAAGAAGATTAAAGGCACCACCACGAGTGTCGAGGTCGGAGACTGGTCAGAGGTCACAAAAGTAATCGAAGCAGCGGTGAAGTGACGGGGCGGTCGGTCGCGATCAGACACCAAAGTTGGCGCAAACAGACACTATGCAGCGCGGGCGGGTCAGGGCGTATGGGATACACTTTCTGCTTCCGAAGGGCTTCCCCGGGCCGCCTGCTGCCACGATAGGGCAATGCGGAAACCTATACGCTGGTCGGTGACACACTTGGACGGGTGATGATCGAATTAATCAGAAAAAGGAGAATAACCCATGTCGACTGAAGCTGATGACGTACAGGCCGTGGAAGAACTCGGCAAGGCAAGAGACGCGATTGTCGCCGAACTGCGCAAGGTGATCGTCGGGATGGATGACGTCATTGACGAGATGATGATCGCCATCTTTGCGCGAGGACACTGCCTGCTGGTGGGTGTGCCCGGGCTGGCGAAGACGCTGCTGGTGAGCTCTCTGGCGCAGACCATGTCGCTTTCTTTCAAGCGTATCCAGTTCACGCCTGACCTGATGCCGTCGGATATTACCGGCACGGAACTGCTTCAGGAGGATCCGGAGACGCACGAACGCAGGTTCAAGTTTCAGAGGGGGCCGGTGTTCACGAATCTGCTGCTCGCTGACGAAATCAACAGAACTCCGCCGAAGACGCAGGCCGCGCTTCTGGAGGCGATGCAGGAGAAGCGGGTGTCATCCGGCGGCGAAGACTACAAGCTCGATGAGCCCTTCTTTGTTCTGGCGACGCAGAATCCGATCGAGCAGGAAGGGACGTATCCTTTGCCTGAGGCGCAACTGGACAGGTTTCTCTTCAACATCCTGGTCAAATATCCCAGCCAATCCGAAGAGCTGGACATTGTGCGCACTGTGACCACCGACGACGAGCCTGAGCTCAAGGAGGTGGTGGAAGGGCCTTCCATCATCGAATTCCAGCACCTTGTCCGCCGGATTCCCGTTCCTGAACATGTTTCTGAATACGCAGTGGCATTGGCTCGTGCGACGCGGCCCGATGAATCGGAGTCGCCGGAATTTGTCAAGAAGCTCATGGCCTGGGGTGCAGGGCCGCGCGCATCGTTGAATCTCATTCTTGCCGGGAAGGCGAGAGCGGCATTGCGCGGCCGCTGCCACGTGGCGATCGACGATATCCAGGCCCTGTGCCTGCCGATCCTGCGACATCGAATTATCCCCAACTTCGCCGCCCGTTCCGAAGGGATGACGCCGGACGCACTGATTACGAAGCTCCTGGAGGAGATTCCCTCAGGCGAGAAGTTGTATGAGCAGAAGGTGGGGTGAGATGCAGATTAGGAAAGAGACGCCCGTTGGCCGAAGGGTCAACATCACCGTAGTCGGGGCATCGCCCCAGGAAGCAGATTAGGAAAGAGACGCTCGTTGGCCGAAGGCCAACATCACCGTAGCCTGGGGCAACGCCCCAGGATCGCGGAGCAGACAATCATTATTGGCCGAAGGCCATATTCACCATCATCCTGGCGTATTACGTCACGGAAGGAAATCCCATGCCCCAATCGCTCACCCGGCTCTACGCCCATCTGATTTTTGGTACCAAGAACCGGCACCCATTCCTTGATGAAGAAATCCGCCCTCGTGTCCATGCATACCTCGCAACGATCATTCGAGACATGGATTCCCCTTACGTTGTTGTTGGGGGTGTCTCCGATCATGTGCACATCCTCTTCGACATGGGAAAGATGCACGCGCCGGTGAAGTTCGTTGAGCAAGTGAAGAGAGAGTCATCCAAATTCGTGAAGACGCTTGGAGCGAAATACAAGAGTTTCTTTTGGCAGCGTGGATATGGAATGTTTTCTGTCAGCCCTACGCACCTTGCGGATGTCGAGGAATACGTCCGTAAACAAGAAGAGCATCATAAGAAGAGATCATTCCAGGAAGAGTTCCGTGAGTTTCTGACGCGTTACGGTATCGAATTCAATGAAGAGTACGTCTGGGATTGAACCAGCACAAAAATGTAGCCCGACAGAGGTGTACATGGCCTTCGGCCAAAACCGATCGTCTATTCATCGAATACCTGGGGCGTTGCCCCAGGCTACGGTGAGACATGGCCTTCGGCCATTAAGAGCCTATCAACCACCGCGATCTGATTAACCATGTCTGAACACCTACCCCAGACCAACTACCTCGACCCCGAGGTGCTTCAAAAACTGGGGGATTTGGAACTCGTTGCTCGCGAAGTGGTGGAAGGACTGCGCGTCGGGAGTCATCGCAGTCCGCTGAAGGGGTTCAGCACGGAGTTTGCCCATCACCGGCAGTATTCTCCGGGGGATGCGATTCGCGATATTGACTGGCGGGTCTATGGTCGCACTGACCGTTACTACACGAAGCTCTACGAGGCGGAGACAAATTTCGATTGCTACCTGCTGATCGATGCCAGCGCGTCCATGAACTATGGATCGGGGAAGGTCAGCAAGCTGGAGTATGCGAAGTTTCTGGCGGCCTCGATGGCCTACATCGTGCTGAAGCAGCGTGACTCTGTTGGGCTGTCGGTTTTCGATTCCGAGGTGCGCGCCTATCTGCCGCCCCGTTCGGCCATGGGAATCATTCTGCAGATCGACCAGCTTTTGCGCGATACCAAGCCGGTCGAGCGAACCAGCATTGCGAAGCAACTGCACGACATCGCTCTGCTGATGAAACGTCGTTCTTTTGTGGTTCTGATTTCCGATCTCTTCTCCGATGTGGACGACATTCTGGCCGGACTCGATCATCTCCGGTTTGACGGGCACAACGTGGTCGTTCTCCATACGCTCGATCCTTACGAGATCGAATTCCCTTTCAATGGTACGTGGCGCTTCGAGGGGCTCGAAGGGGAACAGCCGCTGACCACTCAGCCAGAGCGGATTCGTGAAGACTATCTGGCCAGCTTCAATGAATACCTGGAGGCGCTTCGTGCCGGATGCATTGCCAGTCACGTGGACTACACGACTGTCGATACCTCCCGCCCGCTTGATGCGGTGCTGAACGAATTCTTCTTCATGCGGCAGGCAACCCTGAACGGCGGACTTACTGGAGCACGTTCGTGACCTTCATGAATCCGCTGCTTCTGCTTGCGGGACTTGGGATTGCGCTCCCTGTCCTGGCGCACTTGCTGAATCGCGAGCGGGTCAAGCGAACGGACTGGGCCGCCATGCAGTTCCTGAACCGGAGCATCCATGTTCGTTCGAGGGAGCTCCGTCTGCGGGACTTCCTGCTGCTGTTGCTTCGATGCCTTGCCATCCTGCTGCTGGCCCTGGCGGTCTCGAAACCGGCTATGAAGAAGGCCGAGGGTCTGGCTTCGCAGTTCGGCGAGCCGCGTGCGGGCGTCATCATTGCCCTGGATGTGTCGTACAGCATGGAGCACGGCGACGGGGGCGCCACTCGATTCGCGAGGGCGTTGGAGAGGATCGATGTCATCAGTGAGCAGATTCATTTGGGCGACCCGGTATGCCTGGCGCTCCTGGGAGGGGAACACAAGGTTGTGATCCGAAACATGGCCTTCGATCCGGAACGCTTTGGCGCCATCCTGCATGCGCAGAAACCTGCACCTGAGCCTCTGGATTTGGACAGCGTCCCGAAGCGCCTGAAGGAGCTCGCCGAGGGCATGGAGGCGCTGCAAAAGGAAATCTACATTGTCACTGACCTGCAGGAGCAGGACTGGAAACACCGATCCTCGAAGTGGCGCGAGGGGTTGGCGGATCTTTGTACGAGCGCCAGTGTGTTCGTTGTGCCCGTGCAGGGCGGGCCTGAAAACCTGGGTGTCACGGGGCTGGATCTTGTTTCAGGTGTGCTCCGCAAAGGCACAATTGCTCGGTATCGCGCCACGGTGCGAAACTACGGGACGAATCCCGCATTGGATGTCAGGGTGACCTGCAAGATCGACGGGGTCATGATCGACAGCAAGACGATTCCCCTGATTCCGCCCGGACTTTCGGAGACGGTGTCCCTGTTTGTCCCGTTCCACAATGCCGGCTCGGTGCGTATCACTGCCGAGCTTGAGGCGGATGCGCTTCCCGTCGACAACGCGCGGCGGGCCGTGGCTGTTGTCCGTGACCGGATATCCGTCTTATGCGTTGACGGGTCGTCGGCCACCTCGGTCACTCCGGGCGGGCTCATCGTGGCGGCGCTTCTTGCGCGCGATAGCGGAGCGGAAGACGAGGACTTTACGGTGCGGTCGGTGCCGTGGCTTTCCTTTCCTGCTCAAGACCTGAAGGAATTTGATGTCATCGTCCTCGCGGATGTGCCGGACATTACACCGGAACAGGGCCGCCGGCTGGAGGGCTATGTCCGTGAAGGCAACGGCCTGATCTGGTTCGCGGGCGACAACGTGAAGATCGCTGAATGGAACGAGCGCTCGAAGACGAAGGGCACTCCACTGCTTCCTGCAATCATCGAACAGGTGGTCGAGACCAGCGATGCACTGGGCGCAGGTAAGCCGCTGGATCGGGTGATGCCCGATCATCCGGTATGCCGCCCGCTTCTGTCGCTTCCGGAGGATCTGTTCAGCGAGACGCGATTCCTCAAGCGGGTGCAGGTCAAGCCAATCGCCTCCAGCTTTCCGATACTGTTACTTGCCGGGAGTGCTGCGCCGATACTGATTGAACATTCCATGGGGCGCGGGCACGTCTTCATGTTCACTACAACCGCGGAGCCCTCGTGGAACAACATGGCGCTCACGCCGGTCTTCCCCATGCTCCTTCAGCAGATGGTGACGTACCTGGCGGGCCGTGAATTCGAGAGGCCGAGGCAGGTGGGAGATTCTCTGTCGCTGTCTTATGTGGATCGCCCTGATTCCAACGATGCGGTCTTCGACACGCCGTCGGGTGAGACGCTCGCAGTTCCCGTGCGCGAGTATCGCAACCAATTTGTGGCCCTGCTGGAGAACGCGCGTGAAGCCGGGTTCTACCTGGCGAAGGTGAGCGTCCAGGCGCCCGG
>JASLXP010000532.1 GCA_030740295.1 Planctomycetota bacterium
AATGTAACGGCTTTGGGGTTGCGGGATTTGGGCGGTCGCCTTGAAGAGGCCTCTTGCAAG
This sequence comes from Planctomycetota bacterium, assembly GCA_030740295.1. The sequence goes on from JASLXP010000532.1 coordinate 61, forward strand.
GTTCAGTTTCTTGAGGAACAGCAGATCCGCACCGGAATCTGCCATCTCGTTGCGGCGGCTTCATGGTCTCTCTAAAGTCCCCTGATCGCCCCCACGGCCGTTCAGACCCCAGCGACGCCTATGCTGCTCCCTCGGAACCACGACTTTTCTCACATGCTCGCGCTCCGCAGGGATATCCTTGATTCCCCGGTAGCCATTGGCCTGGAGCGCGCCGAGGCGTTCACGCGAGTGTGGCAGGCGAACGAGGGTGCGCCGTGGATCATGCTCAAGGCTATGGGACTGCGCGAGCACTTGCGCACGACGCCTCTCTACATCCGGACGCACGACAAGCTTGCAGGCTCGATCTCGGAGACGCCGGGGGCGATGCCGGTCTATGCCGAGCTGGGTATTGGAGAGAACGGCATCTACGTGGGCGAGTATCCCCACCGCCGCGGCCACCTCCGCGAGCAGGTGCCGCAGGAAATGGTGGATTACTGGGAGAACCGCAACCTTTGGGGACAGTACCGCACATACATGCGCACCGTGAAGGGCGTGACAATTCCGCGCACCGAGGTAGCGCAATACAAGTTCATCTCGAACCAGGGCCACCTGAGCCCGAGCTACGCGGAGTTGCTTGAAGTCGGGCTTGACGACATCCTCGCGCGCGTACGAAAGCGCCGGCAAGGCGAGACAGACTGCGACAGCATGGAGCTCCTCGCAGCGGCCGAGCAGACGCTCCTCGGGGTGAGCGAGTGGGCGGAACGATACTCGAAGCTCCTGGCTGATGAATCAGGGGCATGCACGTGCGCCGCGCGCAAAACTGAACTGGCCGACATGGCGCTCATCTGCGGCAGAGCTGCGCACGAGCCACCGGTTACTTTCCACGAGGCCATGCAACTCATCTGGCTCGTGCACCAGGCCATCCACATCGAAGGGCACGGATACTCAAACACGCCGGACCGGCTCGACCAACTGCTCTACCCCTACTACCTGCGCGACAAGGAGGAAGGCCGGCTTGACGATGACCAGGCCCTGACGCTCTGCGAGAACTTCATCCTCAAGCAGCGAGACAACACCTTCTGGGGCGTCGAGCATAATCTCACCCAGGGCCTCTGCGTTGGCGGCTCCACGCCCGACGGCGAGGACCAGAGCAACGAGCTGTCGTGGCTGTTCATCACGGCCGCGGGAAACATGTCCGTTCCCGAGCCCCTGGTGTGGGTGCGCTGGCATCCAAACATCGACCGCGATTTCTTCGACCACTGCCTGGCCAACCTTGCGGGCTCGACGTGCTTTCCACTGATGATGAGCGACACCGCAGTGCCAGCTATGCTCATGGAACTGGGCCTGTCGAAGGAGGACGCGTTCAACTACGTGCCGGCCGGCTGTAACGAGGTGGCCGTGCCGGGCATGGCTTACTTCAATCCCGGCGCACACGCGGGCTACCTCCAGGCCCTCGAAGCAGCGCTCACCGGCGGGAGGGGATACGACGGCAAGCAGTCACCGATGAAAGGCACGCCTGTTCCCGATGCAAGCAAGACATTTGACCAATTCGTCGAAGTGATCGCGCGTTACATGCGTCGTGGGATTCAACAGTCTTACAACAACGGCCTCACTATGCTTATGGCGCAGATGCGCTGGGGCCAGACTCCGCTCACGTCCTGTTTCTTCGACGGCTGCATCGAGCGGGGACGCGATATGATCCAGGGCACGAAGTACAACATCCTTTCCTGCGGCGGAACATCATTCGCCAACATGGTCGACTGCCTGTCCGCGATTCGTGAAGTGGTGTTCGAAGAACGTCAGACCGCGCTGAGCGACGTTGCCATCGCGTGCAAGGCAAACTTCAAGGGCCACGAAGATCTGAGGAAGAAACTCCTGTCCGCGCCCAAGCATGGCAACGACGACCCGCGTGTCGACGATCTGATCGAGTTGGTTCAGCGTATGCGCGACGAACCTGTGAAAGAGATCTGCCGCGACCCACGCGACGGAACCCCCTTTGGCAACTGCCACGTTGTCCGTTCCGGCGCGGTGCGAGGCGGTGCAAATACCCCGGCCACTCCCGACGGCCGGCTCGCGGGCACTCCCCTCGCCAGCTCAGTCGCGGCCTCCTGTGGCGCGGAAAAAAGCGGGCCCACTGCGTTGCTGAACTCGATTGTAAAGCTGAACCCGGTCAAGAGCTGGCAGTGCGGTTACAACGTAAACATGCGCTTCCAGCGTGACATGCTGGCCGACCCGGCCAACCGCGCAAAAGTTCACGCCATGCTCGACAGTTTCTTCGGCCGTGGGGGACAGGAGATGCAGATCAACTGCGTGGACGCCGAGATGCTGCGCACTGCGCAGGATGATCCCGATGCGTACGGCGACGTCGTGGTGCGCGTGGCCGGCTTTTCCGAGTTCTTCGTCAACCTCACCCGTGACATTCAGGAAGATGTGATCGCTCGGACAGAGCATGGTGTATGAGGTCTTTCTTCGCAGGGCCGCCGTAAGAGAGAAAGCATGTAGCCCGGGATAAAAGTCCTGGTTAAGCTGAAAAAATCGAATCCTGCATGTGTACTGTGCCTGATGTTGCTGTCGGACCTTTCACTTCTCCCTCCACCAGCAGGAGACTCGGCCATGATTCAACGAGTGTTGCTCTTTGCTTTGGCTTCCGTTTTTTTTCTCTCTCCCCAGCTCCAGGCTGAGCGGACCCCTCAAGACACCTACCGTGACACCAGGGCGAAGCTCCGCAAGTTCTGGCAGGGAGAGGAGAAACTGATCCTGGGGATCATCAGGGGGCAGGAGAAGCATGTCGCTAACCTGAATCAGCGGTATCGCAAGACTGCCCCCAAGTTCGTGAAGATCCGGGCCAACATCCAGAAGAACCTGAAACAGGCCCAAGCCAGGCTTGCGGAGTCAAGGTCCTATCTGTCCAAACGCAGGCAAGAGGTCCCGAAGAAAATCGAGGAAGCCGCGCAGAAGGCGGCGAATACGCACCGGGAGTTGATCGCGCGCGGGGAAGACGCCAAACAGCAGATCGAAGCCGCAGTGGCCCAAGCTCAGCGGGACATAGCCCACAAACTGGAAAAGGCGAAAGCGGAAGTAGAGGCCGGGATGAGTGAGCTCAGGCAACGGGCGGAAGCCGCGCGGCGCAAGATCGAGTCGGACCTCGACCGGTTCAAGGCGAAGGTTGATGCAGCCGTTTCCGATCTCGAGAAGAAGAATCAGCAGGTTACCGCGCGCTACCGCGTCCGGTACGACCTCTCGCGCATCGAGACGAACCTGGGTGGAAAGAAACAGACGGTCAGCATTGGCAGGCTGGCAAAGCTCCATCTCGGCGGGAATCCGAAGGCACCGCTTATCCCCAGAGAGCTCATTGAGCAACTCCGGGAGCTCCCGGCGGTCGTCGATATCGAGGCCAAGGGCATCGGCTTTACCGTAAAGGACCCCAAAAGCGACAAGCCCGGCAGGATCCCGGGCGTGATCAACTATCGGGAAGGGAAGTTCCTCGGGGGTGGCTCGGCAGGTGGACTGCTGACCGCCCTGGGCGCGCTGTTGCACACGCTGACCATCGATGGGCAACTGAAGCTTTCGCCGCAACCGCGCTTCACCGGCAAAGTTGTTTCGGCTCTTACGCTCTGGAGCGGCGCAGGCGTGGGCGGCGCTTACGTGTCGGTCCCCTTCCAGGCGGCTTCGAAATAGGCCGAGCCATCCGTGGTACTTAATCTTCTGTCTACCTGAATGAGGTTGAGAACATTGAAGTCACAGCAAAGCATCATCAGCGCGGCCCTGGTCGTCGGCTTCTTTCATACCAGTGTCCTGCTCGCCCAGGATGTGCCGCACTTGGAGCTTGGGCGCTGGTCGATCGTCAATCCCATATTGCAGGAGGATTTCCCGGCGCTGTGCGTCGATCAGGAGGGGCATCCCTGGGTGGTCTATACCGAGTATAACGGGGCCGCAGATACGCTGAAGATTGCCGGAATGACAGGCAACGGTCTGACCGCGGTCGGCGAAATGTCGGCGCCTGGGGTCATACACCAGCCGGCAGTCGCCTGCGACGGGCACGGCACGGTCTGGTCCATCTGGTCTGAGCTGGCAGCCGATGGTCGCTGGAAACTGCAGGCGCGGGCGCTGAAGGATGGAAAGGTGTCGCCTGAAACCATGACTCTGGAATCCGCATCCGGCAGCGCCGTCTTCGCGGACGCCGGCACGGACCGTAAAGGCCGGGTCTGGGTCACCTGGCAGTCTTTTCGTGGCGGACACAGCGATGTTTACGCCAAGTTCTACGATCCGGGCACTGCCAGATGGTCCGACGATATTCGCGTGACCAAAGATCCAGCCGGCGACTGGGAACCGCGTCTTGCCTTCGGTCTGGGGGATTCTGCCTGGGTTGTCTTCGACAGCTCGCGCACGGGCGATTTCAACGTCTATGTGGCAACCGTCGGTATCGATGGCAGCAGCCAAGTCCAGCCAATACAACCCATGCCGCGCCACCAGGCACGGCCTTCCATCGCCGCGGCCCCCGATGGCAAAGGCTTTTGGGTTGCATGGGAAAGCGGCCGCCGGAACTGGGGCAGGAACAGCCGCGGTGTCGATGGCAAGACTGGGCTCAACTGGGGGAAGAAGGTCGATGCTGGTTTCTTCAATGCAACGGATTCAACCTTTACGCCGCTGCCATCACCAGGACCGGCCTTGAAGGGAAAGGGCATCGGCTCCCTGAACGTGCCATGCCTGGGCGTCGGAGCAGGAGGTAAGCTCTGGCTGGCCTGCCGTTTCTTTCGCAAGACTCACTGGCGTATTGCTGTCACCACTTATGATGCAAGCCAGAAGGCGTGGACACAATCGTCTGTGATAAGGGATAGCGATTTCGGCCAGGATCGGCGCTGCGCATGGAACAGCGGCAGCGATGGTAAGCTGTGGCTCTGCTGGCCCTCCGACCAGCGCAAGAACAAAAGGGCCCTCAAATCCGGCGTTTACCTGGCTCAGATCAACCCTGATTTTGACCGCGCTCCGCCACCGAAGCCCAGCGCCAGGGCTCCTGCTGAAAAGGCTGAGGTGCCTCGCTGGGGCGATTCGCCGGAACGGAATCGTGATGACCGCCACACCTGGTCGTTCAAGGGCAAGAAGTATCGGCTCTACTGGGGTGATTTTCACCGGCACACGGATGTCTCAAACTGCCGCACGGGCACTGATGGCTGTATTGTCGAACAGTTTCGCTATGCCTATGACATCGGACAGCTCGATTTTCTTGGCCCCTCAGATCACACCGATATTGGCAAGCTCTACGACCCGTACGAGTGGTGGTGCAACCAGAAACTCATGGATGTTTTTCATGCGCCAGGGTTCTTTAATTCGTTCTATGTCTATGAACGCGAGCAACGATGGCCCTGGGGCCACCGTAACGTCGTCTTTATCGAACGGGGCGCACCGATCATTTACATCCAGCGCCAGAACTACAAGGCATCTCCCTGGCAGAAAACACTGCCCGTTGCCGATGGAGCAACAGAAATCTCGCCGCAAGAGTTGTGGGCCCTCCTGAGAGAATTCGGGAAGGATGTATCGGTCATCAGCCACACCGGCGCGACCGGCATGGGCACGGACTGGGACAAGTACGATCACATTGACCACGAGGTCGAAAACATTGTGGAGATCTATCAGGGCGCACGAGTCAGCTATGAAGGACTGGGCACTCCACAGCCAACCGTCGGCTTTCCGCGCGGCGTAAAACTGAAGGAGGATGCTCACGGCTCCGTCAAGACCAGGAAGGATTTCGGCAGATTCAACAATGGTGTCTATCAGCACGCTCTGGCAAACGGACATGACCTCGGCGTCTTTGCCAGCTCTGACCACATCTCGACGCATACGAGTTTTGGCGGGGTCTATACAGAGGACTTCACGCGCAAAGGCATTCTCGATGCCATGAACGCCCGTCGCACCATTGCTGCAACGGATAAGATCTACGTCGAGTTCAGTTGCAACGGTCACCCGCTAGGGTCGGTATTCGACGCGACCGGCCACCCCGAGATGCAGGTTGCCGTTTCCGGCACAGCGAAACTCAGGCGCGTGACCATCGTGCGAAACGAAACAAACTACAAGGTATTCACTCCGAAGGATTCGGACTTTTCCTCAACCTTCACCGATGAGAAACCGTTGGATGGTGAGAACCGCTACTACATCCGCGTCGAACAGGAAGACGGCAACATGGCGTGGGCCTCCCCAGTCTGGGTGACGATCAAGAAATGAGGTGGTAGACAGAAAGTCTGGTTTTACTGCGTGGCACATTTGCCACTTCGTCTCACAGGTCCATCATGCAAAAGGCATATCCCATCCAGCCGGTCGTTTGGCTTTTCGTGCTGGTCGCTCTCACTCCCGCCGCAGCGGAAACCCGTTCGAGATGGGAAAAGACCATCCGGAATTTCGAGGCACGAGACATGAGGAATCCGCCACCATCAGGCGCCGTGCTTTTCATCGGCAGCTCGAGCATTCGCATGTGGAAACTCGATCAGAGCTTTCCATACATTGCCACTCTCAATCGCGGCTTCGGCGGCTCGCAGATTTCTGACAGCCTGCAGTATGCGGACAGGATCATTCTGCCATACAAGCCGAAGACGATCGTCTTCTACGCGGGGGATAACGATGTTGCGGCCGGCAAATCGCCGGAGCGTGTTCTGAGAGATTTCAAGGCGCTTACTGCCAAGGTGCACGAGACGCTTCCTGGAACGAAGATTGTTTTTATCGCCATTAAGCCTTCGATACGCCGCTGGAAACTCGTCGCACGAATGCGCGAAGCCAACGCGCTTGTCCGCGATTGTTGTGGCAAGCATGAGATGCTTGCCTTTGTAGATATTGATGCCCCGATGATCGGAGCGGACGGTAAGCCGAGGCCCGAGCTGTTTGCGAAGGACGGGCTCCATCTGAGTGCCAAGGGGTATCAACTCTGGAATTCTCTGGTGGCCAAACATGTTGGCGGCCCTGTCGAAAAGAACGTGAATGAGATGGATTTCAGCGATCAGTTGCCGCGTATCCCGCCGACAGGTCCGGGGGATTCGCTGAAGTCGTTTCAGGTCAGAGATGGTTTTAAGGTCGAGCTCGTCGCGGCTGAGCCCTTAGTGATGGATCCGATCGCTGGTGCGTTCGATGAGGCGGGCAGGCTGTTCGTGGTGGAGATGCGCGGCTACTCTGAAAATGCCAAAGAGAGGCTCGGGCGCGTTCGGCTGCTCACGGACAATGATGGCGATGGCCGATTCGATTCCGTGACGACTTATCTGGACAGACTCTCATGGCCGACAGCAGTCGCCTGCTACCGTGGAGGAATACTTGTCGGGGCAGCGCCGGACATCCTGTACGCGAAGGATTCTGACGGTGACGGTGTGGCCGACGAGAGACGCAAAGTGTTCACGGGGTTTGGCCGCGGCAACGTCCAGGGACTGCTTAACACTTTCAAATGGGGGATCGACAATCGCATCCATGGCGCAACCAGTACTTCCGGGGGAACGGTGAAAGCCGTGGGCAAGGACGATGCCCAGGCTGTGCGACTTCACCGGCGTGACTTCGCTATCAATCCGCTCAGGATGTCCCTGTCGCCAACCACAGGCGGAGGCCAGCATGGGCTGAGCTTTGACGCATGGGGAAGGAAGTTTGTCTGTGCAAACAGCAGCCATCTGCAGTTTGTACTGATTGAAGATCATTATCTCGCCAGGTTTGCAGGCGCCCGTGCTCCGGCGAGTCGCACAAGCATCGCGGCCGATGGCCCCCAGGCGGAGGTCTTTCGGGCCAGCCAGGTCGAGCCATGGCGATTGGTCCGCACACGGCTTCGGGTATCAGGCAAAGTGCGGGGGCCCGTCGAAGGGGGCGGCCGGCCTGCCGGTTACTTCACCGGCGCCACAGGCGTTACCATCTATCGCGGAGATGCCTGGCCGGAAGAGTATCACGGCAACGCATTCATCGGCGACGTCGGCAGCAATCTCGTCCATCGAAAATATCTCACCCCGAAAGGCATCAGCTTTCTCGGCCGGCGAGGAGAACAGGCCGAATTCCTCTCCTCAACAGACAACTGGTTTCGTCCCGTGCAGTTTCTCAATACCCCGGACGGCACACTGTATGTCCTCGATATGTACCGAGAGGTAATCGAGCATCCGAAATCGCTGCCGCCCATGATCAAGAAGCACCTCGATCTCAACAGCGGCCGGAATCGAGGAAGAATCTACCGGATCGTGCCCGATGATTTTGAACGCCCCAAAACACGTTCACTTGCCAACTGGACTACAGTCGGTCTCGTCAAGTTCCTCGAACATCCGAATGGATGGCACCGCCAAACGGCGGCGCGGCTTCTGTATGAGCGGCAGGACGCCACAGCAGTGCCCGTGTTGGAGAAACTCGCTGATGAATCCGAGTCACCGCTGGGCCGTATGCACGCGCTCTGGTCTCTCGGAGGGCTGAATGCGCTCACGGAGAAAACAGTTCTGAGAAGGCTCAAAGACAAAGAGCCCGAGGTCCGTGAAAACGCTGCACGCCTTGCCGATGCCTTCGCACAGAAATCCGTTCCCGTTCGTCAAGCCTTGTTCGGCCTGGCCAAAGATTTGAACATCAGGGTTCGCTATCAAGCCATCCTGTCGATTGCGTCCATCCGGACTGAGGACGTGGATGCTGTCATCGATGCGGTTCTGAAGGATGAAAGAGATCCCTGGCTGCGATTCGCTGCAATGTGTCGTGGTACCGGCAAGCCCGGCGAACAGATCATTCGTGAAGTGTCGAGGGCCCTTGATGATCCACAGAAGCGAGCCGAGAAGGATAAACTGGTAAAGGCATACCTGGGTTCACTCAACAGATCGGGGAATTCGGTGAAGGGAAAACAACTGTTCCTGAAGACATGTGCCACTTGCCATCGCCTGGCCGGTACCGGAAAAGAGACTGGGCCGAAC
>JASLXP010000533.1 GCA_030740295.1 Planctomycetota bacterium
ATCAAAATTTCTTTCCCGGCTTCAAGCGGCAGACCGTGAACGGGAATGTTCATACCCATGGTCGTGTTGGTCACCAGTGACACACGCTCCGGATCGGTCCCGACAAATGCGGCCAGCTTCCTTCTGCTTTCCTCCACAATCGGCCGCAGAAGAGATTCTCTACCGTTGTTCAGTGGATCGGATTCGAGCTCTCGCAGCAGTGCGATGACGTACTCGATCACTGGCCGGGGGGACGGGCCAACAGTGCCGCCCTGGAGGAAGGTGACGTCGTCTTTCAGATAGAAAAGTTCTCTGATTGATTTCCAGTAAGCTGTTTCATCTTGCGTAAGTGGATGGGATGGCGCTGGCATATTCTCACCTTACCTGGGATCTGGTAAGCACACATGTTTGCCGGGAGACAAAGGAAAGGCAGGGCTCTACTATTCAGCCTTGGCGCTTTTCTCATTGCCTATCGCCGGAATCATAAGCATGCCCAGCCAAAAGTCGCTGTTCGTATCGATGGACGGAAGCGACGACAACCCCGGAACCGAAGAGAAACCGTTGGCTACGCTGGAACGGGCGCGAGGTGCCGTCCGCGAGCTCAAGGCCACGTGGCCCGGGCCGGTGACCATCCATGTCGGTAAAGGCACTTACTATCTGCTGGAACCTCTGGTCCTGACGCCGGAGGATTCGGGCAGCGAGGCGGGTCCAATAACCTATGCCGCCCGTCCGGGTGAGAAGCCCGTGCTCAGCCGCGGTATAGATCTCGAGCTTTCGTGGAAGCCTTTCCGCGACGGGATATTCATGGCTCAGACCGATCTGTCTGCCGAGGCGCTGGAGCGGGCGGATCAGCTCTTCATCAACGGCAGGCGCGAGCATCGCGCCCGTTATCCCAACTACGACCCCGCCAACCCAGGCAAGCAGGGAAAGGGCTTCATGCCCCTCGGCGCCCAGGACGGCTTCCCTCCCACCGAAGTCGAATTCTACACCGGCGAGAGAGGCTTCAACCCCGCGAGGAGACCGGCTCATCCGGAGGAAGCCGTTTTGCACACCAGGTGGATGTTGGGCAGCCTCATCTGGCAACTGAAGGGAATTGATTACGAGCGCAATGTCTTCCTGCTCGACCGGGGAGGATGGCACTGGAACACCCGAATATTCGAAGAAGCCGATACCGTCCAGTACTCGCCCGCCTACCTCGACAATGTGTTCGAGGAACTGGACGTTCCAAGGGAGTGGTATCTCGATAAACGCGAGGGGATTCTCTACTACATGCCCGTCCCCGGCGAGGACATCCATGCCGCGCGAGTCGAGATTCCCCAAGGCCGGCAGATCGTGGAGTTCAGTGGGACTCAAGCCGATCCGGTGCATCACATCACATTCAGCGGATTCGAATTCACCCATACCACAACGGTGTACTTGGAGGAATGGGAGGCCCTGTCAATGGGCGATTGGACTCTCCACCGGAGCGGGGCCGTGTTCTTCGATGGCGCCGAAGATTGCGCGGTGCGAAACTGCTTTTTCCATGACACCGGCGGCAACGCGGTTTTCATGAACGACTATTGCCTTCGCTGCGAGGTCACCGGTTCTACCTTCACCCGTACCGGCGAAAGCGCCGTGTGCCTGGTGGGGACAAACTTGAAGCGGCTGGGATCGAACAGGCCGTTCCCGGAGCATTGCGTTGTCCATAACAACCATATGCATCACCTGGGCGAATACGGGATGCAGATCGCAGGAGTCTTTCTCGCATGCTGCCAGAAAAATCAGGTGAGCCACAATGAGATTCACCACGTGCCACGGGCAGCGATATGCATCAATGACGCGACCTGGGGCGGGCACGTGATCGAGCACAACAAGCTCTACGAAACGTGCCTGGAATCCGTAGATCATGGCCCCTTCAATTCATGGGGACGCACGAGGCACTGGTGCTACAACCAGTCACACGGGCCGGACTCCCCTTCGCATCCGGCCGGAAGTGTCACCCAGGATGCCTTGCACACGACCGTCCTCCGCTACAACTACCTCGAAGACCATACGGTGAAGTTCGGCGTCGACATGGATGACGGCACCTGCAATTACCACGTCCACCACAACGTCTGCATTGGCTGCCCCATCAAATTCAGAGAGGGAGACCTTCGCATCGTCGAGAACAACATCATTATTGATTCGCTTCTCGGCATCCGGTTCGACTCGCTTTACGAGAATGCGCAAGACCGATTTGTGCGCAACATCGTGTTCCTGCGGCAAGACATGCACGTCGGGGAAGGCTACGGCGTCCCTCCCGAAGACGCCCGGCGGCATTTCTACCACGCGGTAAAGAACCCCATCGAGAGCCCATTTATGGAAATTGACCGCAACCTCTTCTGGAGCGACCTCGGCGAATTCAGGGCACTCGTCACCGACACCAGTGACGGCAAGCGACAAGGCGAAGGACTCGATACCCAGGTCCTCTCCCTCGAAGAATGGCAGGAACGCGGATACGACTTGAACTCGGTCTTTGCCGATCCACTGTTTGCAGACCTGGTCGGAGGCGACTATCGGCTGCATCCGGATTCGCCGGCGCACAAGCTCGGTATCGACGATGTGGTTCTCGAAAATTGCGGCCTGCTTCCTGATTTCCCAGATTGCTGGCAGGACTAAATTCCTGTCTCTATAACGGAGATGCTATGACCATAACACGACTACCCGCCATCATCGTGTGCACCTTTGCTCTGTCGGCTGACGGGGCAGAGCAGTGGCTCAAGAACCCGGCGATGGCGCTCACCAAAGGCCAGCCAGCCGGTTGGCGATACTACGATTTTAAGACCGGTGGCAAGCCCGTTGTTTCGTCTGACGCCGGCCGCGATGGCAGCCCATGCGTCGGCATCCAGGTCAGTACGACGAAGCAGC
>JASLXP010000534.1 GCA_030740295.1 Planctomycetota bacterium
GAAATTGCAGGCGGAGAAGTAGTATCCCGGATCGGGGTCAGGAAACGGGATGACGACAGCCCAACACAATTCAGGCTCCATTTATCCAATCCTTCGATCGAGACCAACGGCTTCATGCGCTCGGTTCTGAAAGTGGAAGGATGGCACAGGTCCGACGATGGTGACCGTTTTTCGCCATCGGTCGTCCGAATGACCTTTTATCGGGGTCGGAAGTTCATCCGCATCCATCACACCTTTGTGATCAGCAAGAATCCGGACACTCATACCATCAGCGACATTGGCGTCCGCTGGCCCCTGAAGGCTGAGATGAAAAGAGCTTCATGGTCACTCAGTGGAGCTTCAAAGACATCAGCCATTGGCGCTCAGCGGTTTTCAGTTTTTCAGGAGAACACAGCCCGGGCGAGCTATCCTCCCGTCTCGCCGGAGTTCAGTGGCCGCTTCCGGGTCTTCAACGGCAGGCAGGTGATTTCGGAGGGACGGCGTTATCCCGGAGGGCTGGTGCTCAGAGGCGAGGATGCCGGTGTAGGCGTGTTCCTGCAAAACATGTGGCAGATGTGCCCCAAGGCGCTCGCGTATCACGACAGGACCCTCCATGTCGGCCTCTGGCCGGGCGAGCTGGCAGGGGAGCTGGACCTCAAGCGAACCGAGATGAAGAACCCAAAACACTTTCAGGACTTCGCAGCCAAGGATCCGAGCTACCGTCATCCAAAATACAATCCAATGAAGTATGTCTCCCATACGCTCGAACATTCGGCCATGGGTGTCTCCCGAACCCATGAGTTCGTCATCTGGTTTGAGCGTGAGCCCGAGAAGCTCGATCCCGGCAGATTGGCCGGATTATTCGATATGCCTTTTGTCCCATTCGTTTCAGGGGAGTGGAACGTCCGAACTGGCGTGATGGGCAAACAGGTACTGCCGGGCGCCTACCGGCCCGAAATCGAAGGCGTCAATCGGGCGATGATGGCTGAAGCACGCAACGTCATGGAGCGCTGGGGATGGTACGGGATGTTGGAATACGGCAATTTTCGTTACGCGTTCAGGAAGACCCACATGCGCTGGTTTAACTACCACCCCAAATATGCCTGGTACAACAGTGGCCACCTGATGGGCGGCGGGACCATGCTGCAGGCGTTGTGGTTTCAGTATCTGCGCAGCGGCGATCCACTTGATTTCCTGGTCGCTGAAGCCCGCGGTCTGAACAAGATGGACGTTTCCACCGTGCATTACCACGAGAGAGATTTTGTCGGCAACATGATTCGCCACGGCGGGTATGACCCCTGGGTAGGCGCCAGGAGGCCCCACGGTGCCCACGCGCCCCTGGCAGGGATTCCCATCCACTACTACGCCACAGGTTCCCAACGGGCCAGCGACCTGTTTCATCTCATCGCCACGACCAACTACCGCCATCGCGACTTCACCCAGGGCAGAAACACTGACACCAACATCAACACCATGATGCTCTATTACCAGCACACACTGGATCGGCAGTATTACGATCGCGCCGTCGAATTCATCGACTACTACCATCGCAACCTTGAAGAGACCGGAAAGCGTTTGACCTTTTTCGACTACTTCACGACTGCCATGAGAAACTTCTATCCCATCGCCGGTCGAGAGGTGCGAAAGAAAATCAAAGAGACATTCGAGGCCAAAAAGCAAACCAGGCTGCAAAGAGGAGGGTTGAATCCGGAGATGGCCGCATTTGCATGGGAGCTTTCTCCGAACAAGGAAAACGCCGAGCGGCTTGACCAGACCATGGAAGCCTGGTCGAGGCGCGTCTCCGGGCAGCTCGGTTGGTCCGACAACATGGTTCTGCACAACATGAACGACTACGGCAAAATGAACGCGGTTTGCTACGCGCTCCACGTGCTTCAAGAGAAGAATAAGAAAACGGTCGAGCCGGTCCGCATCCGGCCCTTCGGTGGCACTTTCGAGAAGCCCGTCAAAGTTGTCCTGAGCACCGAGTCGGATGGTGCAGTCATCCGATATACGCTGGACGGCTCCGAGCCTGGCCGACGGTCAAAGAAATATCAGCACCCCCTTGAAATCCAGCAGAGCTGTTTGTTGAGGGCCAAGGCCTTCAAATGGGGAATGAAGCCTCCAGCCTTGGCGAGCGCGGATTTTACTATCGGTGGACCGTCCATTCCCCGCGATGGCCTGCAGCTCTGGATGAGTGCAGACAGGGGTGTGACTCGTGAGGGCACGGCAGCCATTGCATGGGCGGATCAGTCCGGAAATGGCAAGCACGCCGGAGTCGCCGCGGACCGGGCCCCGGAGCTCATCCCCAACAGGGCCAACGGCCTGCCCGCCCTTCGCAGTGCAGCCAAGAAGTACATGACCTTGAGGCGCTTGATCGCCTTGAAAGGTGATTGCACGATTATCTTCGTCGCTTCCTTCACTGGCGATGAAGGTGGCTCCATCGTCGGCGACAGCGACGACGGCCGCATCGGCCCCTCCGAATTGAAGAAGCGGGAATTCTCTTTTCGTTTCTCCGTCGGGGAACGGGGCCATACGACCTTCCTGAGAGAGCCGTTTGACCGGGGCAGATTCTGCATCTGGGCTCTCGCCCGCCGGGGAAAACGGGTACTCATTTATCGTGATGGAAAAACTGCGACCCGCCGCCCTGAATACACCAGCGCCGGCACCACCATGAACCTGAGCCTGCTTTTCGGCATGCGTCCCGGCATCGTCAATCACAAAGGCGAACTGGCTGAGTTGCTGGTTTACAGCAAGTCGCTCCCCGATGAAGAGCGTGAAAACCTTGAAGGATACTTGAAGAAAAAATACGCATTGAAGTGAAGGAAGGCCCTCTTTGGGGAATGCTTCCCGTCTTCTCTGAACCGTGAAGCCACCCTCAAGCACTTATCGAACATGAATCGAATGAGAATGTTTACCACCTTTGTTCTGGCCGGATCGTGTCTCTACGGTGAAACAGCTACCAGATCTGAAAATGCTGCCCTGCAGTACTACCAGGCGTTTCTAAATGCACCGAAATTGAAAATGGCTGATGAAGAGGTCCTCGGTGACTGGAAGGAAGCCCGTCTCGACGCTCAGACCAGGGGCCTGCTGAAACAATACGAGGCATCCTTCAAGAACCTCCGCCGCGGTGCCGCACTCGAAAAATGTGATTGGGGACTCAATTTCGAAGAGGGGCCAAGCCTGCTCCTTGGACACTTGCAGCTTGCACGGTCCCTGGCCCGGGCGTCCTGTCTAAACATTCGAATGATGTTCTCTGAGAATCAGCAACGGGCCGCCGGCCAGGATCTGGCCGTTGTGATGAGATTGGCAAGGCACGTCAGCAGTGATGGCCTGCTCATCAGTGTGCTGGTCGGAATTGCCATTGAGCGAATGGCACTGGAAACCGCTGCTCAGCACTTGTGGCTGATGTCCCCCGCTCAACTGCATGGTCTTTTGGATTCGATGGAAAAACTTCAGCCTCACTCCACGCCGGCCGATGGGATTCGTATGGAGAAGAGAGTGTACTTGGGGTGGCTCAGAAGAACACTCGCCGACCCCGCCAAAGCCGGCAAGGATCTTGAACTGTTGGGCGCGGAAGGTATCACATTCGCGCTTTTAACAGGAGGGCAGAAGCCGGCCATCGATGCCATGCTGAAACAGACTGAAAAGGACTATGACCGATTCATCGAAGCGATGGAAAAGCCATTCCCGGCGGCTGAGCAGCAGCTCATTGAATTCGAAGAAGGCCTGAAAAACGCGAATCCAATAAGCAAACTGATCATGCCTGCGGCCACATCTTTCCACATGCAGCACGGGGCCCAACTGTCCCGAGTCCAGATGCTCGTAGCGGCAATTCACCTGTTCCTGGATGGCGAGAAAGCCTGCAGGAAAGTGATGGATCCGCTTTCAGGAAAATCATTCGTACTGGTGGATGAGAAGGACGGAGTCACCATTCGGTCTCAACGATTGGTAAGGAAACGGAAAGTTGAGCTATTGGTACACAGACCTGAGTTATGAGGGTTGGAACTGTGGAAGAATCCCCGTGATGCTGTACGTGCCACTTACAGCTCTTGTCGTATCGTCCCATCATTCACCCATCAGTCCCGCCTCCTTACTTTTCCTCCTCAGCCATCGGCCGAATCACATGGAATCCCCCGCCGATGGGATGCCAGGGGTGATTGACTGTGTAGGCGGTGTGGCCGCTGTCACCATGACGATCGACGAGGAAAAGGGTGCCTTTGTAGTAACTGAAAGGCATAACGGGATCGTTCCCGAAGCTGAAGTTGGTGCTCTCGTACTTGTCACCCTTCCTTACTGAATACTGAAGGTGGCGAGATTCGCCCGAGCCCAGTTTGGCGAGCATGAGATTCCATGGGGTACGTGAGCCTGCTATTTCTATTCTCTCAACATACAGCGCTTCATCGCCAAGGATTATCGGCTCGTAATGGAACCGGGTCTTGACCTTTTTCTTCCAGATGATTTTTCCGTCCGCCCGATTCAGGCAGGCGAATGTGCCGCCGCGGCATCCGTAAAGAACGTGCGTTCTACCGACGACTGGACAGCGCGTGAATTCATCACCGAGCTCGGTCTTCCAGCGGAGGCTGCCGTTGGTGGCGTTGATGGCCATCGCCGTGCCCTTCTGATCGGCGAGGTAGACGATGCCCCCATCCACGGCCGGCGTGGAATCGGTGTACAGCGCGACCGGTACCTTCCAGCGTTCCTTTAGGTTCGAGACATTTACGCTGTGCAGGAGGCCGTCTTCAGTGATGAAGAAGAGGCTATGACCGTCGGTGGACGGCGAGCCGAGCACCGGGCCGCTTGTGCTGGCTTCTTTCATGATGCTGCCGTTGGCAAAATCGAGCTGGAAGAGCTTGCCCTTGTCGCTGGCAACGAAGATGTCTTCGCCGACTGCAACGGGGCATCCGAAGAGCCGTTCTCCGACTTTGGATGACCAGAGTTCTGTGCCCGAATCCGGGTTAATGCAGTAGAGTTTGCCGTCAATTCCGCTACGTAGAATCAGGCCGCCGTAGAGGGTACCGAACGGCGTATAACCCAGGCCGCCAGCCCTTCCCCAATACAGTGCCGGAAAGCTCCGTGGCCTGCGTCCCTTCTGCACGGCAAAGGACGACAGGTCGAACGCGGTATTCTTGCCGAAGGCGCGGCCTGAGTAGATGGTGTCTTCGGAGAGCAGTAATTGGGCCATGGGCGCGTTCCAGAGGATGTCTTTGTCACCATGCCCGTGTCTGCAGTAGTAACCTTGCTGAAAACGTGGCGCGAGCTTTTTCTCACGTCTGTCCACGCGAGTGAAATCGCCCATCCAGGTGTTCTGGCCCTCCGGGTCAACAAAGCCCGGCGCGCCCGTTCGTCCGGAGAGTGGGCCATAGAGCTCGACCTCGGTCAACGTGCGAAGCCGTTTGATGCTGTTGACGAGTTTCACCTTCACCACGGGCGTCTTGATCGGATCGAACTTGATGAGTCGGAAGAGCTGCCCGTTGTGACGGATGCTCGCGACTACCTTTTCTTTCTTGGTCGCCATATCCGTGACGACCACGTCGAAGTGTGGCGTGACGTTCTTTTCGTCGTACGCATTGAAGTAAAGGCCGACCATCGACACCCAGCGCGGGTCACGCATGCCGCACGAGATAAGAGTCGTGACCGAGTTAGGCTGCACAAACCATTTACTGCCGATCTCGTTAATGCGCCCATTCTGCATGAACGCCTCATCAACAAGATTGAGCACGCCGGTCAGAAGAGGAGCGATGATGACGCGGTTCGGATTTTCATTACGATGCCGGCCGATGGGATCGTAAGTTTCGGAGAACAGCGGATTCTCTAGCACAACTGGTTTGGCCCGATGGATCGGCTCGTAATGCAGGTGGTTCACACTCGGGAATCTGATACGCCGCAACGTGATTCCATCGACGAGGGCCTTGCCATTCTTA
>JASLXP010000535.1 GCA_030740295.1 Planctomycetota bacterium
TTCTGTGCGCGTCGTTCAGCCGGCCCCACTTTCCGCTGACGGCACCGAAGCGTTTCTTTGAACGCTATTGGCCGGACGGGGTCACTCCACCCAAAGTCGCTGCAACCGGCGATGCATACGACCATCCGATGAGTGTGGGGATGCGCAAAGGATTCAAGACCGAGGAGATCCCGGAAGAAGAAATGATGCGGGCAAGAGCAGCCTACTTCGCGTGCGTGGACTACTTCGATGAAGTGGTCGGCGACCTCCTGATGCGTCTCGAAGCGGACCGTCTCCTCGACAACACAATCATCGTCTACACCAGCGACCACGGCGAGATGGCCGGCGAGCACGGCACCTGGTGGAAGAACGGCTGGTATGAGGCATGTACACACGTGCCTCTCATCATTTCCACACCCGGACAGAGGCGCGGTGAAACGCCGGCCGGTCGGTGTGCGGTTCCCGTGAGTCTGGCCGATCTGTTTCCCACCTTCTGTGGTTTTGCAGACGTCGAAAGACCGGGAGGCCTTGACGGTGAAGATCTATCCGCAGTCGTGAACGGAGATGCTGAAGCTCCGGACCGACCGGTCTTCACCGACGCCCTGACCCCGAGGTGGGGAGAGGGAACCGAGTTTCGTTCAATCCGATGGCGGCATTACAAGTACGTGACCTTCCATGGCCATCCGCCGCTCTTCTTCGACCTGGGGGCAGATCCGGCCGAGCAGACTAACCTCGTCGAAACTGCTGAAGGTAAAGCAGCGGAAGCCCTGGCCACTCTCAAGAGGATTGCCAGTGAATCCATCGATTTTGAGGAAGCGGAGCGTGAGCGAATCGAAAGGGATGGTGCGCTGGCACAGCAGCACAAACTCGAAGTGCCGAAGACGGCGGGCTCAAATATGTACCTCATGCCCTCGGGCAAAGTGGTAGCAGCGGACGACACGATCTATGCGCCGCAAGTGGTGACTGACAACCCAGCAGATGTTTTTGGAGATTGGCCAGGCTAAACGACCGAGGCCGACACCGTTGCTGGAGTCTCAGACTCCAGTGCTCCGGAGAGCCCGGCTCGCGGCCGATTCGCCACTGTCCACTTCAAGCCGTGGATGCTACCCTGTCTCCTCCAAGCCAATATCTGAGGAGACCGATCATGAAACATTCCCTTCTCGCGCTCATCATCCTTGTCCTCCCGGCTTCGGCCGAAAAGATCACCACCATCAAAGTCGCCACGGAATCCTGGGAACGTGCGACACACAAGGACGGGACAGGCTGGTATTTCGATATTGTTCGCAAGATCTACAAGCCGCGCGGCATCACCATGCAGCACCAGATCGTGCCCTACACGCGAAGTGTGATGCTGGTCAAAACCGGTAAGGCCGACCTCTGGCTCGGATCGTACGAAGACGAAGAGAAAGAGGCCCTCTATCCGCGAACTGCATACGACCTCGACATCGTGGTTGCGCTCTTCAAGAATGAAAAAGTGAAAGAATGGAAAGGCGAAGTGTCCATCACCGGCAAAAAGGTCGGCTGGATAAAGGACTACGCTTATGACCAGTATCTCCATGTCAAGGTGGTTTCTAAGGAGATCTACGATCGGAAGATCGCGCTCAGGGTCCTCGCCGCCGGGAGGATTGACTTCTTCGTCGATGAAATCCGATTGGTGAACGACGCCATCAAGAAACACAATTTTGATAAGACCGGTTACGGCATGGAGAACCTTCTCAGACTTAAGCTCCTCCCAGGCTTCTCCAACAATGCCCGCGGCAAAGCACTCCGAAGTATCTGGGAAGAACGCATGAAGGAAATGCACGCGAATGGGGAGCTCAAGGCGTTCTACAAGAAGAATGGTGTCCTGCGGAAATATCCTTTTGAATGAATACGCTCCACTGAGGAACAACTTCCATGCTGAAAGGAATATCACCCCTCTTGAGTCCCGAGCTCCTTGCCAATCTTTGCGCGATGGGGCACGGGGACGAAATTGTCCTGGCGGACGCACATTTCCCCGGCCAGAGCTGCAATGACAACTGCATCCGCGCAGATGGCCTGCCGATTGAGCCATTGCTGGATGCCATCCTGCCGCTGTTCGAACTGGATGCTTACGTGGACAGTCCTCTGGTAATGATGGATGTCGTCGAGGGAGACACTGCCGATCCTGATGTTGGGACTTCCTATCAACAGGTGGCAGACACACACCAGCCCAACGCCGGCAAGATCGCCCTGATCGATCGGTTCGCATTTTACGATCGTGCGAGAGAAGCCTTCGCAGTCGTGATGACCGGTGATACAAGAAAGTATTCGAACATCATTCTGAAGAAAGGGGTGACACCGAATTGAAAGCTGCCTTCTACCATCGAGACAAAAAAATCACTGTCGGCGATTGTGTGCCTGTCACTCCCTCTGCCGGCGAAGTGCGTATCCAGATTTCTCATTGCGGCGTCTGCGGCACGGACTTGCATGTCTATCACGGCGCCATGGATCAGCGGGTGGATAACCCGCAGATTCTGGGACACGAAATGTCCGGCGAAATCGTTGAGCTGGGTGAAGGCGTTGAAGACTGGGCCACAGGCGACAGGGTGGTCGTCAGACCGCTGGCCCCGTGTAACGATTGCCCGACCTGCAAGCGCGGGCACGGCTACATCTGCCCGCGACTTAAGTTTATCGGGCTCGATACCCCGGGAGCGTTTCAAACTTCGTGGACAGTACCCACACAGACGTTGCACAAGCTGCCCGAAAGCGTTTCGCTGGAATTCGGCTCACTGGTCGAACCGATTGCCGTGGCCTGTCACGACGTAAGGCTCGGGCAGGTTAAAGAAGGAGAACGAGTCGTCGTGATTGGAGGCGGCCCCATCGGTATGTTGAACGCGCTTGTAGCACAGCAGAAGGGGGCCGAGGTAATCGTGTCAGAAATCAACCCGTTCCGAATCGAGATGGCTCAGAGTCTGGGGTTTGAAGCCGTCAACCCCAAAGAAACAGACTTGGGCAAGTTCGTGGAAGACAAAACGGACGGCGATGGCGTAGACGCTGTTTTCGAAGTTTCCGGCACATCGATTGGCGCAGCCATCATGACGCAACTGCTGCGTGTGCGAGGGCGCGTCGTACTGGTAGCCGTTCACCCCGAGCCGAGAGAGATCGATCTTCACCGGTTTTTCTGGCGTGAATTGCAGTTGATCGCCGTGCGAGTCTATGAGGCGCAGGATTACGATGAGGCCCTTTCACTGATCGCGTCGGCGCAGGTGCCGTTCGAAAAACTCATCACCGATGTCCGACCTCTCGACGGACTCAAGCAGACATTCGAGGAAATGACACATGGCGCGGATATCATGAAAGTCCTGTTGGAGTGCTCGTAGGCAGGATTCCCTGTGAATCCTGAATCCTCTTGAATTCTGAATCCCTGTGAATCCTGAATCTGACGAACTGCTCGCAAAAGTCCTTGAGAATCTTCTCGAACAGAGGCGGCTGGGCGAGGAGCCGGACCTGGATGGCGCGGCGCAGGAACATCCGGACCTGGGTGACGAACTTCGAGAGCTCTGGGCCGCAGCGGTGATGGCCGATGAGCTTGGGAGCGATTCCAGACGTGGCCAATCAGCAGACTGGGCCCATCGAGAAACCGCACCTTCCCCGGGATCAAATGTATCGACACAGCGTCTGCCGGAATCATTTGGCGACTACGAAGTCATCGACGAAGTGGGACGCGGGGGAATGGGCGTGGTCTATCGCGCACGGCAGGAATCACTGGATCGCACGGTGGCGCTTAAGGTCCTGTTGAAAGGCGAAATGGCCTCGTCTTCGGATGTGGCACGGTTCCGCATCGAAGCAGAATCAGCGGCCCAGCTCGACCATCCGAATATCGTCTCTGTTTACGAAGTCGGGGAACAGGAAAGCCGTCCCTACTTCACGATGCGATTTGTCGAGGGCGAGACACTCAGCAAGCGATTGCAGATGGGGCCTCTCTCATCGCGGGAGGCCGCCGAACTTCTCCTGCCGATCTGCCGCGGCATTCAATACGCGCACGAGCGCGGCGTCCTGCATCGCGATCTCAAGCCATCAAATATCATCATCGATTCGGAAGGCACGCCTTACGTGACGGACTTTGGTCTCGCAAGGCGGCTCGAATCCGACGTGAACCTCACTCACAGCGGGGCCATTCTCGGGACGCCGGGATACATGTCGCCGGAACAGGCCGCGGGCACCAGAGGCACTGTCGGCCCCACCAGCGATATCTATGGACTCGGCGCGGTCCTCTATCACTCGCTGACCGGGCGCCCTCCTTTCTCCGCGCCGACTCCTGTGGATACGGTTCTCGCCGTCCTTGAGCAAGACCCGGTACCGCTGCGTCTTCTCAACCCCAAGGTAGATGCCGATCTCGAAATGGTCGTCATGAAGTGCCTGCAGAAGCCTCAGGACCTGCGTTTTCAGACCGCGGCAGATCTGGCCGACGACCTTCAGGCGTATCTTGATGGAGAGCCCGTGTCTGCGCGCACCGGCGGCATCATGCAGGTGATGTCGCGTGTGCTTCGCGAAACCCATCACGCCAACATTCTGGAGAACTGGGGCCTGCTATGGATGTGGCACAGCATGGCTGTCTTTGCCTTGTGTCTATTGACCGACATTTTCCACTGGAACGGCGTCACCTCACCGGAGCTGTACATCGGGCTCTGGACCTTCGGCTTCGGGGCCTGGGCAGCTATCTTCTGGGCCCTGCGACATCGCGCGGGGCCGATCACTTTTGTCGAGCGACAGATCGCTCACATCTGGGGAGCGAGCATCGTGGGTAATGCCTTCCTGTTTGTGATCGAAATCATTCTGGATCTGCCAGCGCTCACTCTGTCCCCCGTGATCGCCCTCTTCGGCGGCTCCGTCTTCTTCATCAAGGCGGGAATATTATCCGGCAAGTTCTATTTCCAGGCTGCGGCACTGTATCTGACCTCAGGAGTCATGGCCCTGGTGCCGGAGTACGGCGTCACGATTTTTGGGGCGGTTACCGCAGTATGTTTCTTTGTGCCTGGCTGGAAATATTATCAGCAGAGCAAGGAGGCCGGCGACGCCGAGTGATGCCGGGTTCCCGATTTGTGGCGGTCAAACATTAAAGAAGATTCCACCCAGCGCCGTCACGAGCACAAACGTGGGGATCAGAATAGCGGTACTGTAGATCATGTAACCGAAGAAGCTCGGCATCTTTCGACCGCTCGCCTCCGCTATGCTCTTGACCATGAAATTCGGGCCGTTGCCGATGTAGGTGTTCGCCCCCATAAAGACCGCGCCTAACGAGATGGCGACAAGCCACGATTCCAGAATGGTGCCTCCGCTTGCCAAGGCCACCTGTGATCCGGTCATGCTTGCGTCAGTCATGGACGATCCGAGAGAGAAAAAGACCGCGTACGTCGGGGCGTTGTCGAGGAAGCTCGAAAGGATGCCGGTGAACCAGAAGAACTTGGCAGGACTGTTAACGACGCCGGACAATTCAGCGCTGCTTGCCCGCAGGTATTCAATAGGCACCTGCATGGTGATGAAGATTCCGATGAAGAGTGCGCCCACTTCAGCGATGGCAAAAAACGAAAACTCGTTGTCCTTGCGCAGTTGGGAATTCGTAGTGAACCAGGCAATGACGACCAGCAGCAGTTGCGCTCCTTCGCGCATAAAAGGCTGTATGGTTATGCTGCCAAAGTTCTTTTTCGGTACCAGAAAAGCAACGGCCAGAATCACCCCAATCAACCAGACAAAATTCTGTGCGCCCCTCAAACGGAGGGGCTGGATTTCGGTGTCATCCCTGCGCAGTGCGTCTTCGCTTTCTTTCTTGATCATCTGGGTGTCACAGATGAAATAAACAAACAGAAGGAGAAGAACGACAAATGCCCAGGGGACAACGAGCTTCAAAGTCCAGGTGAATGGAACGCCGTAGAGGTAGCCCAGGAAGAGTGGCGGATCCCCAATTGGCAGTAGCGATCCCCCGATATTGCTGACCAGAAATATGAAAAAGACGATGGTGTGAGTGACGTGTCGCCGCTGCCGGTTGGTCTGCAGTAACGGACGTATCAGCAGCATGGATGCGCCGGTCGTTCCAACGAAGCTGGCGATGCCTGCTCCTATGCCAAGGATGACGGTGTTGGTCGCCGGGGAGGCGTGAAGGTCACCGGTAAGTCTGATGCCGCCGCTGATCGTGAACAGGCTGAAGAGGAGAACGATGAACGGAATGTATTCATCCAGTACTGCGTGGCTCAGAATCGCTTTTACCGTTTCTCCGCCGGCATGAGTGAGATGTCCATGGGAAGGCACGCCATACCCACGGCTGAAATAGTAAATGAGAGTAATGATCGCCAGGGCCGCCGAGACCGCGAGCTTCACTTCATTCTTGTGCCAGGTATGTTCGGTCGCATGAATGAGCGGAAGGACTGCGATACACAGCAGGATGGTGACAAACGGCATCATTGCCAGGAAGCCCGGCTTCTGCTTTTGCTTCAGCTTCTGCCCTTGCCCCTGATTCTTCCTGGCGCGCTCCTTTGCCCTTTCTTCGTCGCCTTCTCCCTCGCCTTCAGCTTTCTGATCGTCAGCCGCGGCGGGTTCGTCCGATGTTGCTTGTGCTGCAGGCGCTGGCGGAACGGCGTCTTCTGCAAAAATGGGAGGGGCTGTCAGGCCAAAGCAGATTCCAGCCAGAACCAACAGAACTACAGATTGACAGCGCGTTTCCGATGAGCACGCGTCAGCGGATTGCCGGTCAGTGAAAAGCCAGTTCATCTTTCTTTTCGTCTCGAATGTTGCCCGCTTCACTCTTCTGCCATCCTGAAAGGTCGGGAGTTTAGCCCGCATTTCCAGCAAAGCCAGCGTCAAGGAACTCGTGGCGACAGGCTGCCACCAGCCTGTGAGCGTGTGGCTACGAGCGGAAGCTTCACCCTTCTCATCGTCTTGTTCTCTGTCCTGGAGCAAATTGAGATTAAGACGATGAATCTGTTTTGGTCGTGCTTGTAGCACGGTTGCGGTGACGGCAACTCAGATGTCCGCATTTCAACAATCAGGTCGCGTCGGCACAACCGTCGCTTCAACCTTGACCGGAACTTCAAGGCCAAACTTACTTATTACTCATTGCGCATTACTCATTACGCCGCAGGTCACTTGGTCAGCATAGTTTCCGGCAGGTGGCCGACCCCGTTCAGGGTCATGACGCGGACCTCATCGCCGGTGATCTGTACGTGGCTGACAGATGTGTTGTACACCGTACCGACCCAATTGAATGCCAACTGTGGGTGCCCGATAAAGGCGCCAATCAGAAACTGCAGAAACGCGCCATGAGTCACGCAGAGCACGGTTTCATCTGTGTTACCGAAATCAGATCTGAAGCGGTGCGCCATGTCACCTGCCCGGACCTCCGTCTCCTCGGGTCTCTCGTAAGGTCGTGATTTCCACCAGCCCCGGCCATCGATTTCTGGTGGCAGCCTGTAGCGTGGGAAGCGTTCGAGAATCTCGGCCGCGTTCATGCCGGGCTGGCCTTCATACGCTGCAGCCGTGCTGCCGCTGATGCATCCGCCCTGTTCGTGGAGTTCACCCCAGACTTCCGGAATGAGATCCAAAGTTTCTCGGACGTAGTGAACAGTCTGCAGAGTTCGAAGCATCGGGCTCACCAGCAGCCGCGAGACGCCGGCAGACTTGGACCAGTGTGCAAGGTAGGCACACTGCCTCTCTCCAATCTGGGTGATCGGTGCATCATGAACCCGCTCGTCTGGCAGGTTAGCGTTGTTGGCTGATTGTGCGTGCCTGACTAAATAGAGATCCATTGGATTCAGGTTGAGCTGTCGACTGCCGATGCGGATCCTTCCTCCGATACGTGAGAATCTGCACTTCGCTTATCCACTCCAAGCCACGATGCAAGGCTCAACCCGAGGGCAGCGAAAACTAATTCTCTCACTCGTTTCAGAAGCATCAACGTCAAACCGGCGCTCATATCCAGTTTCAGAATATGAAAGATGTAGACTCCCCCGCCTTCCTGGACCCCAAGACTCCCAGGCAGGGGAAGCAGGCTGCCGATGCCTTTGGCTAATTGTGCCAGAGATTCAATGATAAATACATCCATCCAGGAGCATTCGAAGCCAATCAGTTTCAGGATCACGGCCACCTCGAAAACGCCCACGCACCAACCGAGAAAGTCAAACAGAAACGACTTGGCGAAGCGGCCGGGATGCTCCCGATAAAAGGCGCGAATCCCTTCGTCCACCTTCTCGAATCTGGATTCCAGTGTTTCCAGACGTTGGACGCCAATGCCAAATCTCCGGGCGACCTTAAGCAGCGGTTTGAACAGCCCGTGTTGCTGCCAGGCGAGGATGAAATAGATGAAAAGCCCGGCAAGCGGGACGGCGCCAAGCAGACACGCAAGCACGACTCCCGTATCCCGCAGCCGAATGACCAGCACGACCGCGCCAATGAACATAAACAGAATCTGAGAAAGCGCGAGCGTCGTCTTGGCGATCACCACGGAAGCCAGCCCTTCCGCGGTGGGGATGCCGAATCGCTTGAGGATGAGCGCCTTCACCGGCTCGCCACCAAGGTAGGCAGTGGGCGTGATGTTGTTGATGGATTCGCCCGCCATCCGAATGCAAAACAGGAGGCCCGTCCCAACCCGCTTATGCAGGCTGCCCGGTGGAAATGCCTGTGCCCAGCCCAGGGTATCGAAAAAGAAGACACCCACGAAAGGCACCATGATGAGCGGGAAAAGCCATCCAAGTTTCTGGGCCTGTTGCCAGACATTCTGCATGCCTGCCTGAGCGACCAGCCATGCGATGATCGAGAGCCCGACAATCAGGAACAGGGCTCTCAGAACGTACTTCACCATAAGCTCCCGGATCAGGTGGGCTGATTGCCGCGTGCCATGATCACTTTGCCCGTCCGCACCATCTCGCAGATGCCGTAGGTATCCATAATCTGCTCGAAGGCATCTATTTTTTCGGACGCGCCGGTCACTTCAAAAATCAGGGTCTCATTGCCAACATCCACTGCTCTCGCCCTGAATACCTGGGCAAGCTGCAGGATCTCCTGTCTCTTATCCACGGACGCGGTGACCTTTGCCATGGCGAGCTCACGCGCGACTACACTATCCGCGGTGTGGTCGTGAACTTCGATCACATCAATCAATTTGATGAGCTGCTGAATGATCTGATCCAGCATCTCCTGTGCGCCTTCAACCGAGATCGTCATGCGCGATTCACCCGGGCGGTGCGCGCGGCTGACGGCCAGGCTGTCGATGTTGTACCCGCGTCGAGCAAACAAGCCGGATATGCGTGCCAGGACGCCCGGCCTGTTCCTGACTCTGCACGAGATGGTGTGAAGCTGTGAGTAGTTCATTCTCTCCTCAGGTTTTCTAGCTGGCATATTGGGGACGTTGGGTTGTGGGCCGGGCTGTTTGCTCGGCATTTCTGCAGTATCCGGTATCCCTGTACCCCCCGCCACCGACTGCTCAAGCATCCCAATCTACAAGAATCTTCATGGTCTCTGCGGGTTCATTCTTTAACTGGTTCATTGCCTTGACTGCGTCTGCAAACCCTACCTGGTGGGTCACGATCGGTGAAGGATCGTATCGGCCTTCGTTCATCAGCCGGGAGATGAGCTCCATGTTTTCATGGCCCGTCCAACGCAAATACGGCGAACGATAGGCATGAGAAGGGCCGCTGGCGCGCGTGGCGATGATATCGAGTTCCTTGTTGTAGAAATCTTTCGTGATGTCTTCGATGGTGATGGGCTGCGTATGCCAGCTCAGAACCACGATACGGCCCTTGTCCCGCGCCAGTTCCATGGCAAGCGGGAGCGTGGCGGGATGATTGCCAGCGTCGATGACGATGTCAGGCCCAATGCCGTCGCACATTTCTTTTGCAGGGGGACCAAGATCTCCATCCGCAGGATTGAGCGTATGGGTAGCGCCCATGGCGCGGGCAATTTCAAGTCGCCGGGGATACTTATCAACTGCGATGACTCGCCCTGCGCCTGCCATCGCAGCCCAGGTGGTCACCATCGCACCCATGGGGCCCTGGCCGATGATCAGCAAGTTATCGCCAATTTGAATGTTAGCCTTGCGCACGCAATTCAGCGTGGTGCTGGAGAATGGAAGAGAGATGCCGGCCTCCGGTGTGACATCGCGTCCAAGCCTGGTCCAGGCATCGGGCTTGATGACATGAAACTCGTGGTAGTTGCAGTAAGAAACGTAACGATCACCGACCGAAACTCCCTCCACGTCTTCACCGACTTCGGTCACTTCCGCGATTGCCTCTCCCGCCTGAGCAAGAGGGTGGCCGCGATAAAGCCTGTTGCCCGGCGCACGCAGTCTGGGATCGGTGCCGAGGTAGAGACCGACGTTTTCCATCAGTATGGAACACCACCGCACCTTCACCTTTACGCTGCCGGGCTTGAGCTCGGGCTCGGGTGTATCCTCAATCCGACAATCTTCGGGTCCGACCATCATCATGCTGCGCATTTCTGTTCTCCTTGATAAGCATTGGAGCGAAACCGTTTATTGAGATCTGGTGTAGATTGCTTCCGTTTCAAGATCAAGGGAGTTGGGCAGACAGGCTGGTGCCGGTGGCCTTCCTCGCGGGCCTGAGTGTCAGGCAAGAATCCCATTTACCACGTTTCCGTGCACGTCTGTGAGACGGTGGCCACAGATTGCCAGCCTGTGAGCCGGGTAAGTTGATTCTGTTTGAGCTCACAGGCTGGTGCTGCCTGCGATAACGAGCGCGGATAGATCTCAGGGCTCGGATCATAAGGTTCGATATAGGTTTCACCTGCTGCGAATGCACTTCACCGCGAATGCCGGTTTGTGCAGGTAGAAAATCTGTCCCCACTATGATGGTGGACAAGTCACTCGGCCGGCAGAACCAGGTTCGCCCCTTCACCAACGTCGACGATATTTATAGTCACTCGGCTTGGCTGCAGGCCAAGTCCTTTGCCGGAACGCAGGACATGGAGCCCTATCGAATTGGGCAGCTTCTTTTCTTCGAGTGCGGCCTCGGTCAGGTAGTCCTGGTCGAGAGCGATATCCAGATTCATGACCGAAGTCTTACCCGCGGGAATCCGATACTCGAGCCTGTCCCGCTCTATCACCCTTGCGATTCCACGAGGGGAGAAACGTATTGCCGCCGTGCCGCGCGCTTCCTCCTTCTCAGAATGATTCTTCAGAGTCATCTTGACGCGACAGGGACGGCTTCCTTCTTTGGCCGACAGATGTCGAATCACCGCGAGTCCCGTCTCTACCCGATCGTCAATCGGTGAACGGGGCTCAAAACCGTTGCCATCCACATCCACGTAAATCGGGTTTGTGACTGCGATGTGTGGAGCTTGCGCGTCATTTTCATCCTTGCGGGCACGCAGATTCGGACCACTCCCGGTGGCATAAACGATGATGTAGGTGTCGCGCTGGAGTTTGAGAGAATGGCTGGCATCAAACTGATCTCCGTCCTCGAAGAATCGGTCTGCATGAGTGGTCCTTGACCAGTCGAGCTTCTTGCTCGGTTTGCTGTTCAGAAGAACTCGAACGCGCTCCAGCTCGATCCAGTTTGGGCACTGAATTCGAATCTGCAGTTTCACTTCGCCGTCCGGAGCGCGGACTGTCTGACCGGGGCCGCAGCCTTCTACCTTTGCATCCAGGAATGGCCCCGTGGTCATGAACGAGTTCCCGCGTTTGAGCGCACGAACAACGTCCAGCGTTCTTATCTTCGAAGGTTCGTCGGTGTTGCTGCGAATGTAATTTCTCACTCCGCCCGACCCGTGAAAATTGTGTGTGGCTCCGCTGTTGATGGCTGCCGGGATTCGATAGCCCTGTTCGAGCATCTGCAGCCAATCCAGAATGCCGTTGTCCCTCCTTGGAAACTTGCTCGAATCATAAAGTGGCAGGAGCGACCGCACATCGAGCACGTCCATGTTGTAAGCGAAGAGATGGCGGACCCGCTCCTTAACTTCGTCCTTGTCCGCGTCCACAAACAAGGGGGCCCGAATCCATGGGCGCACATTTGGGGGAAAGGTGTTGCTGGGCTGAAGGACCTGGATCAGCTTTTCAGGACCAGAATACTTGACCTTTTGCTGCGCGATTGACCAGGGGCTCTTCCGGTCGTATTCCGCGCCCCAACTCGCCAGCCATTTGATCTGCGCGCAATGGTGAGGGCGCTGAGGTGCGCCGCCATCCAGATGGTGTGGCTTCATCACGAAGGGGAATGCGTTCTGATCGTTGTACCCGTATTTGCGTCCTCCGGCGGTCAGGCCAACTCCGGGACAGGTCGCGAGGAAAGCCTTTGCGTCGAGCTGTTCGAGGAGCGGCTCGTAGGAGTGAATGATGTTGTGTGCGGTTGCCGGAGCGAACTCAATATGCTCGCAGAGAAGGTTAAGAACCCGGCCCAACTGGCTCGCACTCGATCCGCCCGCTGCCGGTGCATGGGAAGAGATGTTGGAGTGGTTGTGAAGGTCGGCACTGATCCATCCTGATGTGTCTGTCGTTCTGATCAGGGAAGCGCTCAATTCGGATGTTCGGCCCAGCGCGACCTCTACGTTTCGGTAGACGGCATCGTATTCGGGGCCCCTGGTGATGATGACCTGGTATTTGCCCGGCGGCAGTATTTGGTCGAACTTTCCGTCCGATGTGTAGATCAGATTACGGACAAGAGAAGAGCCTGTATCCGGAAAGAAGAATGGATCGGCAGTGCCCTCAATGCCCCGGAATTCCACTTTGCAGGGAATCGGATTGCCGCGGCCACCAACCACTTTCGCCCGGACTCGTCCGGCCTTCTCACAGGAAACATTCAACTCAGGATGCCCGGCCTTCAGCTCGAACTTCTGCACCATCCGGCCGAAGGGCGCGACCTCGAGATTGTATTCGCCATCTGGTAATCGAACGTCAAGTGTGCCTTCAGGACCTGTCTTTCCTGTGGCGTAGTTCTTCCCATGTTTATTCTTGACTGAAACGACTGAATTCTCGATGGGGCCTGATGCATCACGAACACGGATCCGCGACGGCCGGAGTTTCTCCCCGATGAGTTCAGCGGCGATGGCTTTCACGTCAAAGAGATTTCGTGCTGGGAAGATTCGTCGAGCCATCCGAAATGTCTCGCCTTTTTTGAGCCGTTTTACCTCTTTGTCCGGCCAGGCGTAGTGCAGCCACGTCCCGAGTTTGTTGAGTTTGTATCTCATGCGGTGTCCCTCGGCGAGCACGCCATAGGATTGGTCTGACCAGCGGTCATCTGCCCAGAAGAGGCGGTCGGCGAAGTCCAGGCCGAACTCGAAATTTCCGAAAGCGACAAATCGAGCCGCGCATTCAATCGGCAAGGCTGGCAAAGGAGACGGGGCCTTTGCCGGGATGGCCACTTCCGGCCGTTCGGGCTGGTTGTCCGCGGGCTTATCGAGGGTTGCATCAAATTCGTCTTCGCCGGCTTTCTGGTTCTGGTTTCCTCCGTCCTTTCGATTGGAGTCCGGATATCTGAAGATCATCTCGACCAGGACATACGTCCTTCCATCCTCGATGGTGTAACGCACGTCCACCGGAAGGGGCTGACGGTATGCTGGCTTTATCGGCAGACTGAATGTCAGTCTTTTCGCCTGACGAGGTCTGAAGTTTTCCGCGTAATCTGGGCGGTAATCCCCCCTGGCGACATCCAACTGCGAACCGCCGCCTCTCCTCCGCGCGCCCGGCAGATATGCGGTCATCCGATCGTTTGGCGAATGCCGCTGAGTCAGGTCAATGATGCTGCCGCCGGCGAAGTCGGTGCCGGAACGGCTTGAGCTTCTTCCCTTCACCAGATCCGGGTTCGAGACGACGGCAACAATGACGTCATTTCGCAGGACGTAATCACCGTAAATGGCATCGACCTCCTCACCGTCCGGGGCGAATTCATCCCAGTTTTCTGGAGAAAGGGTTATCAGATCAGCAGAACTGCCGGGCTTGAATCCGACCAGCACTGAGAGCAGAAGAAACTGACAGAGCTGTCGGCGGGTCAAGAGGAATCCTCAGTAATCGATTTCAGGAAAGTTGCCCACTTTCCACATGGCCACAGAGGATAAGAGAAATTCAGAAAAACAGAAATTCCGCTTGCAAGTGTAAATAATTACACTATAAATCTAGTGTAATTTGTTACACCACTCGAATTGCCATGAGCGAAGAGACACTTACCGACCGCCAATTGGAGGTATTGACCTTTCTGGCGGAATTTATCGACGAAAAAGAGTATCCCCCGACGCTGAAAGAGATCGGGAGCCATTTCGGGATCAAGAACCCGAATGGCATCCGGAATCATCTGCTGGCTTTGGAGAAGAAGGGCTTTATCGAAAAAGGAGCGGAGCGTTCCAGAGCTATCCGAATCAGGAAGAGACCAAAGGCGCTGGCCAGGGCGATCGCCCAAGTGAAAGAGCGTGTCAATAAAAAGCGCGGCATCCACTATGCACTCGAAGTCCATCTCGCATGGTGCACCAGAAAGGTGAGGCGCCATCTTGAGGGCGGGGTGCGCGAAGATGTTCAGAGCCGATTGGAACAGACTGTCGTCAACCATGATTGGGATCTGGTGCGGCTCGATATCCAGCCAACCCACGTGTTGATGACGCTCCGCATCACTCCGGATCATTCGGTCGGCCGGGTGGTTCGCAATTTCAAGAATTCGACTGCCGCGCTCTGGATGCTCCATCCGTTGCGCTACAAAGGCCGCGGCCTTTGGGCGAGCGGCTATGTGGCCGCCACTACGAAGGAACATCGGGACGCGATGCTCGAAGATTTCCTTGCTGAAAAACGCAGCGCCACAGATGCCGAAGAAGAGAAACGACTGGCCGAAGAAACAGACGAACAACAGGAGACACCATGACCGCCATACTGATTCTCTTATCCATCCTCGTAATCGGGGCCGCGCTCCTCGGTCTCTTCTTCAAGAACTTTCACCGCGACCCTGACCGCATCCCGCCGGAGGGCTCGTTCATCCTGGCGCCGGCAGACGGCAAGATCCTGGATATCGTCGAACTGCCCGCGGGCGAACCTGTTGATCTGCCCAAAGGAATCATCGGCCGCGTCAGAGCATTCACAGACGACCTGGCAGATGAGCCGCACCTCATGATCCCCATCTTTATGAACCCGTTTAACGTGCATGTCCAGTGGGCTCCGCTCGACGGACAAGTGCTGAAAATCGAGGAACGTGAAGGAAAATTTGTCGCCGCTTACTCTCTCCAGGCACTTGAAAACGCGACCATCGAGATGCTGGTCGATACAGAAATCGGTCGGGTGAAACTGTTGCAGACGGCCGGCTACCTGGTCCGACACATCCACAACTGGCTGACCGTCGGTGAAACCCTCGAGAAAGGGCAGCGCTGGGGCAAAATGGATTTCGGCTCACAGGTGACGATTATCGTACCCAGGAAAGCAGTGGGAGAAATCAAGGTGAAGAAAGATGACTTTGTCATGGCCGGGGAGACTGTGCTTGCGGATTACGTAATGCGTAATGCGTGATGCGTAATGCGTAATGCGTAATACGTAAGTGTGTCAGAGAGGTCCGTCTTTTCCGCGAGGCCGGCTGTGTTTGCGATGCTCGAAACGGGTTGTTCGTTACTGGATGCTCAACAGGGGCTGACTTTCAACTTTCAACTTCAAACTTTCAACTTCAAACTTTCAACTTCAAACTTCCAACTTTCAACTTTTAACTTTTACGTGGA
>JASLXP010000536.1 GCA_030740295.1 Planctomycetota bacterium
GCCGGAGATTACACCCAGACCGTGGCACCTGGAGAGCGGGGCGAGATTCCGGTCATTCTCGATACAGCGGGCCTGAAAGGAAACATCGACAAGAAAGTCAAAGTGAAGACCAACCGGGAGCCCAAACCGTACGAGCTCTCCATGAAAGGCGAAGTGTGGCAGCCTTGGTCTGTCAATCCTGCCCAGGCGATGCTCGGCATCATCAAGGACACGAAAGCCGGTCCTTCGGCGGTTTTGAAGCTCACGAAGAAATCCGATGGGATGCTCAGCATCACAAATGTCGAGGCCAGTTCCAAAACTTTTTCAACAGACCTGGAAACAGTGACGCCTGGCAGGGAATTCAAGATCACAGTGACCGCCCACCCGCCTTTCATACCGGGCGCAAACAGTGGGAAGATTCGCATCGAGACGGACGACCCCGATAAACCGGAAACGGTCGTCGAGGCTTACCTGTTTCTCGAGGCCGCGGTTGAGTCATCTCCCAGTCACATCAAGCTCCCCCCTGCCCCGCTTGCCAAGGCGACGAAGAAACAGGTGTTTGTCACCTGCAACGACAACTCGAAGATCGAGCTGGGTGAAATCAGCGTCACTCCGGAAGGCGTCACGTACGAAGTCTTTGAAAACCTGCAGGGCAAACAGTTCCGTATCACGTTCATTTTTCCGGAAGGACTGTCTGTGGAAAAAGGGGACGTTCGAATTAAGACATCACACCCGGAATTCAAAGAACTGATCCTGCCAATCACTCATTTCAAATGAACAGACCTCTCCTCCAGTTTGTCTGCCTTCTGGTGATCCCGGCGCTCTTGGGGCTTATCTTCAACGCGGTGCGGGCCAACTCCCTGAAGATTTTCGATGATAGGCCAATGAGGCCGCCGCTGGAGAATGGTGGCCAGGGAGGCAACGGAGACTCCGGCGGTAAAACCGTTGATGAATTCAATATCGAAGAGCTCAAGACCATTCTTAAGGAGGGCGAAGCGATCCTCATCGATGCGAGAAAGCCGGAGAAGTTTCTTGCAGGCCATCTGGTGACGGCGATCAACATTCCCTCCACACAGATTTTTCGGCCAGAGACGATCAACAAGGTCAAAGCCCTCATTTCTCCCGTAGATGAGATCGTGATCTACTGCGGTGGAAAAGACTGCAACGCCAGTAAGGATGTCCTCGAATTCCTTATCGGCATGGAGTACCCCGCGGAGAACATACGCATATTCAAACCTGGCTGGGAATTACTTGGCCAGGCGGACATACCCAAGGCGGTGGGAGAAGAATGAAGGACGAAACGAAACGCGCGGTAGAGCTTTCCCTCGCCATCCTGGTGGGCCTGGTATTCATCATTTTCGGGCTCTCCAAGCTGAGCAATCCGCCTGAGCTCGCCCAGAACATCCGAAACTATCGATGGGACTTTCTGCCAGGCTGGTTCACCCGTTTCGGCGCAGTCGTCCTCCCCTGGTGGGAAATCGCCGCCGGCGTCGCGATCTGTTACTCAAGCTGGAGACGTCCAGCATGCTGGATAATCGGCGGTATGACCGCGTTGTTCGCAGTCGCTGTCATCTCCGCCATTTACCGCGGCCTCGACATCGATTGCGGCTGCTTCGGTGGAGGCGCCAAAGTGGGCATTAAAACTCTCGCCCTCGAGATAGGCATCCTGGCTGCCGTCGGGGTGATCCTGAAATGCAGCAGAAGTGTCGAGAAAAACTCGGAAGAAGAATGAAGGAGTCAGTGGCCGCCTCCTGTCACCCACCCGAATGATCATCCTGAGCCACTGAGCCTCCCTTCGGCTGTCACAGCGACTCAGTAATCCGGGCCGATATCCGTGCCGCTTTCTCCTGCCCCTTTGCATGGGCTGTTTTCTGCCACCCGGACATCAGCGCGCGTGAAAGGCTGGTAATCGAAATGCCGGCTTGGCCAGCCCCTGGGACGGCTGCGGAGGTCTTTGATGATGTCCAGATTCACCCACTTCGGATCGGCGATGATACTGTGCTTGCTCTGGCCGGTTTGCTGCTGCCATTCTTTTAGCGTGCCCTTGATGCCGTATCGCTTCACGGGCGGCGGCTGTTGTTCCGGCAAAGAGGTGACTTTCTCCAGATCGGTAGGCGTGGGGGTAAAGTCGATGATGCGTCGCTCGTCGTTGGTCGGCTCGAAGTAATGGCAGTTGAAATCCAGTTCCGCCGCGCCGACCAGCTTGAGCTTGTATTGATATTTTTTCTTTGGAAACAGGTGCTCGCCGAAGAGATTGCCCCGCACGATCATCCTCTTGTTGCGAGGGCCGTAGAACTTGGCGAGAGTCGAGCCAAGGAAGCTGTTGCGTGTGATGGTGAATGGGTTGCCACAGTCGTTGGCTATGATGGATGCATGGTGATTCACGAAGATGTTGTTGTGGACCGTGATGTTGTCTGACCAGCCGGCGTAAACCGACGTCACATAATTCATGCGGCCATCAAAAACACAGCGCTCGATATGGATGTCCGACGACCGGATGACGTGAATCTGCCCGCCACTGCCGCGGACAGTCGCAAACTCGGACTGTCCGAACAGAAAGAACCCTCGAATGACGATGTGGCTGCGGTCGACGATATTGACGCCGTGAGGGATTGTCTCGCGCTTCCCGTCAAGCACGACACGCTCGCCCTGGGCTGCCTCAAAAGTAATGGGATGTCCCGGCAGCCCGCTGCGATGGGGTTCAAGCATTTCGTGATACACGCCTTCGTGGACAACGACCTTGTCGCCGGGCAGCGCAGCCGCGGCTGCCCGTCTGACGGATAGGAATGGTTCTTTCGCACTGCCGGCATCCGAGTCCTTCCCCTGTTTGCTGACGTGGTAGACTCGATTGGAAGGCATGTCCTTCTCAAGGGTGACGAAGCTGAAGAAACTATCGTCGTAAGCATCGACCTTCTTCAATGTCTCGTAGTATTCCTGCTCTCCCTGCGGCGTCCGTTCGGGCCAGGCGTAACGGAACATGTGCCAGGGGGCAGGTCCCTCGAGCATCCGGCGGTGACCGAGGCGGAAGTAGTAGCGCGTACCGGGCTTCAACCCGTGGAGCGTCGTTTGATGATGGGTGCGGTAGTAATGAGAGGTGTCCCGCACGATGACATTTTCCAGCTTTGCCGGGTCGGTGCCGTAAGCAACGATCATGGTTGCCCTACCGCCGGCCACTCTCCAACTGAGGTCGGCTGTCGTGCTGCTCACCGAAACCACCTTGACGTTTTCGATGCTCTGTTCTCCTTCGGCAGAAGGCTGGATCCGCCCCGGGCCTATGGTGAGACTGTGCCGTCCTCGCCCTTTGCACAGGCTCTGGTTGATGAGTCGAAAATCTTTTCGCTCAGCCGAAACGAATCCCGGTTTGCCATCAAAAGAGGCGGAGCCCAAGCCTGAGATCTCCCGCCACAGGGCAAGGGAAGGGACGACTCGCCTATCGATCGTGGCGCAGGTCTCGCCAAACAGGCAATTGAAATCTGCGAAGAGTCGTTCAGGCAATCCCTTCGGAAACTCCAACTGCGTTCCGTTCTTGAAAAAGATGTTGCTGCTGATTTCCGAGCGGGGCGCGCTGTCAATCCGGATGCCGCTCTTCCCAATGAATGCGAATGTGTTTCTTTCAATCGTGATGTCGTGGCACTTTTCGTCTGTCCTTACGCCGGAACCTTTGCAGTCAAAGATCTCGTTTTCTGCGATCAGGATGCCGGATGAGTTTTCGAGCACGATACCATCGACCAGGCCGTGCATTCGGAATCCTTCGATGTGAATCCCTTCGCAATCTGTCAGTTTGATGCCGTGTGGCAGCTTTCCCATACCATCGAAAATGAAGCTGCCGTCGCGACCGCGGGCTCGGATTCGGATCGGATTCTCTTTTGAATGCAAGCCCTTCAATTCGAGCCGCTCGCCACTGCTCCCAGGCAGGAGATAGAGCGTCTGTCCGGGCTTGATTCGCTGTGCGGCCGCGGCCAGCGTCCACGGCCTTTTCGTGCTGGTGCCCTCGAATTCGTCGTTGCCGGCAGGGGATGCGAAGAAGACGTCGCCGCCATAAGGATGTGCGCCGGGAGCGTCTTTAGAATTCCGAAATCTTGAATCCGATTGAACTCGGAGATCATTCCACGCGGGAGCAACGAATCCGGCCGATGGTGTCTCTTCGGGGAGCAAGGCAATGTTGTCGATGTTCTCCTTTGCTCTTCCAGCCTGCACCAGCTCGGTGGTGTTGTTACGAAAGACAGAGTAGCTGGTAATGATGCCGTTGCGCTGATTGCGGAGAGAGACATTGCCTTCACAGATGACCTTCAGTCCTTCCTTCAGATTTGGGTTGCCGTCATCGGAAAAGCGCGCCAGGCGGGTGGCCTTTGTGTGATCAAAAAACTGCCCCTTTATCTGCATGCCGATTCTACAATCGTAAGCGAGATTGTTGCGCAGTTTGCAGTCGTACATGCCACTGTAGAAACGTATGCCATGCTGCGCCGTGTGGTGCACGACGTTGCCTTCCATGAGGCACTCGAAGCTGTACCCCATCATCGCAATATTGCCCTGCTCACGATTGAAGCGGTTGCTGCAGCGGTAGGACTCGCAATTAATGATGCGGCTGCGGAGCGCGCAGTAAGTGAAGATGCCGAACCGGCAGTGATGGACTACGCAATTCTTAATCGTGCAGTAGTCGGCATTACGAATGAAGATGCCCGCAGTGGCATAATCGCGAACGGCGAAGCCATCAATCACCAGACCAACGCTACGCGGCAGATGCTTGCGCGGTGGGTTTGTCGTGAGCGCGCCGATACCGTACCTCCACAGGCACGCATCGATCACGTGATGCGCCATGCCGAGGTCGTCGCTTGGATGAACGTAGAGGGTCTTCTCTTCCTCCTCATACATGAACGTGCCCGGCTCATCCTCCAGCATGTCCAGGCTGGCCACTTCGGTGTATTTGGTTTCAGTATCTTTCTCGTAGACGAGATCGGTGGCGAGGCGCAAGGTCGTCTTGAAAACCTGCCGCCGTCCCTGCACAGGAATCCAGTCCTTCAGGCGGACGCTGCCCACGAGCTCCGCCTGTTGCGGGATCTCAGACTTGATCGTGATGGGTCTGTCTTTAGTTCCGCTCTTTTCAAACAGAACCTGTTCCCGGTATACGCCCGGTCGTACGATGAGCGTATCGCCGGCTTTAAGATCTCTCACG
The DNA here is from genome assembly GCA_030740295.1 of Planctomycetota bacterium. The sequence continues at coordinate 5,153 of JASLXP010000536.1, forward strand.
CCGCGTGAGATGGTGAGGAAGGCTTCAACAGGTGCGCGGCCGGAGGATGAATCGTCTCCCTCTTTTGAAACATAAAAAGTGTCTGCCTGTGTGGGGCACAGCAGACCAAGGAAGGTGGTGATCAGGGGGAAGAGGAGTTTTCTCATAGGCTCAAATGTGTCAGTCACACGAGCTGAATCGGGCACAAGCACAACGCTTAGATGTGGCCAACCTCCTGGAAAGACTAACAGATTATGGGAATTGTGTCAGCCTACAGTCCTGGCCGGGCAACCTGTCGGCCCTCTCGTCTATCACTTCCAGGGGAATCGGATTTCCGCGAGCTTCCGAACTGTCGTCACGTAATCTTTCACCTCATCCGCTGCCAGAGCGCGGTCGAGCACCATCACCTCATCAATAGTCATTGGATGGAAAAGCCAGGATGAGCCGAGGTCGACCTGGCCGCCGTCTCCCTTCCGAAACTGGCGACCTTTGATCGCGTGACTGCTTCGGAGCTTGCCGTCCCAGTAGGTGCGAATCTCCGAAGCGTTGGCAAACGTCATGGCAACATGATGCCATTCCTGGGGCTCGAACCATGCTGTTCCTGCCCACGGATTATTGTGGTTGCGGATGTCTCCCCAGTAGTAAACCTGGAAGACAAACGTCGGCTCTTTCAGCGCGCACCAGGTACCTTTCCCCCTGACAAAATTAGCCACAATACCTTTGCCGCGAAGCGTCACGAGGTGGAAGCACGTTTCCGGCTTCATGGGCTTATCCAGCCGCCACCACATCGAGATCGTCAGCGGGCGGTCCGGAGACAGGGACGGGCTGACCAGCCGGTACGGATCCTTCCCGCTGCCCGGCGGCATACGGCGTCCTTTGCCGGCCAGTCCGGGAACAGGCTCGGACTTCATACCCAGGACTTTTGCTCCCAACTCGTTGACCTCCGGCCTGGTACCGTCTTCAAACGAATGATAAAAAACGACCCGTCCAGCAAGTCCCGGCGGGATGTACGTCAGAGACTCTTTAACCTCGGCACGCACCATCGCGTGCGCCAACAGAATGAAAACCACCAGCAGGCGTACTGTCATTCATTCTTCTCCCTGGCAGAGAGGCGTACCACGATGACGTCATGTTTCTTCAGTTTGAATTGCACCTTGCCATCATGCATCGCCAGTATTTCGCCCGTCTCCGCATTCGTGACCGGGCAGCCCTTTTTCAGCCCCAGCATCTGGAAATCAACATGAAGCGCGACGCTCTTGTCTTCCGCCGCGTAGCTCACCGCCGCCACGACCGCTTGTTTGCCGGGAACGCTGTAAACGATGACGGGTACGTCGCTGTCCATTGAGGAGATCGGCTGGGGGTGTTCATCCCAGTATCGGTAGACTTTGAGTTTGGGATCGTCCAGGAGTTTCAGGATGGGATCGGCGAGCTTTTGGTTTGGCTGGTGGCCTTCGTTCCAGGAATGGCCGAAGCCGGCGTAACCGTCCAGTTCGTGGAGGAGACGGACCGCGGTGAAGGTCCGCTGTGTCCAGGAATCTCTGGCCAGCTTTCCGTGATCCGTGAGAGGAACCGGCCAGACGCCTGCAAGCTCGCCCGTTGACATGAGCAGGATGAGCTCCCGGCTGAATCGGTCCTGCACGTCGCCGAGTGAGTATTTCCATTCCCAGTCGTATTGGACGGTGGAGAAGGACATCATCGGCAGCGGATTGAAGCTCGTCATGTGCGGAAAAACGATGGGACGCATATTCCGCTCGTTCAGCATGATGAAGGTCCGCTTGGCCAGATCGCGCATGGCCCATATCCCCGCGGCCGGAACTACCGAGCCGTCCGGCTTTCGATACGCAGCCGTCATCTGCGTGTTGTAGGAAGGGGCGATGAACCAGTTGTCCCAGTAAACACCGTGGTTGTTCCCGATCTCGAAGGACCGGGCATACCAGTAGAGGTTGTAGTCAGTGTAGGAGGGAGTCGGGACGACCTTTATTTCGCCGATGCCGTTCCCCTTATCGACGGATCGCAGGTCGGTAAGAATCCACTCGTCTTTGAAGGTCTCAAACTCCTCGGCGCCCTGATGGCTGGCACGGTTGTAATAGAAGATCATCTTCTGACCGTATCGGCTGCGCAGGTTGTGGCGCACGTGCCGGCTCCATTTTTCCACCCTCGCCTCTCCGTATGGCTCGTAGTATTTCCTGCCCCAATCCTCTACCCGTTTTATCTCTTCCGTACCGAGCCGTTCGCGGTTTCCTTTGGCCAGCATTTCCCAGAGGTACAGGTCTTTGCCCGCGGGATAGACGGAACCGCAGGTGCCGATGGACAGCCAGTTCACGTCCGTCCCAAGCAGGACGTATCGGTCCCTCAGATACCGATAGCGCCAACCGTTTGGCCCGCCTGGAGAGAGCCTCGGCTTTACCGGCGCGGCGAGAAGACCAAAGGTGATCGTCCTCGGCACATCGATGGTGACGGGCTTGTTGACGAGGTGGATCCGCAGAGTGACGTCTTCGCCCTGTCGAATAATATCGAGGTTGGGCGTTCCGCCGTCCCAGCTCCAGCCGAGATCGTTTTCCGCAAACCAGCAGATGCCTCTGACCGCACTGCCCAGGTAAATGTAAGGACAGAAATTCGGAATGAATTCGTCGATGGCCAGTTTCGACGCGTCCCACACAACACCTTCGCCGCGAGGCATCCACTGGGCAATGGGCGCTCGGATGCGGTCCGCGTTAGCGTGAATGAGCGGCACCGAAGCGTCGTTGAAAGGGATCTCGAGGGTCAGCTCGTCCAACTGCTTCCCGCCGGTGGACTGCAGAGACAGCTCGACCTTCGCCGTTCCATCGTAATCCCAGGTCACGCGGCTTTCCGCGCGAAGCGGACCGGCCTGGAACACGCTGGCCGTTCTCACAATATGCTCCTCCGCTTCGGCGAAGCGAAGCGGCTCCGGCACGACCTCCTGCGCTTTGCCACCGGACTTAACGACGTAACGCATCGGCGACCTGAGTATACCTCTACTGACACCGGTCTGTGCAGATGTGGCGACGACCTGATCCAGAAGGCCAAGATCGTTCAGTGTGTGCCTTCGCAGAACCGTTTCGAGCGTTCTCTCCTTCGTGTCCACCTTGATTGGTGTGAAAGGCGAATAAACCGCGTTGCTGCGGCCGACGGGAAGATGCTCCCAGGGGAAGACTTTCCTCTCGAAGCGCTTCACTTTTGTGCCTTCGGGTACGTTCTTGCCCTCCGCCTTCATGACGATTTCGTAGAAGCCTTCGAGAGCCGGAAGATTGAAAAGCTGCTCCTGCCGCCCGTTACGAAAATCCGGCAGAGAAAAGAGGATCGTCTTGACGGCTTTCTCGCTGAATCTCTCCCTGATGGTGGTCGACAGTTTTTCAATGTTCGCATCTTTCGGCATGCCGGAAATGTCCGCCACGATTCGCATGCGATTCCGGTAAGGGTAATACGAGAACCGGAAGTCCAGCGGAAGCGCCTTCTTCTTTATGCCGGCAACCCAGCGAAGCGGCTCGCCTTTCGGCCATTTTGTTGTGCGGTCATAGTAAGTCTCTTTCCCGTCCGCAGACTTGACGGACACAAGCAACTCGTAACGCGTCGTCGGGTCATTCGCCGGCACGGCGAGACGAATCTCTTTTCGCGCCCGGGCCGGGAGTGTGACGTTCTGCTCTGTGCGCAGCGCGGGCATTCGATTTCGATTCACGATCAATGAAGCCTTCAATGAGAGCGCATCGGCAGATGGATTGAAAAGAGCTAAGACTCCTTCGTGGCCCGGCAGGAAAGGATCGGAACTGCACCGGTAGCTCACCGCGGGCGCTGGAGCCTTTACGAAGGTGAAACGGTTGCCCGTATTCGCATAGCCGCCGCTGAGCGATGACCATTGCCATGGTGATTTCCAGTTGCGCGTCAGGTTGACCGCCCAGACGCCGTCCGTCGTCTTTCGCCCTTCTGCCGTGCTCATGCTGCTAACCGGAATAGCGCATTCGAAATGCCAGAAACCGTCATGGAAGCCGTGCGCCTGTTGCCAGTTGCCCTTCCAGGCCACTTCCTCCTTTGCGCCGCCCAGCAGATGGACGTTGTAGCCTCCTTTGCCAAGCGAATTCATCAGCAGTTGGTAATCGACGCGGGTGGCCGCATCCGGCGTGGGGTTCACATAGACTTCGAGGGAATCATCGTGTACGGCCTTGAGGCTGTCTTTCTTGATGTTTGCCAGGATTTGGCCTTCATCGGGCAACTGGGAGCGAATGGCGACAAAGATGTGCTTTTCATCCGCGCCCACAAGAGCACTCGCCCGGCGCTGTTGGAGACTCCCCCGAAACTGGAATCCCTCAAAGCCCGCGCAGACGGGCCATTCGTCAACACTGATCTTGCCATCTATGGTCGGCGCCTTCTCCAACAGAGGCACGCGGAATTCATCCGCAGAAACCGAACACGTCAGAAACAGGATTGGCAGCAGGATAAAGAGCATGGATGAATTCCCCCGTCGAGGGATCAGACGGCATCAGCTTCTGGTGGTCTCAGGAACCATAGACACGGTTTCCTGAAACTCAAGATGCCCTGCCTCGCCAAGAAATTCGGCAAATGACGCTGCCGCCGCCCGCTGCGCAAGATGAGAGGAGTGCCCGCCGGCTTAAGCGGATGTGGCACGGTTATGTGAAGCTCCAAATAGGGAGAGCGTTTCGCCTTTAAGAAACCACTGAGAGAACCGTGACAGGCTCGACTTTCGGGCACTCAAAGTTTCAGAGGCGTAACTGTTCAGCGGTATGTGCAGGCAACTGGTTCTTCGAAGCCGGAACCTGGCACGACGACCAACGCAGCAGGCTTGTTATCCGTGTGAGCCACAGCGATGCCGAGTCGCAGACGGCCACGCTGCCTGACGGCCGGCGAGTGACGCTGGCGAGGCGAAGCCATTCGTGATGAAGTAATTCGTGTCTTTGCTTGTGGAACCAGCAACAACCAGACCGGAAAGAGATGAATACCGTGAATCGGATCATCCCACGGATTAAAACCGTTTTAGTCCGTGGGATGGCTTTGCTTTCCGTGGTAATTATCCGACTAAGGGTACACGCACATGACGGAGAAGTTCAGCAGTAAATCTCTACAGTCTGAAAGAGGATGCCTGTTATGCAGGTAACGATTGGCAAGCATCTCGGGGTTGGATACACCACCATCTCAGACGCGAGAGCACGTGGCAAAGTTGCACTTGAGAGGAACGTGAAAATTGAGGAGGATGCCATTGCCTTTTTGCATCTTGAGAGGTGCTAAGCTCTGTTCACATTTGCAGACGTGACTCCATGATTCCCGAAATCTTAGAGACTACCTTATGAGCACTACCAACTGGCGTTCGGTTTTCGGCCCCGATGAAGTCATTCAGCGGGTCCGACCTGAGTATACGGATGAATACCTCAATAACCCTCACAAGGGGACGGCGACCTTTCAACGATTTAACGGTGACCCGCTCTATCCCGGTCTGGGATGGAACGACAGTGAAGGCCCGGAGAGCTTTCCCGCTCCCGCAAACAGAGATCTGCGCAACGACCGGTATCCGCCGACACGCATCTCCTACTGCCGGTGGCTGTGGTCCGTCCTCGAACCGAAGAAATCTGAAATCAGGTGGGACATCCTTGACGGGGCTCTGGAGACGGCAGCGAAGCGGGGACAGACACTGCAGATTCGGACCCAGCCATTCATCGGCACTTTGACTCCCCGGTGGTATTGGGAGGCGGGTGCGAAGCCCGACCGGAAGTTCATGAAAGATTTTGAAATCCAGATGCCCGACCACAATGATCCCCTCTACGTCAAACACTGGGGCGACCATATCCGTTCGCTTGGCGAACGATACGACGGGCACCCAAACCTGGAAAGCTTCGACCTCGCCTACGGTGGGTCCTGTGGCGAAACAGGCGGAAATGCCAGTCGCAGGACTGCAGAACGATTGGCCGATATCTATCTGAAGGCTTTCCGCAAAACCCAGGTTCTTGCCATGCTCGGGACGCATGGCGGGAAACACGCGGCCTTACAACGGCGAGGCATTGGCTGGCGTGCCGACTGCTTTGGGGACATGCGAACCGATGGCCAGGGCGTTGTTCCTGAAGGGCTCAACTGGAATCACATGCTGGAAGCTTATCCCCGTGAGGTCGAACAGGACGGCCTGAAGGACGCGTGGAAATCGGCACCTGTCACGCTTGAAACCTGCTGGACAGTTCCCCACTGGCAGAACCAGGGCTGGGATCTGGAACGAATTCTCGACCAGGGCTTGAAGTATCACCCATCCGTATTCATGCCGAAGAGCGTATTCATCCCTGATGAGTGGTACGGCCGCATTATGGAATTCAACAAGCGTCTCGGTTACCGCTTCCACCTTCTTCAGATGCTCCTCCCTCTGGAAGCAAAGCCCGGCCAACGGATTGAAATCCAGACAACCATAGATAACCGCGGCGTTGCCCCCATCTACCGTCCGTACAGTTTCGCTCTCCGATTCACCCAAGGCAGGAAGCACCACATCGTCAGACTGAAGGAGAATATCCGGACATGGTTGCCCGATCTTACCTGGTTTAAAGAACGGGTCCTCTTTCCCGGGCTAAAGAAGGGAGTTGTCAAGATTTCATGCTCCATCGTGGACCACGATGACAAACCGGTGGCAAGATTGGCGATTAAAGACATCGACAGTCATGGCTGGCACCCCCTGACGTCTATGGATGTGCTAGGTGCTTAGTTACAGAACTCATCTCATGTGGATCGATAATTCGATACAAGTTCTGTATCCCAAAGGTGTTTCCTCGTCGACGCCGAGGGGGCCAAGATTGGAATAAAAAAGTTACTATTCGAG
>JASLXP010000537.1 GCA_030740295.1 Planctomycetota bacterium
TCCATGTTCACTGAGAGTATCACTCTGTCAGGCCGAAATTGTCACACCAGGCGTGCCCGTCACCCTTTGATATCTTGCGGCAGAAGATCGTCGCTTCCGTCTGTTCGGGACCGATCATGAATTCGATGGCCAGCCGATCCCATTCCCGGCTGTCGACCTTCAGACTCTCTTCCTTTCCAGCGGGATCCCTGATTCCCAGCTCGATAGTTTCATTTTCAGAAACTTTCACCCAAGCCGAAAGCCGGCAGGCCGTTCCCGGTGACAAGCCGCGGATGGCCTGTTCCACTCCGGCCGTGCCCGAGAGCCGACATTCGAACTTCGAGGTACCCGTTTTGGCGGACTTCTCCGAACCCCAACCGTTACCCCAGCCATTGCCCTTTACCAGCTCTGCCTTGCCGTCGCCAGTGGCCCGCCAGCCTTCCAGAGAGCCGAACTCGAAACAGGCGTTAGTCACAAGATTCATGTAAGAGATGTCCGGGCGGGTCCATTCCGATACTTTCTGCGGCGGATGCTCGAAGTCGTGGCCGGCTTCCCATTCAGGCCTGTCGCGCTCAAAGGCCCCGATGTCCGGCGCGGCGCCGGTAAAGCCGTCCGAGATGCCAGGGATCACTTTGCCCGCGTTCAGTGCCGGAGAGCCCTCTTTCAATCCGAAGCGTTGCTTGCCCGGATTCTCAAAGGACGGATCCGCATGAATCAGGTTGTTCTCCAGTTTCACCTGGGGGGTGAGTTTGACCTTCTGATTGAAGACATTATTTGCGAGCCTCATCCCGTAAAGGTCGTTTCGGCGGCTATGGTCAAATGTTGTGAGTCGGCCAGTCCGGTACGATGTGTTGTTAAAGACGAGATTGAAGTAGCTGGGGTTGTTGAACCGGATCGGATCGCCTGCGACATTCCAGACTGCGTTGTGGTGCACGATCGCGTTATGACTCAGGTGGTCGAAGTAAATCCCCATCGCCAGGCCGGCCGCTCGGTTGTCGTGGACGCGGTTGTAGCGGATCTCCGTATTATGAAAATCGGTGTTGTGCCCGTACATCAGGCCCAAGTCATGGGTGAGCCAACCGGCTTCGGAAAGATCGTTGTGCTCGAAGATGCTTTCCATCAGGCCGTGAATGGTGACCAGGTCGCGGCCGGAATGCTGAAAAGTGTTGTGGCTGATGACGTGCCGGCGGCCGGCAAGTGAAACCGCTCCCTTCCACTTCGCACCGTAGTTGCCGTGGTGGATGTAACAGTTGATGAGCCGGTGGCCCCGGCCTTCCAGGGCAATGATGCCGCCCGAGCTATAGGCGAGCTCACAACTGTGAATAGTGTGCCCCTCGCCAAAAAGCTGAATTCCATTTTGAGTGACGTCCTGCACAAAAGAATGAGCCACGTACTCACCTTTGAGATTCCGAAATTCAAGGTGTCGTGAATCATTGTCAGTGCGTATCCCCCCTGCGCGAAATCGCAGCCCTTCGATGTGGACGTGCGAACGGCTTGAGAGATCCATGACGTGGAGCCGCCTCTTGGCCTCCACGCCCAGGTCACGCGGATGCTGCCCGGCGGGAGGGTAGAACCACAGCCTTTTCTGCTCGCGGTCAAGCCACCATTCACCTTCGGCATCGAGCGCAGCCTTCGCACCCATCAGGACGTATTCGCTCCCGGCCTTGGGAACATACCAGCCTTTTTTCTCGCCTTCAAAGGTCAGCGTTTTACCAGCCACATCGAAGCCGGTGATCCGTGCGGACCAGCAGATCCACTTGGCTCCGCCCGCGCACCAGAGGTAAGCGCCTTTCCAATCTGCTTCCGTACCGGGGATTGCCGGATCAGTCAGCGTGGTTGGTGTCCCCGCTTTCGCTTTCGCCCGCTTCGGATGCATGAGCGATTTCCCGGCATTCGGCCAGCGCGCCTCGTCGAGCATCCTGTTCCCGGTAAACAGTTGGTTCTGGTCCTTAAGACTCCAGTCCATTGGAGCGTGATAGAGACGGCCATCACCTTCCACCCAATCGGTGAGAAGATCGGCGCCGGACAGGATCACTTCCTCGTCTTCATAGGCCCGAAAGACAATTGGCTTGCCCGGCAGCCCCGACGTGGCCGGCCGGAGCGTTTCCCGATAAGTGCCCGCACGAATCTCGCAGATGCCGCCTGCATCCAAGACTTCTGCGGCTCTCTTTAGCGTGCGATAAGGCCCGTCAGTGATGCCGTCATTAGGCGCGGGCAGCCGGCCCGACCAGTCGTCA
>JASLXP010000538.1 GCA_030740295.1 Planctomycetota bacterium
GTCTGCAGATAAACGGTGACGTGCTCCGCTGTGAATGCGTTGCTTGATCCGCCGACGTCGTGAATGAGGCGAGTGTGCTCTTCGGATTCGTAATTCTCCGAACCACGAAACATCATATGCTCGAAGAGATGAGCGATGCCGCGAATGCCGTCAGTTTCCTGCGCGCTGCCTGTCTGATACCACACCTGCACAGAGACAACCGGTACAGAGTGTTTCTCGAGAAAGAAGACTCGCAGACCGTTATCCAATGTGAACTGTTGCACAGGTTCGCCCGTGAGTGAGAGCGGGGTCAGCAGGCATAGCCAAAACATCGGGAGCATCTCGAAAGTCGATAACCAATCTCTGCCCGAATGGCGCGGCAGTATAGGTTGGCGCCGTACCCGTGCCAACAGCATCGGATTGGCAGCCGGCGACTTCGCGATTTGTGCGGCAACGGGCACACACCTAAGATCGTTGGCTGATTTCTAACCGCTTATGGCCAATGATTTCGATCAAGAATCTCGTAAAGAATTACGGCAGCAAGACAGTCGTCGACGACTTGAATCTCGATATTGCAGAAGGAGAGTTTTTCGGCTTCCTAGGGCCGAACGGTGCAGGCAAGACAACCACGATCAAGATTCTGACGGGCCTTCTGCTGCCGACCGATGGCGATGTGATCGTCGATGGGATCAGCGTCAGAGGCGATTATCGCGAGGCCAAGAAACTGCTCGCCTATATCCCGGATCAACCTTATCTGTACGAGAAGCTGACCGGCCGCGAGTTTCTTGAATTTGTCGGCCGCCTCTATGGAATCGATGGCGAGTCTTGTGAAAAGAGAATCCACGATTTGCTCGAGCAATTCGACGCGACAGATTACGCGGATGAGCTCTCTGAGAATTATTCGCATGGCATGAAGCAGAAGATAGTCTTTGCTTCCGCGCTTCTTCACGACCCGAAGATAATCATCCTCGATGAGCCGATGGTCGGGTTGGATCCCAAGAGTGCCCGCCTGGTGACGGACGTCTTGCGGGAGCGAGCAGATGGCGGAGTAACGGTGTTCATGTCCACCCATACTCTTTCAGTTGCCGAAGAGGTCGCAGATCGTGTCGGGATTATTCGCAGAGGTGAGTTAATCTTCATCGGCACCAAAGATGAGCTCCAGGGCTCCCGTGATAAAAGTGGCTGGCTCGAAAAGGTCTTTCTGGAACTGACAGAAGAAGAAAGTGAAGTGCAGGATTAACTATCATGTCGAATCAGAAAAAACTATGGGGCGGCAGATTTGAGAAGGGCGTGTCCGGTATCGTTGAGCAATTCTCCGAGTCCATTTCATTCGACCACCGCCTCTACCGACAGGACATCCTCGGCAGCAAAGCCCATTCAAACATGCTGGTTGATGCGGGCCTGATGACCTCCGAAGAACGTGATGCGGTACATGCCGGTCTCGATGAAATTCAGATGGAGATTGAAGCAGGAACTTTTGAATTTAGGCAGGATAGAGAAGACATCCACATGAACATCGAAGGCGCGCTCATAGATCGCATTGGCGATCCGGCCAGGAAGCTCCACACCGCACGCAGCCGCAACGACCAGATCGCAACGGACGTCCGGCTGTACATGCGTGAGGAAATCGACGCGCTCATTCAACGAATTCGAACTCTGCAGCGGGCACTGTTCGAACTCGCAGAGAAAAGCCGGGATGTCATTCTGCCAGGCTATACGCATCTTCAACGGGCCCAGCCGCTGCTGGTTCCGCATTATCTGCTGGCTTACATGGACCAGTTCGGGCGTGATGCGGAACGTCTGAGCGACTGCCGCCGCCGAGTGAATCGAAGCCCCCTCGGCGCGGGGGCTCTTGCCGGGACGACACTGCCGGTAGATCGTCACAAGACAAGTGAAGAGCTTGGATTCGAGGAGCCTATCCGAAACAGTGTCGACGCAGTCAGCGATCGCGATCACATGATCGAGTTGCTCTCCGCCTGTGCGGTCATCTCGATGCACCTTTCCCGTCTCGCGGAGGAGTGGGTCCTTTGGGCATCGGAGGAATTCGGTTTCATCAAAATGGATGACTCGGTCGCGACCGGCTCAAGCATCATGCCTCAGAAGAAGAACCCTGATCCGATGGAGTTGGTTCGGGGCAAAACCGGGAGGGTGTACGGGCACCTGATGTCCATGCTCACACTCACGAAGGGATTGCCGCAGGCGTACAATCGTGACCTTCAGGAAGATAAAGAACCGCTCTTTGACGCACTCGACACAGTAGATGCGTGTCTGCAGGTGACCGAGGAGTTCGCCCGGAATATCGAATTCAATTCTGAGCGCATCGAAGCCTCCCTTGGACCGGGCTATCTGGATGCCACCACTCTTGCTGATTATCTGGTTTTGAAAGGGCTGCCATTCCGCAGCGCTCATGAGGTGGTTGGAAAGCTAGTACAGGCCGCCATCTCGCAATCACTGCCATTAGACAAACTGGAACTGCGCCAGTTCCAGGCTGAATGTGACCTCATTGAGGCCGATGTCTTTGATTTTCTCGGCGTAGAGAATTGCGTGCGTCGTTTTCAGTCGTACGGCTCAACCGGTCCCAGTGCTGTCGCGGAGCAGATGGCTGCGTGGAGAACACGCCTTTCGGGGCCATAAAAAAACGCCCGTGTCAAGAGACACGGGCGCTTCTCGGCCTTTGCATAGTCCCAAGGGGACTCAATCTTCAGTTGTCGCCGAACGTGGATGACATGTCGTCAAATCCGCTGAGTCTGTCGGCATGCCCGGAATTGGACATGACGGCGGCCCGACGAATCCGACCTTCCTTGGAGTTTTTCTGATGACACTTGGGGCAAATCCGATGACACCGGTCCGTGTACATCTTTCGCCCGCACTTGAGACAGCCAAGGTACTTCTTGCTTCGGTTTGCTTCGCGCATCGTCATGATTAGCTACGCTCCTGGAGAGGTTTAGAGTAAGGGTTTGACAACCAGCCATACTGACAAACGCTCGACTGTCTGGGTGCTCTTTTTTCGGGGAGTTTTGAGCCGGTCAAAAAGGCCTTCGAATCGTGCCTTGATTCTCGTTCCAGATTTGAAGAAACGTCGCCGTTATCTGAGCAACATCCATACCGCCAGCTTCCAATTCCAGAAATAGACAATCACATCCAATCTTCACACGTGTTAAGTCTTTTGAAACATGAGGATTGCGTATCTTCTGTCTGTCATCTCAATGCCTCTGAAATCGGGGGCTGGACTTTAGCCGAATGAAAATCAGCCCCTCAAGTGTTTGAATCGCACAGAAACTGTAGTGATTATTTATCACCTCTCTCCTTTTTTTGTAGGTGAAACGAAACCGGCATGAAGCCTTTCTCACTCCTGTTACAGCTCAGAGTTCGGCAGTTGGTCAATCGGCTCAGATCGCTGCATCAGGAATCCAGGCTGAAAATAGCGGTGGTCGGGGGGCTGGGATTCCTCCTGTGGGCGGGTCTCTTCCTGTTCTTTTTCCAGAGCTTTCGATTCCTCGACAGATTCTTCACACCGGAATCCCAGTCACTGCGGCTGGCTGACCCCTTCACGCCTACGATGATGGCCTTCTTTTTTATTTCACTGTTCCTGATGCTGATCTTCAGCAACGCAGTGATTTCATATTCTTCCCTGTTCAGATCGAATGAAGCAAAGTATCTCATCACCTGTCCCATAGGACATGAGACGATATTTCTTCACAAGTACACCGAATCTCTGATCTTCAGTTCGTGGGCATTTTTCGTACTCGCGCTGCCGCTCTCGCTGTCCTATGGTCTGGTCATTGGTGCGGGACCTGGCTTCTACATAACGTCACTGTGCTTCTTTGGTTTCTTCGCCATGATTGCAGCGGCCATCGGTGCGCTGCTGGCATTAATTGCCTCAGCGGTGATGCCTTCGAAACCGGTCAAAGCGCTGGTGTTGGTAATCGCCGCAACGCTGGTCGTCATCGTCTGGCTGGTGGTGAAAATCCTGAACACGACGCACGAAGGTTACGACAGCGCGTGGGTCTATGGCATTCTGGATAAAATCCGATTCGTCCGGAGCGAGTTCGTGCCGAGCTACTGGGTTACCAAAGGGCTGGAATTCTCTGCGCGGGGTAAGTGGTCGGATGCGGCATTCTTTCTCGGTCTGGTCGCCAGCAACGGCCTGATGGCAACGCTTGTCGGCGTCTGGACAGCCGAGCGCCTCTACCCGGCGGCCTGGTCAAAAACCACCGGCGGCAAAGAAAACAAACGCTACCGGAACAGGCGATGGCTGAAGCTCTCTGACCGCTGGCTGACGATGCGGCTGTTGATCGATAAAGACTTCACCATCTTTCTGCGAGACCCGGTGCAGTGGACTCAATGCGCGATCCTGTTCGGTCTGCTCGGAATCTACATCCTGAATCTCAAGACATTTCGGTTCGATGCGGAAAGCGTTATCTGGCGCAACTCGACGGCTTTTTTGAATTTGACCGCCACCAGCCTGGTGCTGGCAACTTTGACGACCCGTTTCATCTTTCCGCTGCTCAGCCTGGAAGGGAAACGATTCTGGATCCTTGGATTGCTGCCGATCCGCCGGGAGACGCTACTGTATGGGAAATTCTGGTATTCCTTCGCGATTTCTCTGGCGATCAGTGAAGTGCTCATCGTCATCTCGAATCTCATGTTGGCCACGCCCAGAGAAATTCGGATGCTTCACGCGGTGACCGTCGCGTTTGTATGTATGGCTCTGTCGGCTATGTCCGTGGGACTGAGCGCCATCTATCCCAATCTAAAAGAAGACAATCCTTCCAAGATCGTCAGCGGCTTTGGGGGCACTCTGAATCTGATTCTCAGTCTGGGATACGTGGTACTGGTGGTGGTGCTTGAGGCTGTGCCGTGCCATCTATACTTTGCCAATGTCATTGATGAACCCGAGCTGAAATTCTGGGTTGGCATTGGCGTCGGTGTCGTGGTGTTGATCACCGCGGCCGCGGTCGTAATTCCTCTGTGGCTCGGGGTGCGTGCGATCAGAAGGATGGAACTTTAACCGCCTTTGATTCGCTGGCCTTCAATTCATGTAATCCACGAACAGCACATGAAATCGCATGAAGATTACGCGTCTTGAAACATTCACCATCGGCGAAGGCCCGGACATCGATCCGGACAAGGGAGGCATCGAGCCGATCGCCTGCATACGGGTCCATACAGACGAAGGCATTACCGGGTTGTCCGAAGTTTTCCGGGTGCCGCCTGGAGTCGTACACGCGACGGTTGGCGGGCCGGACACGCATTTCGGCCGACTGCTGCTGGGCGAAGAAATCACGCATCCCGAACGACTCTGGCAGAAAGTCTGGGATTCCATCATTCATACTAATCGCCGCGGCTGGCAGGTCATCATCCTCGGTGCGCTCGATGTGGCTATCTGGGATATTTACGGACAGTCGCTCGGCGAGCCCGTGTATCAGCTTCTGGGCGGAGTCGAGCGTGGGCCATTCCAGACGCACGCGGATTCGCGCGTCGATACTGTCGTACCGTATTGCACCATCGTTTCCGATGAGTGGGGCAATGAAGAAATGGTGAAACAGCAGGCTGAACGTGCTACTCAGCTTGCCGAGCTCGGCTACAAAGCATTCAAGGCCGAGCCGATGATGTCTACGCCAGAGCTCGTGGTGAAGATGGCCAGAGAGGTCCGGCAGGCCATCGGGCCCGATCTGACCCTCAGCATTGACGTGGGATATCTTTTCAATGATGTGCCGACTGCCGCAAAGATCTGTCGGCAGCTCGAAGAGTATGATGTCTTCTTTTTTGAAACACCGTTCCCCGTCGATGTGCCCGAGGTCTACGCCAGGCTGGCCTCCCAATGTTCGATCCCCCTTGCCATGGGCGAGCACGGGGTTACACGTTGGGAATTTCAGGACATGATGGACCGCGGCGGCGTTACCGTGTGCCAGCCATACATGACCACTTGCGGCGGCCTGACCGAAGCCAAACGCATCGTCGATCTGGCTGTCCCCCGCGGCGCGCTCGTCTGCCCGGGCAACTGGTCAACGCAGATACTCGGCGCGGCGACCGTCCACCTGGCAGCGTACTCACCAGTCACACCGTTCGTAGAATTCGCACCTGCGGAGATCTTCGAATCGCCGCTCCGCCTCGCGCTTCAGGAAGCAGGGCACCCGGTAGTGAACGGCGAGATAGCGTTACCCACATCGCCAGGTATTGGTTACAGATTGCCGGATTCCATTGTTAAAGATTTCAGGATGGATTGAAGGATGTTTCATCCGGTCCGCAGTCGGCAATATCTCCCGTAGCTCTGGTCATCCACCCGCTCAAGGTTTACTATCAGCCGCTCGCAATCCACAATCTGAAATCTTTCTTCAATCCGTAATCCGTAATCCGTAATCCGAATCCCATGTCTGAAATCAGAATCGGCCTGGCCGGTCTCGGCCATCGCGGCCTGCACTGGCTGCGAATGCTGGACAAACTTGATGGCTACAGAATCACCGCTCTTTGCGATCCCATCGTGCCGCTCCAAGAGCGCGGCCTTGCGTCTCTGACCGATCCGAAGGATGTGAAGACTTATTCCGCTTACGACGACATCCTGGCCGACGATGACGTGGATGCGATTGCCCTTACGGTGCGCTGCCGGGAACAGGGCGCTCTTGCGGCGCAGGCATTGGAGGCCGGGAAACATGTAAACTCCGAGGTGCCGGCCGCACATACGATGGAAGATTGCTGGCGAATCGTCCTGGCTGCCGAGCGAAGCGGCAAGGTCTATCAACTCGGCGAGCAAGCGCGCTTCTGGGGAGTCGTGGAAGCCTGGACGGGAATGGTCTCACGGGGGGAGCTCGGCCGGGTCACTTACTGCGAAGGGCAATACATTGGTTACTACGGCACTCGGCAGTTCTTCCAGGATCCGGAGACGGGCAACTTCTTTTCCATCGAAGATCTCAAAGACCACCCGGAGGCGAAACCGACCTGGCTCCACACGATGCCGCCCATTCATTATCTGCCGCACGAGCTCGGCCCAATGCTGCGCGTGCTCGACGACAGGGTCGTTGAAGTCACGGCCATGAGCACCAGCGGCCCAAGCTATTCCCATGAGCAAATCGGCCAGCCCGACATGCAGGTCGCGCTGATGAAAACAGAGAAGGATGCACTCATGAGAATGGCGACTGGATTCACACAGCCCGTACCGAAGAGAGGACACCACTGGTATCAGGTCATCGGAACGCGAGGCTGTGTTGAGTGGTCCCGTTCGAGCCGTGAAAAGCCAAAGATGTGGCGGGCCTTTTCCCAGATGCATGATGTGGCCGACGTGGACTGGAAGTTCGAGCGCGCTGACGCTCCGCCGGAAGCCAGGGGCAGCGGGCACGGTGACGCAGACTACTACGTGCACGCTTCCTTCCGCGATGCGGTTCTGAACAATCGTCCTCAGGAATTCAACGTCTACCGCGCCATTGAGACGGCCGCGCCCGCCGTCCTCGCCGCCGAATCAATCGACCAGGGCACCAAGCTGATGATAGTGCCCGATTTCAGGCCCGGGCCGGATCGGGCTGCAGGTGAGGCGCCGAAGTGACGCATTCGGGCATGAAAATCTCTGTCTTCGCCGGCGACTCTGAACCAGGTCTCGATCAATATGTCCAGGAGATCTTCCGAAGCTGGGGACTGCCTCTGTGTGAGTCTTCAGATTTCCAGGGAGCATCTGGTCTTGATCCTCACTCCTCTCCCGTTGCCATCGCTCTCCCCGGCGTCGACGGCTCACTCGCCGAATTGCTCCTGGATTACGTCAACCGCGGCGGCTCGCTCGTCAGTTTTCTGCCGGCCGACATCCTGGCAGGGGCCGCTGGACTGAAATTTACAGGAGAGAAGCAAACACCACTCCGGCTCCGTCTTCCGAGAGAACCTGTGGCTGGTCTGGCCGGGGAGCTGCTTCCCGTCGTTGGGAATGCCGGGAACTACGAGGTCATTGGTGAATCAGTTCAAGCGTACGGGTATCTGTCGTTCCCCGGGCAGTTTCACGGCGAGACGATCGGGGTTGCTGAAACCGCTGTCGGCAGGGGGCGCATAGTAGCGATTGCTTTCGACCTGCCGCTGAGCGTCCTTCTCTGCCGCCAGGGCGATCCCGCCTACGCGGAGCAAGTCCCTGAGGGTGACGGATGCGCCAGGCCATCACATCTGGCGGCGGACATCGGACCCAATGATGCCGCCTGGATTCCTTACGCGGATCTCTTGAGCCGGTGGCTGGTCGATCTTGTTGTTCGGCTCAGTGGTGCACCTGTGCCCCGCCTCTACCACCTGCCGGGCGAGTCCAGAGGCATCCTCGTTTATTCCGGCGACGAAGACCATGCCGAAGTGGCCTGGAACGAAGACCAGTTCGGCTGGATGGCTCAAAACGATGCGAGAATGAATCTCTACATCATCCCAGAGTCCACCCACTCGACGAGGGCTGACGGGGAACGGTATCGGCAGCACCATGACCTTGGCCCGCACCCCAACCTTCGGCCCCTGGACGGAGAACCCGTCTCCATTCGAATCTCAGATCTCGAACGACAGATTCTGCTCTTCGAAGAGATGTACGGCATAAAGTCGAGGTCGATTCGCAATCACAGTACGGCCTGGGCGGGGTACATGGAACCTGTCGAGGTGATGGAAAAGCTGGGGATAGGAATGGACGGGAATTACTTCTCCGGCACTTACAGGCGCGACCGGGAATCCGCTCCCTACGCAGGTTTCGGCGGCGCCATTCCCATGCGATATTCACAGCCGAACGGCCGGATGCTGAACGTTTACCAACAGCACACTCACGTGGCTGACGACGTTCTGTTCGGCCGGGCAAACTACTCCTACATGTTTTCACTGCAGCAGTGGGAAGTCATACTCGACCGCATCTTCACCGACATCGAGACACGCTTCCATGTGCCTTACGCAGTTTGCATTCATCCCGGCAACTGGGTGCGATTCTCCGGTGACCAGGGCCGGGCACTCGTCCGGGAAGCACAGGCACGCAGATTCCCTGTCTGGTCC
>JASLXP010000539.1 GCA_030740295.1 Planctomycetota bacterium
ATCCAACGCCGACCAATTGACCCCACACCTTTCTTCTCTCTCGGCATGAGAGATGCCGAACTGAATACCACGTATGTCCTTGAATTTTCAAAGAAGGGATACGACACCATCGAACACACGGTCAAGGTCACCAAGCCCGGCCCGACCGTTGTCAGCCTGGTGCTGAAGAAAACGTCCGCGCCAGTGAAGCCAGGGCCTCAGCCAGGCAAGCTCGATGATCTCCAGCTGGAGGCTCTCAGGCAGCAGCAACGCCAGATTGAAAAGGAGTCTGTGAAGATACACAACGAGGCAATCGGCCTTGCCATGAAGTACGAGTACGCGGAGGCGATCAAGAGACTGAATGCACAGGCTAAAGACCCTCGATTCAAGAATCGACAGAACGAGATTTACAACTGGCGCGTAGGAATCGGAGCAGCGCAGCAGGTGTTTGAGTCGGCGATACAGGCGATCAGAAATCAACAGATCGGTTCGCAGGTCACACTCGGCGGAAAGAAATATGAGCTCGTTGGCCCAACCGAGACCGAGGTCTACCTAAAGACAGGCGGGAAAGGGATGAAGAAGCCGTACCGAGAAATCAAACATGCCGACATATTTCGCCTGGCGACTGCTGCCCAGAAAAAGCTCGGCGCCGACGGCTACACCAACCTTAGCCAGTTCGTACTTATGTCCGGCCCCGGCCGTAAGGAGCTGATGCAGCCGGTGATGGATATGAGAACGAAAGCCAAGGTAGACGTGAACGCCGCCGAGATGGCCCGATTCAAACCGCTGTTCAAGATCCATACTGAACCCGTAGGCGCGACGATCCGGGTCAGGTCCTACAAACCAGCTCGCGGAGGAATCAATCGATGGCTTGATGCAGAGATCGTTCATGCCACGCCGCTCTTCTCGCCTGTGACAATCGACGCCGAGATGGACAGGATATACCTCTTCGAAGTCTCGAAGGAGGGATATCTGACAGTCGAGCACATGGACAAATCGTTGAGGGTTGGGCCGCAAATCGCAAAGGTCAAGCTGAAGGAATCAGAGGGCTTCACGAATCTGTTCGCCGACGACCCGGCCAGAGGCTGGGAGCAGTGCGGGCCGGGAGAATTTCAATTCAGGCCCGGCTTGGCGACTGCAACCGGAGGTATGGGGCTTTGGTGGTACAAATCCAAAGAGTTCATCGATTTCGTTTTGCGACTCGAGTATGTGCTGCAGCAGAACGCCAACTCCGGCGTCTTCGTGCGTTTCCCCGACCCCGGCGACAACCCGAGGAACGCGGTTCAGCAAGGCTACGAGATCGCCATCCTCAAGGAGCACAACAGGCCGCCGGGGCGAGAGATTGGAGGCAACCCGACGGGGTCGATATTCAGTTTCAAGGATCCATGGGCCTTTCCTCAAAAGCCGATGCAACAGTGGAACTCAATGGAAATTACCTGCGTGGGACAGAGCTACTTCGTTCGTCTGAACGGCAAGCTTGTGAATTACTTTGTCGGCAACCGAAAACTCAGCGGACATATCGGATTTCAAAATAATCGCACCCTCATCAGCTTCAGAAACGTCCACATCAAGGAACTGAAGGGCCCAGAGGGATACAACACGATTGTGAAGTTGAGCAAGGAAATGAAGGCAGCGAAGAAAAAGGAATGAAGTGGTGCTGACGCATCGCGGCAGCTTCTTCATGGTAGTGCTGACGCTCCGCGGCAGCCTGACGCTCCACGCCAGCTTCATAGCTTGTCGCGAAACGCCAAGACCACTTGCCTATACAAGACGATTTCTCTGACCGCTCTTCCCCCTCCCGCATCACTCACCAGAGGACAAGGAAACAGTTATGAAATCTGCTTCACTGATTTTTCTGGCCTTATGCATCATCCCTTTGATCTGCCTTGCTGAAGGGAAGCCGAAGAATCTCATCGTCAATCCGTCGCTTGAAGACGACTTAGCCGGCAGACGACTGCCTGCCGGGTGGTCGCCCTATGTGGATACCGACAAAAGCTACCACTACGAAGCCGTAGAGGGTGGGCGTACCGGGAAGAAGTCTTTGATGATCTCCGGCCAGGGCACGAGAATCCATGTCTTCGCCAATGGGGTACGGATTGACCGCACCATGCGCTACGTGCTGAGAGGCTGGGTAAGGTTCGAGGGGGACGGCGATGGCTGGGCGATGATCAAATTCAACTATCGAAAGGGCGGAGAGAACTTCTACATTCCCGGCGGAGATCGCGTTTCGGCCGGTCAAGAAGGCTGGCAGTTTCAGACTAAGACCGACCGCGCAGATGAAGCTCTTGAAGCAGACATGCTCTGGGTCTCCTGTAAGCTGGAAGGCAACGGAAAGGCATACTTCGACGACCTCGAACTGATAGCCTACGACCGTGCCAGTCTTCCCAAAGACTTCGACCTGAAACACGGAAAGTCGAACCGGGTGGCGGCCTGGCAGGTTCTTCAGCGGCGCATCGGAAAATGGGACACCGAGACCACGGTGAGACCCGGCAAATGGAATCCAGAAGGCGCACACACAACCGGGACTGAGACTGTTCAGTGGGCGTTAAATCGAAAATTCATCAGAGGAGAGGGGCAGGTGAATGGGACGAGCGAACACTCCATGCACCAGATCACCTTTGATGAACAGTTCAACGTATTCCGAATGTGGCATTTCAGCTCGAAGGGACACTTCCCGCGTACACCATACACCGGACAATGCAGGCATATTGGAGCTTTTTGGGACAAACGAGAGACCGACGCCCCCGTCCCGCTCCAGATGATTCGATCCAATGGCTGGGGTCTCAGAGGATGCTGAATGCAGTTCAATCGTCACGCAGGAGTCGTCGTTGCTCGGCTGACCAGGCGGAGCCAACTCCAGAAAAGTCGGAACTGCCGAAACACCGGCTGACAATCCCGCCTTTTCCTTCAAAGTGTAGTAGTCAAGGCTC
>JASLXP010000540.1 GCA_030740295.1 Planctomycetota bacterium
TAATCCGTGGGATGGCCTTGCCATCTGTGGTAAGAATCCCTCGGTTGGCGGCCGACGGCTACCGTAGGAGCTTCTGCGCGGCACATGTCGTTTTTTACCATGCATCCCACGACTGTGGTCGCCCTTCACTCCTTCCCAAGCTCCGCCTTCAATCGCCGGTGCAGTTCTTCCACTCGCCGAATCTTGATGCTCGCGGGTTTACGCTTGAGCAGCCACTCGACATCCTTCAGCGAACGCCTGTTGTCGCCGCGGTGGTAGTGGTTGTAGCCCCGCATCATTCGGAAGGAGGGATCATCCGGCTCGAGGGCCAGAAGCACATCGAGGTACTGAATGCTCTGTTCCGTGTCCTCTGAGTTCTGGGCCAGGCCAAGTAGGTTTCGGATCATGCGCATGACGATCTCTTTCCTGGTGCTGGCCTTCAGATCTCCTTTGACCATTGGGCGATTGGTCATCGCCAACACCTTGCGTTTCGCATCCTCCACGCTCATCAGCGCGCCGCCCTCAAAGACATCGATAAGCTGTGGAGTTCCCTTCTCAAGCTTGCAGCGCACCACAAAGTATCGGGGCAGGCCAACACCCTCGATGATCAGGCCGGCGCGGTGGGCAAGTTCCATGTAGATCACTGAGAGTGCGATCGGCAGACCTTCACGGTCATCGATCACTTCGTTCAGGTAGCTGTTCGAAGCGTGGAAATACTCGAATCGGCTGCCGTGGTATCCCATTTCCTTGAACATGTAATGATTCAGCGCATCGAGTTTGTCGCGCTCTGTCGGCTTTTCAGGCAGACCGGCCTTCAGGTCTTCGCCCATACGATCGAAGAGCTTGAGGTAGGCATCGACCTCGACCTCCCGATTATCCAGGCGAGCGATGAGCAGCCCGATTTTCAGCAAGCTGATTTCGTCCTCCGATTTCTTCAGTTCGTCGAGAATCTGAGTGGAGGTCTGATGGCGATGTACCTGCTTGGTGAGTTCCTTCACGTACGCGATGCGTGCATGCAAAGCCTTGGATTCTTTGTTCAGGAGAGCGATGTTGATTTCCGGATCGTCAGCGAATTTCTTCACATCCTCGTCCGAGGGAAATCTCTGACTCGAGATTTGCCAGACGGCCTTCAGGACATTCTCGACATGTTTTGAATTCGGCTGCCGTTCGGATAGGTCGGCGCCCACCTGGAATCCTTTGAACTCAGCGACCGTGTCTCTGAATTTTGCCAGCCCGATTTTGCCGGCCGTCAGACCTCTATCCCGGGATGTGAAAACCAGGCGATCGTTGACGAAGCACTTGAACTGTTCTTTTTCGAAGCGGACCCGCAGCCGATTCCAATCGCCGGGTCTGTAATCTTCAGTTCGCCGCTGATCGAGAATCGTCCATGTATAAACGGTAGGGCCATCGAAACGGGTCAGCCGCAATTGGCCGGCAGTCGGATAAAAACCGTAGTGTTTGTGTTTACCGTCCGAATGAAAGGCCAGCCCGGCCGCGCCGGATTCGTTCTCCATCTTCACACTGACCGCCAGCTCGTATGGCAGCTTGAGAGGCTTGGTCTCTGAAAGGCAAAGAGAACGCCCACCGAATCCTCGGCCGGCCGGTTTCACCTGAATTCGGCCGGCGCGCTGGCGCCAGTCCGATCCAAAGAGTGTCTTCCACTCCCTGGGATTCAGTGCACCAATGGTGAGCCACTTACCTATCTGAATGGGATTCGGTCTGGCGATTAGAGGCCGTAATGCTTTGGATTCCACCGCGAAACCGAGATTCCGCGTATACGCCGCTTTGATGGTCAGAATGCCGAGCACGCGGCCCTGCCGATCGACGACCGGGCCCCCGCTGTTGCCTCGCTCGATAGGAATGGCGAGCTGCAACATCGGAACTCCCTCAAGCTTTCGGTGACCGGAAACGATGCCTTGAACCACGCTGTTCTTCAGGCCTTCAGGATTGCCAAACGCAACGACTGACTGGCCATCCTGCACCTTTGAAGATTCCGCCAGTTCGAGTGTTTTCAGGCCCGCAGCTTTCACTCTGATGATCGCCAGGTCCACTGACCTATCGGACGCGTGCACGGATTCAGCCTGGTATTTCCTGCCGTCCGCGAATTCCACAGTAATTGGCCGCGCCTCAACGAGCACGTGCAGATTCGTGGCAATCAAACCGTCAGGTGAAATGACGAAACCTGTTCCGAGGACAGATTCTTCGCCCGCTCGCCCGGTAACCGAGATGGTAACAACCGAAGGGCGAACGAGTGCGGTGAGCGCTTCGGTTGAAAGCGGTTTGTCATGAGCTCTGGTCTGCTCCGCGACAGAGGCAGACGTGAGTAGCAGTGACAGCCAGAGCCGGAAAAACGCCACTCGGAGATGCAAAAGGTCTGGAGGCTCTTTGAAAACTGCAAGAGATAATTCCTGAATCCTGAATCTGGAGTTCTGAATCTTCGGCACCATTAAATCCCCCACAGCCCCCACATGTCGTTCGGTATTTCGAATCTGGCTTCATACTGACCGGGACAGGAATACCTGGCGAACAGGCCCACTCTCGGGCTGGGATTGCAGTTGACCGAGCCGGTGTGAAACAGCCAACTGTGCCAGAAAATCACGTCTCCGGCCTTTCCTGTAAATTCGCGGGGTTCAATGTCCTTCATGAATTGTTTCCAGTTCCTGGGATCAGAATCGTACCCGGGTTCCCACCTGAGGAAGCTGCCGTTGATCTTTTCGGGATTATCACGGAAGTAATCGCGGGCGTTCAGGTGGCTTCCAGGCCAATAGGTGAAACAGCCCCCATGACTATCCACATCAGAAAGGTAGGCAGTGATGGCCAGCATGAACGGCCACCACCTCGCCCTCGGATACCCGTCCAGGTGACCCGACGCAGGGAAGTCCCATTCTGCGTCCTGATTCGGCCAGGTGATCGCTGCCGTGCCGCCGCTTCCGCCTCTGAATTTGCTTTTGCCCAACTGATGCACGGCCCGCAGAATTTCCGGCTGCTCGTCGAAGTGAGTCTCCGGTGACTTTTCATCGTACACAGGGTCCGGTATCTCTTTCTGTTTTTCCCAGTTCGCAGGATTCTGTAGATCGCCGTAATGATCGGTGAATCTCTTCTGAAGATTCGTAATGAAATCACTGTCCATCATATCCCGGACAATGAGATAGCCGTTATCTTTGAAGGACTGTGCCTGTTCTTTAGAGAAGATCATTGGGAGAATGGGGTTAATGGTTGCGAATCCGAGTTTGAACTTTACTCAATTTTTCATGACCCTGAAAGGAATGGAAAACGTGGACGCCCCGTGGCCACAGGCTGCCAGCCTGTCAGCCAAAGAACTATTCGAT
Organism: Planctomycetota bacterium; assembly: GCA_030740295.1. The sequence goes on from JASLXP010000540.1 coordinate 3,309, forward strand.
CAGAAGGCTCGAGTGGCACAGAGCGTTGCCCACTCGGTGTTTGCACAAGAAACAGAAGAGACCGGGGTGACAGGCTGCTGGCAGCCTGAGGCCACAAGGCTCTTCAAGAAGAATCATGTACCTCGCTGCCGCGGAGCGTCAGCGCTACTTGGCTGCCGCGCGTTCACGGTTATCGAGCTCACTGTCACGCTGACGATTCTGGCGGTCATTTTCCTTGCGGTGCATGGAGTCCTTGCTCGCACGCTTTCTTCGAAACAGAAAGCCGAGAAGGCCAATCGCCGGGCGACCATTTCGGATGCCATCCTTCGACGCATGGCCGCGGACCTGCGCAGCGCATTTATGGCCTCTACTCACGAGGTCTGCTTCAAAGGTGATTCCGAGAGCCTGCATTTTGTCACCAGCGTGAACTCCCTGGCCAAAGTGGGACAGCAGGCTTCGGCATTCAACAGCGTCGGATACGTACTCGGCAAGAACGAAAAGTCGAGTTATGTCTTCCGGCTGTTCCGCCGGGAATCCCGCGGTGAGGTCGATTTGGACGAAGGAGAGTATCGAGAGCTGTATGCTTACGCCGGCAGCATCAAGTTTGAGTATTTGCAGAGAATGGACGGAGAGGACGACCAGGATGCGGTTCAGGTCAAAGAAGATTGGGACAGCATCCGTGATCGCGGCTTACCGATTGCCGTTCAGATGGAAATGACGCTCTTCTTTCCGGACGGTCAGTCTGCGAATTCTCAGGACACTTTTGCCGAGATGGATGGCAGCCGATACCGCGCAGTTTTCAGGATTCCGGCCGGCGGGCATTTCATCCCTCATCCGGACTTAAAAGATGATGAAGAGCCGGCAGCAAGCGATGCAACCAAAGGATCGGGACAAAGTTCCAACTGATCGGCGATGGAGGGGCAGGCAGATGTCTTCGCCGGTTTCGGGCAGTTTCTTTTGAACCAGTCTACTTCACCAGCATCCAATCCAGTGTTGCGCCCTCTGGGGCCGGCTCTCCGAAAGCGACCTTGAATCCTTCGGCAGTTCGCTTCGTGATGGCGCGATTGCTTAGCCAGGTCTGCTCAATGAACACCGCGTAGTCCGCGTCCGATTCGGGAACTGGAAAGCGGACCTCGATCTCTTTCGCGCCCGTCTTTATGGCAACGCCCTTTCCTCTCAGGTTTCTTGCTGGCTTGTCGCCGCCGGAAATCCCTTTGGCTATGACAGCGCCGCTGAAGCGGGCGTCGCCGCCTTCGAATTTCAGATCGCCGCTGGCTTTATCCACCTTCAGTTGCGCCTCCCTGGCTGGCTTGCCCGTCTGCTGGGCGTAGTGCCACTTGATGGCCTGTTCATGATTGGGCTGACGGAAGAGGATCGCGGCGTCTGCAAAATCGGCGCGGCAGTCGATACCCACATTCGACGCGCAGTCGATGTTCAATACGGAACCGTAGGGCGGTCTGCGGTCCGGCCGCTTGGCGCAGTCTTCGAGGGTGCGACCTCTGCCGCGGATCTTGAAGCCGTAAGCGCGCTGCACGGGTCCCGCGTTGTAGAGATCGATGAGCCCGGCCGGCCACGCGCCCGGGACTGCATCGCCGACGATGAAACGCATGGCTTGCGGCTTGAAAGGGTCGGGGCCGATGGCCTGCTTGATCGGGTCGCCCGGCTGGAAATCGGAAGGCGTGCCCGTGTCCGTGTAGGGGGGTGATATAGAGAGCGTGAGGCGATTTCCCCCGCGGGGTCCCGTCCACCGCTTCTGCCACGTTAAAGACGTACGTGCCAGGAGCGATGATGTAGGAGAGCGGCTTTTCGTGACCGTCCCAGGTGTAGTTTTCAGGATCGTAGAGCGTCGGGCTGCACGCCTCCCGCGCACCCCACCAGTATCGTTTGAGGAAAATATCTTTGGTTCCGTCAGGGTTCTTCTTGAGAGCCGTGATCTCGTACCAGCGGCGGACGATGCCACTCATCGATCCGCCAAACGCAGTGCGCGGCACGAATTCACTCTTCTCGTCAACAGCAAAGAAACGGCCCACGATGGATTCGTCCCAGGGACAGTTCTCGTCGCCCCGGATCAGACCGCCCATGCGAAGCCCTGCCCGAAGACCCATGGCGCCTGGCAACACTGTCGTGGGATACGTTTTCCCTTTGTAGGTGTACTTGCCGGTATCCACGGTGTCCCAATACGACTCCGCCGGCACGATGATCGTCTTTCCGGCAGAGATCCACTTTTTCTTGTTCATGTTGATCAGGGGCCGAGTGCTGGCGAGTGTCTGAGCGTTCTGGCCCTGTTCAAAGATGAGCCGGTTCTCGTTCCAATCCACGGAGCGAACCACCCCCTGAAACGAATTGTAGATCGAGTAGATGTATGCGGTGTAGCAGGCGCCGTTCTCATCGCCGCCGCCGGAGTTGACGTTCCCCATGTAACCGAAACGGGCGTGGTACATGTACGAATCGCCGTGGCCGTAATGATTGCGTCGCATGTAGAAATCGAAGGTCTGATTCGGAGAGTGATAATTGTTCACAATGCGGATAGCCGGATTGTGCGTCTTGTTCTGCAGGTCGGTCCCGACGGGCCAATCGATTTTCGTCTCCGCGGTGAAGTAGCTCAGCTTTCGTTCTCTATCGAAACCGATTTTCTTGATGATGATCGCATCGCCGATCCGGTGCAGATACTTGCTGCCTTCCTTCGGCATCTTGGCAGCGACATTCAGGTACATGCCCTCGAAGAGCCCGCGAATGTTGTGCACGTAGAAACGCGCGTCCTCTCCCGCCTTGACGGGCAGCGCGGTAACGTCCCGGTAGCTGCACGTGCCGTGAACAATTCGGTTCTGGATCTCAAGGACAGAATCTTTCGATGCATGGGGCACGCTGTCCCCCCGGCGCAGGCGCAGTGTTCGATCCAGGATAATTCCCGCGCCGATGCCGGAGTCTCCCGACCCGACGTGCGGGACCCGCAGCACTGCATCGCCACCACGGCGATCGATCACGAGCACGCCCGGGCTGTTCTTCCAGTAGTGGAGGATGTCGTCGTCTTCCGGCTTGCCGCAGTAGCTTCGCCGGTCTGAGTTTTCCAGCTTACATGCGGGCACGTCCTCGGGGATAACGAGGACGCCACCACCGGACTCCGACACAGCCTTCATCGCCTTGGCGAATGTGTCTGCGATTTGGCCTCGATGGCCCACTGGCCCGAAGTCCTTCAGGTTGTGCAATCTCAGACCGGAGCGTGGCGGCTTCGCCGGTCCAGCGTCTTCAGCGACTGATACGGTCAGGAGAACATGACATAAGCCCAGCAGACTGACCGAGCGGACAATTGACATTCGAAAGGACATTTCGTTCCTCCTTAAGATCGGAAAGTGGTGATTGGTCGTCGCACTGTTGAGGCATCTGAGTATGGCCGAGCGCCTGGTATTGGGTCGAGCGGCAGCATCCAACCAGTCAGTCACGCTCCCGCACGTCACACGCGTACAGGAATTCAGCGTGGCGGCTGTACAGGCGGCCGGAGGATACGTTATGTTGGTCTGGCCCGTGGAACTGGAGCCAGGCAGGTTCCTGCTCGGTCGTGGCCAGCATGCATGCCGCAAGAACGCGTGCGAAGACCACGAGCATCATGTCGCTGCCGACCCGGCTGAATGGCTTGAGCATGTCGTCAACTTAGTCAGGAAAGCGTGCCGGGCGCACGAAACGCGCATCGGATCGAGAAGCGCCTTTCACGATGTGAAGAGTGAAGGCCCGACCTCATCTTCTGGCTGGCATGTAACCCCAATCGGCTGGGCGAGCCTACGCTGCCGACTGACGAGAGTCAAAGGCCAGGTCGCCTGCAAGGCCAAAGTCTCGAACGTTGAAAAGGTACACGTTTACGCCTCCATCTCCTCTTTCTTCAAGTGCATCGTTCCGCCGCGTTCGCCTTTCTTTGCGGCCCAGGCCAGGTACATACCCGTGGAGTGCTGAACGGCGAGCACGAGCAGCTTCGGGTCCTCGAAATTCTCCCGCGCCATGGGCGTGCCGTAGAAGGACATCAGGCCGAAGAGCAGGTTGCTCGTGTCGATTCCCATAATTTCGTGCGCCCGGATCAGGGCGTGCGCGGGTGAGGAGACTGCGCGAGCGGTTTCAGGTTGGCCATGATTGAATGGCAGGCCGCCGTCAGCACACTGCTCAGCGATCGTACGGTTTACGGCCGCAATGGACGCTTCCATTAGCCGGCCTCGCAACGCCACGTATTTCGGCTCGTCCGGCAGGGCGTCGTACAGTGCGGCAAACGCGCGCAGGTTAACGCCGTGGTAGCCCATTCTTGAGTTGTGCCCGGCCCAGCCGCCCCAGGCGCACTGGTGGTCGAGAGGCCAGGCAAGCATCCTGGTATTGAGCTGCGGTTCGATGAGGTCGAGCCCTCCGGTCACCTTCGCGTACCGGGCAGCGGCCCAGATGAGAAACGTGTTGTAGTTGTAGTTCCACGGATGAGGCTCGGCCGCGCTCACGTATTGTGCTACCCGTTCTGCCGCGACCAGGTAACGTTGGTCTTCAAAGTGGATATACCCCTCGACGAGAGCTGCACCACCGAGCCCGGTCTCGTAAAACGGATCATCGATCGTACCGTCTGGCTTCTGAATGGAGGCCAGGAAATCACAGGCCGCGCGGGCACGATCCAGAAACACCGGCTCAGGCATCACCTCGTGCGCGCCCAGGTAAGCGAACACTCGCTGCGACGATGAGCGAATGCGGAGCGGTGTTTCACTGTTGGCCGTGCTGGTGCGCCACTGCCCCTCGCCGAGATACATCTCCTCGGATTCATCGTGGAGCCTCATGAATTGGCACTTCATCTCCTCCAGCGCAGGGCGGTCAAACGTGTGCCCGGCCGGCAGCAGGTGGTCGCGAGGAACGGGCTTATCCCACGGGCCGGGGTCAAACGCACCTCCTTCAATCAGCCTTACATCGCCGATGAAAAGAGCTCCCATGTGATAGCGAGTAAATATCTTCACGAAGGTGTGTCGCCAGTACTTGCCCGTCCGAAACACGAACTCCTTGCGCACGAAACCGTTCTCAGGCGGATCCCAAATTCGCATCCGCCTGTCCGGTTCGGCATCCTCTTCCGGGTTACATTCACCGAAAAGGTAGGCGCTCCCATCGCCCGTGCGAAAGTCCCTGTTGTGCATCCGGAGGGACAGCGTGTAGACCGTGTCTGGTTTGGTCAGAACCGTCTGCGTGAGCATCACACCCTCTTTTTCCCAGTCATCGACGCGTGCCGGGCTCTTTATCTTGAGGCAGTCGAGCCCGTGGATACATGCCGCACTCACTCGGGTCTGGTTGCCGGCCTCGCGCGGTGCGAGCGTCCAGTGCCCTAGCACACCGATGCTGTCCAACTCAAGGGCGCCGTTCTGTAGAAGATTCATTTCAGCATCGCGAGCCTGCCGTCCTTAAGGTGCAGCCACACGCGCGCCATAGGTCGATAGATGACTTCGCCTTCGTCGTTGACATCTGGTTCCCAACCACGGTCATGCGCGTATCCCTGAGATTCATGTAACAGCTTCTTCACTCGCAAACACAATCTACATATTTTATACGTGCTCCAACGGATTAGGAAACCTGCTCCGCCAGGCTGGACACATGTCCACACCTGGAAACTGAAACCCAAAGAAACGGAGAACCTGAAATGAAACCTTGCTCGAAATCGACACCTTTGGCGGGCGTCAGATTATTCTTAGTGCTGGCGGTACTGGCCACAGTTTCGGTTCTCTTGTCACCGGGCCACGGGGAATCTTATGGGGATCAGCTCAATCCCACCGGCGACCCGATCGGCGGCGGGCCTGGCTACCGGGACATCAAGACGAGTGACGGCGCCGATTTCGTGGTCTCCACTAAAGAGGAATTGATTCTGGCCCTGCGCAAAGCAAAGTCGGGGATGCTCATCTATGTTCCTGATGAAGCCAAAATCGATATGACCGGCGCCCTCGACAAGACCATTCCCGGTGGGGTAACCCTCGCCAGCGGGCGCGGCCGAAACGGTTCTCAGGGAGCGCTGATTTTCTCCAACACACTTACGAATAATGATAAAGGCGGGGGTGACACGCCGCTTTTCAAGACCGGCGGACACAAAGTCCGTGTGACCGGGCTCCGGCTCCGCGGCCCCTTCGCGGAAGCCGGCGATTGGCACTGGGAGCACGTCGGAGTCGCTTGCGGCATTCGGTCCCTTCACGAGAGCCTGCAGGTGGACAACTGTGAATGGTGGGCCTGGAACAAGTGGGCCATCGACCTCCAGAAAGCTTCCGCGGCGCACGTACACCACAACTACATCCACCACACTCGGCGCTGGGGTTACGGATACGGCGTCTGGGTCGGTTTTCACGGAGCAGCTCTCGTCGAGGCCAATCTCTTCGACTTCTGCCGGCATCACATCGGCTCCCCCGGCCAGGCCAGCAGTACCTACGAAGCCTGTTACAACATCTGCCTCGACCATGATGTTCAACCCTCGTTCGACCGTCATGGCACTGCCGGCGAGGGCGGCGGCTTGACCCTGATCCACCACAACGAGTTCCGGAATGCGGACGAGCCGGCCATCCTCCTGCGTGGCACTCCGGTGCTGGCGGCACGATTCCATCACAACTGGTTCTTTCATCCCAATCGGGAAGCTGCGTTCAGAATCGTCAACAACGTCAGCAAGCGCTTCACCATCTTCAACAACCACTACGGCCGGGGGCCCGCGGCGTTTCACCCCACGGCCAAGGCCACCGTGACGCCAGCTTCCGGCCCCGCCCCGCTGGCCGTGCGTTTCGACGCTGCAGGCAGCATGGACAAGGAGGGGGGCCGAATCGTCCAGTATCGCTGGCACTTTCCGGACACCAAAGCCCCGATTGGCCCGGAAGCCTTCGGCAAGACGGCCACCTACACCTTCAAAGACCCCGGCCGATACAACGTCGCTCTGACCGTCGCGAACGAGAAGGGCATCCCCGCGACTATTCTGACGCCGGTCGTCGTGAAGCCTCCGCAGAACGGCTACGTGCTCAGCGCCTGGGTCAAGGACAGCTACTACGGCCCGCTGAAGGGCTTCTACCGAGTTCAGATGCTTATCGATGGCAACGTGGTATGGGAAGACGACGTGGCCGGCGACGAGGGTGGCTGGCAGCACCTGGTGATGGACGTGGGCAAATGGGTGGAGGGCAAGGAGGCCGTCGATCTCGCGTTCCGGCTCCAGGCGGACAAAGCCGTGACCGACCCGCGCAAACAGGTCATTGCGTGCTTCCTCTACGTGGACGACGTGCACCTGTTCGGCGGGTCGCTGAAGGGAGGGGATTTCGAATCCGCGGGGGGTTGGAACTATCGGGAAGAGCCTGTCTCGAAATTCCACGGGGGGGTGTGGTCCGGGGAGGCACGCAGCGGCAAGTATGCTTACCGGCTGGCCATCTTTGGGTACCTGGGGAAGGTCCCGGCGGGGGCTCTCTGCGAGATCAAACAGAGCGTTCCCATCGGCCCCAAGCTAAAAGGAAAAGAAGATTGATGCTGGATCGCGGGAACAGCCGATCATGACTTCTTTCTCAAGGCGGCTTTGATTCGGTTCATATCCGCATCCGGTACCAGTAATTCCCTCTCGTGTAAAGGACGCAATACTTGCTCCCGAATTTTCCTGACCAGCGAAAGAGACGGCTTCCTTTCGACGGCGGCGAACAGGCATGGGCACTGAGTGCGGGGCTTGAAGAAGACATCTGCCATCCAGGGGAGGTTCTTTTCCTTTTTCGTGGCGCCTTCGTTGAGCATTCTGTTCTTGCGTATTTCCACCCCGGTGAGGTCGTCGGGCCAGACGCAGAGGAGGCGGGCCTTGCCTTTGCGGGCGACAAAGGCATGTGAATCGATCTTTTCGATGGTGACGTCTTTGTAGAAATGCCAGCGCTGGCAGTGTGGTGTTTCGATTCGCGGGCCTTTGAAGACGCTGTCGAGCAGCAGCCAGCCGTAGTTGTGGACGAACAGGATTTCACGCTGGTGACGATTGGAGGTATAGCCGTCGTGCGCGGCCACGACGAACATGTGCTCGTCATCCGCCTGGTATTTGCAGACCTTTGCTGCCGGTGGAAAACAGCCATAGTTGACGCTGAAGAGGATGTCGTCACGGATCGGTTCGGAGTAGGCCAGGACCGTGTTGTGGGAGGTCATGTTGTAATGCCAGCCGCGGCCCAGAGAGCCCATCTCGTAGCCCACTCTCGCGTCCGGCTCGCCGATCATGGCTTCGCCCCTGGCGGCAATGTTGAGAGAAAGCATGTCGTGGTGCGCGTGGCAGATCAGACCAAGGACGTTGGTGCTCATGACCATGTAGTTCGAGTCGCTCTTCCATCCGTCCCTCGCGACAAGATAGCCGGCTTTGTCATAGAAAATGGACTTGGGCGGCAGGGCCTTCTTGTTCGCCGTCTTATCCTTTGATAGGCCAAGCGCATCGAGTATGGCGGCGCTCGTTGCGCAGCCGAAGAACTGCTTTCCAGTCTCCAGCAGGTCTTTGGCGAAGAGCCCGCCGCTGTCGCCGAAATCAGGCAGGTTGCCGTCCGGCATCACCATCGAGCCGCGCATGGCATAACTCCTGATGAAGCGCTCTCTCAGTTTGCCGCGCACGACGTAGGTGTTGTTTCGCTTCGCCAGGTCGAAAGGCTTGATCATCATCTCCTCCAGGACGGCGCCCGTCGAATACCAGATGGAGTGTTCGCTGTATCCGCCGTCCTCATAAAAATCGCGCTGCAGGTGCTCGCGGATCACCCGCCTTCCGCGCTGGAACATGGGTTTCATGTCCTGAAACTCAGGCAGCATGAGGGCAAAAATGAACGGCGAGATGCCGCGCTCGAAAAGGTGATGATTGTATGGCACGTAAGGATCGTCATCGAAATTACGGAACTGCCTGGCTCTGAACCAGAGCGAGCGGATGAGTTGGAAAGTAAGCTCCGGCGGAACTCCTTCCTCGTAAGGCACGTCCGTATGCAGCAGGCCGATCCAGGCAAGCGCGCCCCAGGCCGCATTCATGCTGTCGTCAGGATTCCAGGCAAACGGGCACTCCCGCAGGAACTTGTCCAGGAACTCCACATACTTGTCCAGATAAGCCTGCTCTCCGGTGACCATTCGGGCGGTGGCCAGGCAGGTCAGGAATCCCATTCGCGATAAAGGCGAGGGAAGTCGCCCCCCGGCATGGAGTTCGGGCAGCCTCTCCATTCCGGGGCCAAGGTCGAGTTCGAGGTCTTTACTATCAAGCATTATGTTTTCCAGCATTTTGTCGGCATGGACGATGGTTTCTTCCGCGGTAATTGCCCTCCCCTGGATGCGGATGGTGCCGGTGGGTTTCTCGCCCGCTTTGCAGGAAGCACCTCGTGCCTCGAAAAGCCAATGAGGCTTGGTGCGCGTTCTGAAATGTTTCACCAGGGCGACCCTTGCCGCTTCGGGCCGCTTATCCTTGACCGCCCTTTCAACGCCTTTCATGCCAGGCACTGCGAAATTCAAAACAGCGAAGAAGTCTTCATCGGTGATCCGGCGTTCGTCAGTCGGAAAGTTGTTCACGCTCATGTTGTGCTTCACAACCCCCTTTGCGTCAATCCTTCAGCCAAGCCCAGTTCGGCCAGGCGCTTCTCATCACCAAGGTAGAAGCCCTCGGACAGCAGCAGAACTCCGGACATCGGCCTCTAAACAGGGCTTAGAGGCGTTTTCGAAAGGTTTTGCGTCCTCAAATCTATGGTACAGTTTTTCATCTGATCAGGTCCTTCTTTATGCCGAAGGCATTACGCCTTACAGCCCAGGGTTGCGAGGCTTTGCGAGCTACCCTGGGTTCCGAGGTGGAGCATCTTCTACCCCGAAGGGGTTGCGCCCATATGATCTGTGGACGCGGACAGACTACATATGGGCGTAACCCCTTCGGGGTAAGAGGTACTCGGAGCCCAGTGACCCAGGGTAGCTCGCTGAGGCTCGCGAACCCTGGGCTGTAAGGCGTAATGCCTTCGGCATAAAGATGACCTTCCCCCGAAAAACCGGGCACCTCATTGGCTAAACTAAGCATAAGAAAGGAGTCCATTGATGAGTAAACAACGAAGACGACGATACGATTCGGAGTTCAAGCGGAGAGCGGTCGAGTTCGTTCTCGCTGGCGATAAGAGCGTGCCTCAGATAGCCACCGACCTTGGCATCGAACTGAGCAGTCTGTACCGCTGGAAGCGTGAGTACCTGGCCGGGCACGACGAAGCCCCCCCTGACGTCTCAGCTACGGCCACAGAGCTGGACGAGGAGCTCCGGCGTATACGTGGAGAGCTGGCATCAGTACGGACACAGAGGGACGTTTTTAAAAAAGCCTTGGGCATTTTCTCCCAGACAGACAACGGAGGTACGAATTCATGAAAGCCCATGAACATGAATTCCCAGTTGTCGCTATGTGCCAAGCTCTGGGAGTAACCCGGAGCAGTTACTATGAATACCTGAAGGGCTCGACGGGGCCAAGAGCTGCAGAGAACGAAGGCTTGAAAGACCATATCCAGCAGAGCTTCGAGGCCAGTAAGAACCGCTACGGTAGTCCTCGAATCACAGAAGAGCTGAGACGAAGAGGTGTTCGATGCAGCAAGAATCGGGTTGCCCGGCTGATGTCTCAGATGGGCATCAAAGCTGCCCGAACGAAGCGCTACGTCCCTCACACGACAGATTCCAATCACCACTATCCAGTTGCTCCCAACAATCAGGAGGCATTGGAAGGTGTGCGGAATATCAACCAGGTATGGGTAGCCGACATCACATACATCCGTACGAATGAAGGATGGCTGTACCTGGCGGCCGTGATGGACGCTTACAGCCGTAAGATTGTCGGATGGTCGCTTCGAGAGCATCTTCGTACTGAGCTGGTCGTTGAAGCTCTGAGGAAAGCACTGATTGAACGAACGCCACCTACCGGCCTCGTTCATCATTCTGACCGGGGCGTTCAATATGCCAGCAACGAATATCGAACCATGCTCCACAAGCACCGGATAGCTCCGAGCATGAGCCGAAGAGGCAACTGTTATGACAACGCAGCCATGGAGAGTTTCTTCGGCACTCTGAAAACAGAACTGAACCAAACGCAAACCTTCGAAACCAAAAGGAGCGCTAGCAGAGCCATATTCGAATACATTGAAATCTTCTATAACAGGAAGCGACTTCATTCCTCGCTGGGATACCTCACTCCCCTTCAATTCGAAGAGGAAAACAAAGGAAGGATTCAACATCAGGTAACCGTTAGGGGGGAAGAATCAGAAACAGAATAAATAAGCCACATTACTGTCCGGCTTTTTGGGTAAGGCTCAAGAAATGTGAGTAAAGCACAGGATTTCAACCTGGGGTTAGTAGGAACGACCGCAAGCCCCGGAGCAGAGACTTGTCCAATCATTTGATGGACGTGTAATGTAACATTTTTGACAAGGGTGATGTCCGGAGTTCTGAGCAGGGACTGCTGGAGATTCTTCACGTCCAGGTCGCGGGGCTCGATGCCTTCGCTGGCGGCCAAAGCTGCCGCAAGTCCGGTGGCTTGACCAAAGTTCATCATCTGGCCTCGTGCCCGAAAGCTCGGCTCGTGGCCGTGGTCGGTACCTTAGAGTCTTACTGATGGAAGTTTGCGTCGCGTGCGCGTACTCTTTCAACAGTGTGGCAACGAATGAAAGCACGCAACGAATAGAACAATATTCTGGATTCGTTGCGTGGCTTTATTCGTTGCCCCTTGAAATTTGGTTGCGGCCGAAGGCAGCCGTAGGAGAAACGGTGGGCGACGTGCTTCGGCAGAGCACGGGGCGTGGCCGGGTCGCAGCTCGTGGTAGAGGGTATTGAACGGAGGACTGGAAGATGCTTCATGATTATCGCCGCGTGATGCTGGGGACGGGATTCACTCTTGCGGTTCTGTTGTCGGCGCAGGCAGGCGAACCGGTGAAGATTCTCAAAGGCCCCTATCTGCATCGGCCGCTCCCTGCGGCGATGACGATCATGTGGGAGACAGATGTTCCCACCGATAGCTGCGTCGAATACGGGCCGACCAGGGAGTTGGGCGAGGAACTGTCCAGGAGGTCGGAGCCGCGCCGTCTGCCGCGCACGGAGGCGCGAGTGCACGCGGTCGAGGTGACGGGGCTGAAGCCTGCAACGAAGTACTTCTACCGAGTGCGCTCGCGTGTGCTTACGGCATCCGCGTCATCGTCGGAGCCGCCGCGCCAGGAGGCCGTGAGCGAGGTCCGTACCTTCCGTACCGCGCCCGCGGACGCGAACGCGTCGGTCCGCATGGCCGTGTACGGCGATAATCGCTCCTGGCCGAATGCTCATCGCAGAGTGGTGGACCTGATCCGCGGGCACAAGCCGGACCTCATCGCACACACCGGGGATTTTGTCGCGGCCTATGGCAGCTATTACGAGTGGCAATGGATGTTCTTCGACGTGGTCAAGGACCTCATCGCGGAGGTACCCATGTACGGCGCGGTCGGCAATCATGAAAGGGAGACCGATTACTTCCACCAGTTCTTCGTGCCGCACTATGCGAACAACTGGTATCCCTTTGACTATGGCCCGGTACACGGCGCGGTCCTTGACACCGCCGGAGGACACCCCACGGAGGAGCAGCTCGGCTGGCTGGAATCGGACCTGGCCGCATCGAAAGCTCCCTGGAAGTTCGTCTTTCTGCACCGCCCGCTCATCAGTGCCGACCATCGCTTCAACAAGATATGCTCCGAGCAGGGAGTATCCATCGTCTTCTTCGGCCACGAGCACTTGTATGAACGGACCCGCCCTCTGAATGGCGTCGTGTATGTGATCACTGGCGGAGGAGGCGCCCCCGCCGCGCTGGTGCCCTGGGGCGATCGAAGGCCCTGGCAGTCGTACACCGCGGCCCGGCGGTGCACATTCCACGCGACCATCCTTGAAGTAGATTCGCAGCGCGTCCGATTGCGCGCGATTGATACTCAGGGAAAGACCTTTGACTCGCTCGAGCTCCGACGGAACGTAAAGCCCGGTCCTGCTGGAGTCTTCCTGCCGGAGGTGACAAAGATCAGCGACACCTTGTCCGGACGTTTCCCGGTAGATCTCAAGCCGGGTGAGTCCACGCGGGTCTCAATGGACTTCACGAACTCGCTGCCGCGGCCGCTCACACTCAAGGTGAAGTGTGACGATTTCTATGCGAGGAGATGGCGCGTTGAGCCAGGAGAGGCCGAAGTCAGGGTCGAGCCCGGCCAGGAGGCTTCCCTTCCCTTTACGGTCACTCGTCTGGGCGAACAGCAGATTCCGACGGCCTTCCTGTTTGGCTCGCTCATCTACGAAGGGCAGAAGGTAGGCCGGCCCGTGCGCGTCATCGCGGGTGCGTCGCACCGTTCACTGAAGGCGCGACGCGCGCAACCGCCGCCGACCATGGACGGCAAGCTCGACGACCTCTGCTGGAAGGCCAGCGAAGTGGCCTCCGGATTCGTGCAGCGTTTCGGGCATGCTGCGGTTAGCCAACAGACACGGGTCCGCGTCTGCTATGATGCGGAGCACCTCTATCTCGCCTACGACTGCGATGAGGAACGGATGAAGGAAACCTACGCGCACATCCAATTGCCCGAGAACCGTCCGTATAACGACGACAATGCCGGCGTATTCTTCTCGTTTCCCGAAGCATCGGATCGCCCGCTCTATGTCATGACCTCCTGCATCGGCGTGACTTTTCTTGGCGGACGCGTGAAGGGCGAGAGATGGGCTCCGGCCTGCAAGGTGGGGACCGTGCGAGGCGACAAGGGCTGGACGCTTGAGATGGCAATCCCTCTCAAGGACCTGCCGCCGGGCAAGATTGCCGCCGGGGACGTGTGG